>NZ_CP121648.1:2870000-3215833 GCF_029714205.1 Methylobacterium sp. CB376 | reverse complement strand
GACCACATCCATCGGGACCGAGCGCCCCGCATAGGCCGCGAGGTCAACCTCCTCCAACGCCGAGAAGCCGGCGAACTGCTCGAATAGCCCCGTCTGCGGGTCGTAACCGGTCGCGATCGTCCGCGCCACTTCGCTCCACTGGCTCAGTTCCTCAGCGTCGAGGGCGAGCCGCCCCGACAGGCCATCCCAGTTTTCCGGCCACCTCTCCCGAAGCAATGCCGCGACATCGAGGCCGCGCTCAATGGTCCAGCGGGCCATGATGTTGGTGAAGGCGTTGTCGTCCACGTCCTCATGGTACTCGTCGGGCCCGATCACGCCGCGGATGTGGCGGCTGCCATCCGGATCCGCTTCGGCCCGACTGGCCCAGAACCGCGCCGTCTCCAGGATGATCTCGGCGCCGGCCTCGCGCAGGAAGGCCTCGTCGGCCGTCGCCTGCCAGTACTGCCACACCGCATAGGCGACATCGGCGCTGATGTGCTGCTCCTGGCTGCCGCACCGGATGTCGAGGATCTTGCGATCCGGGCCGACACTCTGCCGGGGCGTGACCTCCGCGCCGGTATCGGCGGATTCCCAGGCGTAGAGCGCACCCCGCCAGCCCATCCGGGCGGCCTTGGCGCGCGCCGCGTCCAGGGTGCGGAAGCGATACATCAGGAGCGTGCGCGCCGCCTCCGGCCACGTCAGGGTGTAGAAGGGCAGCAGGAAGATCTCGGTATCCCAGAAGACGTGGCCACGGTAGTCGTCGCCCGTGAGGGCGCGGGCCGCGACGGAGACCTGCGGGTCGTCCGGGTTCACCGCCCCGTTCAGGTGGAAGACGGCGAAGCGCAGGGCGGCCTGCGCGCCCTCGTCGCCCTCCACCCGCACGTCGCTGCGGCGCCAGCGCTCGGCCCAGGCCGCCTCGTGGCGGGCGATGAGGCCTTGCCAGCCGAGCGTGCGTGCCGCAGCCAGCTCCCTGCGGGCCCGGGCGCCCGAATGGACGTCGGTGCCGTGGTGGCGCGTCACCGCGACGACGCGCCTGAAGCTCACCACCTGCCCCGGCTGCGCCGTCCAGCTCCAGGTCCAGATCAGATCGCCCCGCGCCACGGGCTGGCGCTCCACGCCGTCGATCTCCAGCGAGGCCGCCGCCGCGATGGCGAGGCTTCGGCCGGACCGCCACGTGCGCCACGCTTTCAGGTCGAGTTCCGCCCGCTCTGGCGCGAGTTCGAAATCCGTCGGCCCGAACGCGGCTTCGAGCGTGAGATCGCTGACCCCGCTCTCGATCCGGAGTTCGATCACCTGCATCCCGACCGCGCGCGCATCCAGCGAGACGAGGCGCAGGGAGCGCAGGCAGACGTCGAGAGGGGCATTGCAGGTCTGGCGTGCTTCCATGAAGAGCAGCCCGCGGTGCATATCCAAGGTCAGGGCACGGGAGGACCGGTCCGGGCAGCGCATCAGCGGGCCGTCCGGCAGGAGGATGCGGACCTGCGTCCAGTCGGGAGCCGGGACGAGTTCCGGCACCGCGCTGTCCGGAGTGGGGGTATCGAACAGCCCGGCCACGTAGGTGCGCGGCGGGATGGCCCGGCAGGCGCCGAGATGGGTCGCCAAGCCTCCCCGCAAGCCGAGAAAGCCGTTGCTGACCGCGAACCGCGTCTCGAAGGTGCTCTCCCGCAGGAGTTCGTATCCCGTCTCGCGCAGGAGCCAGGATGGATCGTCGCCGGGGAGCACGGCCTGCGCCGGCGTGTCGGTCACCGTCATGATGCGTCTCCCGAAGGGCGGTCCAGGGCGAGGTCGGCGATACGGATCTCGTCGAAGCTCGCCACCACGCGGTCTGCCCCGGCCGCCCACAATCCGGCCGCATCGCCGAGCCGCGCGATGCCGATGGCGGTCATGCGGCCGGCCCGGGCCGCCCGGATTCCCGCCGGGGCATCCTCCGCGACGAAGCAGCGGGCCGGCTCGACCCCCAGTTCGGCGGCGGCGAGCAGGAAGATCTCCGGGTCGGGCTTGCCGTGTCGCAGGGCGCGGCCGCAGACGCGCGCCGCGAACGCGTCGAGCAGCGTGCGGTCCTCCCTCAGCGGAACCATGCGCATCATCCTCTCGGCATTCTTCGAGGACGAGGCTGCCGCCATGGGCCATCCCCGCTCGGCAAGGACCCGGACGAAGCGGAGCGCGTCCGGAAACGCGGTGACGCCCTCGGCCGCGATGATCCTGTCGAGGCAGTGCTGCTTGGCATCGGCGTAGGCCCCTGCGAGGCCTTGCACGTCGGGCAGACCCAAGGCGGAAAGGGCCGCACGGGCTCCATCGAGCCGCGGCTTGCCGGCGACGTGGGCCTGGTACAGGGCGGTGGTGAAGCGGTCAGGATCTGCCAGCCCGTCGAGCGCCTCACGCCAGGCGCGTTCGTGCGGGGAGGCCAGCAGAACCCCATCCACGTCGAAGATGAAAGCGCGAGAATCGGTCGGCGCACGGGTCTCGAACGCCATCATGAGCGGCACCATTCTGACCTCCCCCCGACCCGGCGGCGTGTCATGCGGATCAGCCGTTTCCTGACCTCGCCGAGGAGGAGAACAGAGCTGGCGACGGCCGTACAGAGCATCCAGTCGCCGCCGCTCAAGCTCGCGGTCGAGAAAGCCCGCTGGAGCACGGGACCGTCGATGGCACCGGCCTGGAGCAGAAGCGACGGTGACCAGCCCCCACTGGGTGGCCCGGTTGGAATGTTAGTGGACCGTCAACACCGCAGGCTTCGCCCCGCGCCTCTACGCCCGCGCGGAGCCCCTGCGGGAGGCGCCGCCCAGCCTCACCGGCGCCTGCATCCTGACCGACGTCCACGGGCCCGGGATCGGGGGGCTCCACCTCCTGCGCCGGGTGCAGGCCGTCGGCAGCCCGCGGCCGGTCATCGTGGGACGGGCAGCGGCGACGTGCCGGTCGCGGCCGAGGCGATGCGGCTCGGCGCCAGGGACTTCATCGAGAAGCCGTTCGACGACGAGATCCCGCTGCGGGCCGTGCGCGCCGCCCTCACGTCCGGAAGTCCACCTCCGACCGCCGACCCGACGCTGCGGGCGTTCGCGCGCCCCGTCGAGGGACTGAGCGGGCGGGAGCGGCAGGTGCTCACGCCCCTCGTGGCGGGCAGCACGGCCAAGGAGATCGGCCGGGCCCTCGCCATCCGCCCGCGGGCGGCAGCGGCTTACCAAGCCGAGAGCATGGAGAAGAGGCAGGCCGGCCGCCTGTCCGAGCTGGTGCGCCGGGCCGTTCTGAGCGGGCTGGAGCGAGCCTTGAGAGACATCAATTTGGAGTCAGGGTTGGGCCGGTAGATTGCCCCTTGCGGACGGGGAGGATGGCCCAATCCGGCCCCAGACCCCAGACCCCAGACCGCAGGATCAGGAGCCGGTCATGCCCATCTTCATCGCGGACGATGATCCTGCTGTCCTGAGCTCCCTGCAGTTCCTGCTCGAGAGCGAGGGCTACGCGGTCGCGGCTTTCGGCAGCGGGGCGGCGTTGCTCTCGGCCTTCCCCGGCCCGGCGCCGGGCTGCGTGATCCTGGACGTCATGATGCCTGGCCTGAGCGGGCTCGATGTGCTGCGCCGGCTGCGTGAGCTGGACGTGCACGCGCCGATCCTCCTGACCACCGGCCATCCGGACCCGAGCATCCGCGAGCGGGCGCGGGAGGCCGGGGTCCCCCTGCTCGAGAAGGGGCTCTCGTCGGAAGCGCTGCTCGCGGTTCTGGCGCGCACGCGCGAGGTGGGCTCTGCCTGAGAGAGCCATTCCCGGAGGCTGCCCGCCCAGAAACCCTGCGGACACGGCGACGTGCGGATCGGTCCAAGGCGCACGCTGGACGGTTCGCCTCCTCGTCCATCGGGAGTTCCATCACTTTGAAGGCTGCCGAGAAAGCCCCAACCTGAGGAAACCTGAGCATGCCCCAACCTAGTCACCTTAGTTCGGCTTCTTGCCGGTCTGGAGGCATGCTGGAGCGCAAGGAATGCGCGGCGTTGCTCGCAGCCATCACGACGGAGTGGACATACATAGAAGACAGGCTTGTCGATGTGCTTGCGTCTGTATTGGGTGGGCACGCCGTATCTGACGACTGGAGTGTAGGGCTAAATTACAGTCGGTTTGCAAATATATCCATACAATCGCTCAGAGACATAAGAGCCAGAGTAAAGATGGTAGATGACGTACTGGCCGAGTTGATAAGGGATGAAGAAGTCATAAAGTCTTGGAAAATATTACATAGCGAATGCTGTTCATGTGCCGAGCAAAGGAATGAGGTCGTTCATTGTAAGTGGTACTATGCGGATGAACGGCCAGATGCGCTGCTGATGCGCGACGAACGAACCGGCAAATTTCTCGAATGGAGGGAGGCAGACTTCAGGGTCATCCTAGACAGACTGATTGCATGCAGAGAGCAAGCGTGGATGTTCGTGCAGGCATTGTTGGAAGGGCAAAGAGCAGCCGGCACCGCACCGCACCAGTGCTGAGCAGGGGGTGACGCCGATGAGTAAGACTCTGCGACCAAATTTGCTTCGTGCCTGATGTCTCGATTGGGGCAGCCGCTTCATTGAAACGATTGCAGATTCTGACCGCAAGCATTTTGCCAAAAACTGATCGAGAGCGGAGACTCCAAGATGATTCGCTTCCGGAATTTTGGCCGTTACCGCTGGGACAGCCGACCGTCATGGGAAAACGGACCTTCCGGAATCTCGTGAATCGCGCCTTCGGCTTCTGCCGTGAGACAGCTTGCGCCAAGCTTCCTCAGGCCGGTTCGGGCGCGCTTTGCTTGCGAGCCTGCGGCGATGCAAGACCCAGCAGCCGGGCGATCTCTGGCCCGGATCCATCCTCCAGCAGGTCCGCCAGCGTGTAGCCGTCGAGCACCGCCAGAAACGCGGCCAGGGCCTCCCCGAGCGCACGCCGGAGCCGGCAAGAGGCCGTGATGGCGCAGGCGCTGCTCGCGAAGCACTCGACCAACGCCAGATCCTCCTCGGTCTGGCGCACCACCGCGCCGACCACGATCTCAGAAGGCGGCTTGCCGAGACGAAGTCCGCCGCCCCGTCCCCGCGTCGTGCGGATCAGCCCCAGGCGCCCGAGCTGATGCACCACCTTGGTCAGGTGGTTCTCCGAGATGCCGTACGCCCGCGCGATCTCGGCGATCGAACTCTGCTGCGGCTCTCGCAGGCCGAGATAGATCAAGGTGCGCAGCGCGTAGTCGGTGTAGCGGGTCAGGTGCATGAGGGCTCCGGGACGGAGATAAGGTATATCACGCTTGCATCTTTCCGGCCAGCTGGGTAGAAGGTGCGCCGTCAATGCACCTTTGAGAATCGCTGATGCCGACCCCGCTCACCCCCGCCACCGTTGCTCTCGTCAAGGCCACCGTGCCCGCCCTCGAGGCGCACGGATTGGACATCACCCGGCGCATGTACGAGCGCCTGTTCAAGAACCCCGAGATCCGCGATCTCTTCAACCAGTCGCATCACGGCGAAACCGGCTCTCAGCCCAAGGCCCTGGCGCAGGCCGTGCTGGCCTATGCGCGCAACATCGACAATCTCGGCGTACTCGGCGGAGCGGTGGAGCGCATCGCCCAGAAGCACGTCGCGCTCAACATCCTTCCGGAACACTATCCTCACGTGGCCGACGCGCTGCTGGGCGCCATCGGGGACGTGCTCGGCGCGGCGGCGACGCCGGAGATCTGCGCGGCCTGGGGCGAGGCCTACTGGTTCCTGGCCGAGCTCCTGATCGGGCGTGAGGCCGCGATCTACCGGGAGCTGGCGGCGAAGCCCGGCGGCTGGAACGGCTGGCGCGACTTCGTGATCGAGAGCGTCACGCCGGAGAGCGAGATCATCCGCTCGTTCGTTCTCGTGCCGGCCGATGGCGGGCCAGTGGTGCGGCACGAGCCCGGTCAGTACCTCGGATTCCTGTTCGACCTGCCGGGTCACGGCGTGCTCAAGCGCAACTACTCGATCTCCTGCGCGCCGAACGACCGGGCCTACCGCATCACCGTCAAGCGCGAGGGCCGACCGGAGGAGCCGGCGGGCATCGTCTCGAACTGGCTGCACGACGAGGCCGCGCCCGGAACGGTGCTGCGCGCGGCGCCGCCGGCGGGCGACTTCTTCCTCGACCGGACGTCCGTGGGTCCGGTCGTGCTTGTCAGCGGCGGGGTCGGGCTCACGCCGATGGTGAGCATGCTGGAGACGATCGCCAGGAGCACGCCCAAACGCCCGACCTGGTACGTTCACGGCGCCCAGAACGGGCGCGTGCACGCGATGCGGGATCAGGTCCGGGAGCTCACGGCCGGCAACGAGAACCTTCGCCTGCACACCTTCTACGCGGAGCCCGCGGCGGAGGACCGGCCAGGGGAGCACTACGACGGGCAGGGGCTGATCACCGCGGAGTGGCTGGTGCGGCAGACGCCGCACGAGGCGGCGACCTACTACCTGTGCGGTCCCAAGCCGTTCCTGAGCGCCCTGGTGAACGGATTGCGGCGCCAGGGCGTTCCGGCCGAGCGGATCCGGTTCGAGTTCTTCGGCCCGGCCGACGAGCTGCTGGAGCAGCAGGCGGCCTGAATGCGACGGCGCCGTCCCCATAGCAGGGCGGCGCCCATTCCTGAGCAGCATGCGCACGAGGTTCGCGCGCATTGCCGAGACCGCCCTGGCCGAGACCGCCCTGGCCGAGACCGCCCTGGCCGAGGCGGCGGGCGTGGCCGCCGCGTTCGACCGCCATCGTCCCATTCGGGTCCAGAAATGGTCAGCATCGTCGCCCGCGTCGTGTGCGGATGCCCTCATTCAGGAAGGCGAGGAGATCTCCCTGATCTTCGCCAGCCTCAGAATGGCCCGCTGCCCGAGTTCCTGCAGCCGCACGAGGCTGTCCTCGTCGCTGCTCGTCTCCGCCGCCTGCAGGTAGGCGTCGGCCAGCGCTTCGGCCAAGGCCTCGATCGAGCGTGTCGCGGGACGTGCCACGTCGAGCTGCAGCGGCCGGGCCAGCGCGCCGAGCGCTTCGGTTTCCTGGGCCAGCGCGTCCGAGCCGCCCTGACGCAGCATCGCGGCGAGCGCCGCCTCCAGATCGGCGGCGCTGCTCCTGGCGGCGGGCCCCGCCCCCGCCTGCCGCATGGCGTGAAAGGCCCGGCGCCGTTCGCGCCGAAACGTCGTCACGTGCTCCAGCTCCTCCCGGGCCATGGCTTCCGCCGCCCGGCGCACCTCCTCGCTGCGGGTCTGCGCGGCGACATACGCCCAGAAGGCGAAGGCCCGCTCCTCGTTGCGGACCGCGATCGTCAGCACGCGATAGGGCGTGAGCAGCCGCGACCCGGCGATTTCGGCAGCATCCTCACGCTCGAATGTCGGCGGCGGCGGCCATCGCAGATCCTGCGAATCGGGTCCGCGCCCCTCGGCCGCCTGCGACCAATGGGAGATATGGGCGGCGTGCCCGCTCTCCTCCCCGGCGATGCGTGCGAAAGTGTCGGCGAGATCGGGTCGCCCCTGCTTGCGCATCAGGTCCGCAAATTCTGCATAGCTGCGCGCCGCCTCGCTCTCCATCAGGTGGGCGAGTGCGAAGAAGCTCTTCAGATTTTCGATACGACCGGCAGGCTCGGCTTTGAGGGTGGGCATGGTCGCCTTGCTCCCTATTTGTCGAATTCTGAATCAAGATCGAGCTGACGTCGAGCTGGCGCATGCAGTATCGGAAAGCTTGATCTAGCGCAAAGACCGATGCAGAATGAAGTGGTTTTCTGGCCATACCGCCCGATCAGCCTACCGATTCGGCGGGATTGTGACGATGAGCCGGTGCCTATGCCGTGTTTAGGGGATTCTTCTAGAAAAGCTGCCATCCACGCAGGGGCGGCGACGGTGCCGGCACGCGATCCCAGGGGGCAGCTCCGCCGTCGGTACGGGAGTCCGGCCACATTCATCGTCATCGCGATGATCCACCTATGGGGTGCGTTGGCGGCCATGGCGGCCGGGACCAGCCCGCTCACCGACTACCTCGCCAAGGTTCAGCCCGGTGAATTCTTTGCAGGTGCCGACCGGTTCGGTTCTCCTCAGGGCGATCCGCCCATCGTGCCCGTCTACACCGGCAGCTCGCTCAAGGGCTACGTCTACCTCAATACGGATTTCAGCAGCGCAACGGGCTATTCCGGCAAGCCGATCCACGTGCTGATCGGCATCGACCCGCAAGGTGTGCTGCGCGGCCTGAAGCTTGTCGATCACAAGGAGCCGATCGTGCTGATCGGCATCCCCGAGAAGCGGATCGTGGAGGCGATCAACACGCTGGTGGGCAAGGGCATGCGGCCGGTCGCGAGCGGGGCGGAGCCGCTGCCGCAGGTCGATATCGTGAGCGGCGCCACGGTGACGGTGCTCGTCATCGGCGACAGCGCGGTGCGCTCGGCCGTGAAGCTGATCAAGAGCGGCCGCCTCGGCGGCGCGGCGGGAGCGGGCGCGGCGGCGGCCGCGACGGTCACCAAGACCGTCGACATGGACAGGAGCGAGGTCAAGGACTGGCAGACCCTGCTCGGCGACGGCTCGATCCGGCGCCTGCACCTGTCCGTCGCCGATATCAACGAGGCCTTCGCCAAGTCCGGCAACGCGGCCGCGGCCTCGCACCCGGAGCCTGGTGCGCCGGACGACACCTTCATCGACCTCTACGTCGCCCTGGTCTCGGTGCCGACGATCGGCCGCAGCCTGCTCGGGGAGGACGGCTATGCCCGCCTGCGCTCCCAGCTCAGGCCGGGGCAGCAGGCCATCGTCGTGGCGGGGGAGGGGGCCTACTCGTTCAAGGGAGCGGCCTACGTCCGGGGCGGCATCTTCGATCGCATCGAACTCCTCCAGGACGGGAGCGGTGTCCGCTTCCGCGACCGCAATCACACGCGGCTCGGCGCGCTCGAAGGCGGAGCGCCGGACCTGCCGGAGATCGGCCTGTTCACGATCCCGCCGGACTTCGCCTTCGATCCGACCGAGCCTTGGCAGCTGCGGCTGCTGGTGCAGCGGGCCGTCGGCGCGCGGGACAAGGCCTTTCTCACCTTCGATGTCGGTTACACGCTACCGGACGGCTACGTCCGGCGGGAACAGCGCGCCGTCACCGCTGCCGAGCAGCCAGCCCCCGCCGGCGCACCGGGACCTGCCGCGGCGCCCGCCGCGGCGGTGGCGGGATCCGACGCCACCACCATCCAGGACGAGCCACTCTGGATCAGGATCTGGCGCTCGAAGAGCATCGCCATCGGCATCACCGCCGCGGCGCTCCTCGTCCTGACCGGCATCTTCTTCTTCCAGGACGCGCTGGTGAAGCACCCGCACACCTATGTCTGGGTGCGGCGCGCCTTCCTGCTGTTCACCCTCGTCTGGCTGGGCTGGTACGCGAATGCACAGCTCTCGGTCGTGAACATCCTCACCTTCACCAGTGCCTTGGTGACGGGATTCCATTGGGACTTCTTTCTGGCCGCACCGCTGATTTTCATCTTGTGGGCGGCCATCGCGGCCGGGCTGCTGTTCTGGGGCCGCGGGCCGTTCTGCGGCTGGCTCTGTCCGTTCGGCGCCCTGCAGGAACTCACCAACACCCTTGCCCAGTGGCTGAAGGTGCCGCAGCTGACGATTCCGTGGGGGCTGCACGAGCGCCTGTGGCCGATCAAGTACGTGATCTTCCTCGGTCTCTTCGGCGTATCGCTCTATTCGGTTGCCATGGCCGAGACGCTGGCCGAGGTCGAACCGTTCAAGACGGCCATCATCCTGAAATTCGTGCGGGACTGGCCCTTCACGCTCTACGCCGTGGCGCTGCTCGCGGCGGGGCTCTTCGTCGAGCGCTTCTTCTGCCGCTACCTGTGCCCTCTCGGCGCCGCGCTCGCCATTCCGGGGCGGATGCGCACCTTCGAGTGGCTGAAGCGCTGGCCGGAATGCGGCTCGCCCTGCCAGCGCTGCGCCAAGGAGTGCCCGGTCCAGTCGATCCACCCCGAGGGGCACATCAACGTCAACGAGTGCATCTACTGCATGCACTGCCAGGAACTCTACCACGACGATCACCGCTGCCCGCACATGATCCAGGTGCGGCTGAAGCGCGAGAAGTTCGAGGCGCTCAGCTCGCCGTCGCAGCGCACCGGCGGCCGGGGCGCGAAGCCGAGCGTGACCGTCGACGGCAGGCCGGTTCCCGCCACGGCGCCGTCCGCCCGCTCCCCGTCCTGACAAAGGAGAACGTGACATGTCCGAGACTTCCGAGCACGCCAGGCTGAATCGCAGACAGCTGCTGGGCACCACGGCCGCCGCGGCGGCGACCGGCGCCGTCGCGGGGGCGGCCGGAACGCGCGGTCTCGCGACGCCGGCCGAGGCGCAGACGAAGCCGAGCGCGCGCCCCGCGCTCGCCGGCGGCCCGAACAAGACCGAGGTCAAGCCCGGCGATCTCGACGAGTACTACGTCTTCTTCTCGAGCGGACAGACCGGCGAGCTCCGCATCGTCGGGTTGCCGTCGATGCGCGAGCTGATGCGGGTTCCGGTGTTCAACCGCGACAGCGCCACGGGCTGGGGCCTCACCGACCAGAGCCGCAAGGTGCTGACCGAGGGCCTCCTTCCCGAGACGAAGCAGTTTCTGGAGACTCGCGGCGGCGTCTATCACAACGGCGACCTGCACCACCCGCACCTGTCGTTCACGGACGGCACCTATGACGGGCGCTACTGTTTCGTGAATGACAAGGCCAACACGCGCGTGGCCCGCATCCGCCTCGACGTGATGCGGTGCGACAAGATCATCGAGCTGCCCAACCAGCATACCGTTCATGGCCTGCGTGTGCAGAAGTATCCCCGCACCGGCTACGTCTTCTGCAACGGCGAGGACCGGGTGCCGCTTCCGAACGACGGCAAGGTGCTCGACGACAACAAGCAGTATCACGCCATTTTCACTGCCGTGGACGGCGACACGATGCAGGTCGCCTGGCAGGTGCTGGTGGACGGCAACCTCGACAACGTCGATGCGGACTATCAGGGCAAATACGCCTTCGCGACCTGCTACAATTCCGAAGAAGGGGTCACGCTGGCCGAGATGACCGCCAACGAGCAGGATTGGGTGGTCATCTTCAACATCAAGCGCATCGAGGAGGCGGTGCGCAAGGGTGAGGCCAAGGTGGTCGGTGGCGTACCGATGGTCGACGGCCGGCATGGCTCGCGCTTCACCCGCTACGTCCCGGTTTCGAACAGCCCGCACGGCATGAACACCGCACCGGACGGCATCCACGTCGTCGCCAACGGCAAGCTGTCGCCGACCGTGACGGTGATGGATGTCCGTCTCTTCGATGATCTGTTTGACGACAAGATCAAGCCGCGCGACGTCGTGGTCGCCGAGCCGGAGCTCGGCCTCGGTCCGTTGCACACGGCCTATGATGGCAAGGGCAATGCCTTCACGACCCTGTTCATCGACAGTCAAGTGGTGAAGTGGAACATCGAGAAGGCCCGGCAGGCCTACAAGGGCGCCAAGGTCGACCCGATCCTCCAGAAGCTCGACGTCCATTATCAGCCGGGCCACAACCACAGCTCCATGGGACAGACGAAGGAGGCGGATGGCAAGTGGCTCATCTCGCTCAATAAGTTCTCGAAGGACCGTTTTCTGAACGTTGGACCACTGAAGCCGGAAAACGACCAGCTGATCGACATCTCGGGTGACAAGATGATGATCGTGCATGACGGCCCGAGCTTTGCCGAGCCGCATGACGCGACCATCGTCCATCGCTCCAAGATCAACCCGATCTCGATCTGGGACCGGGCCGATCCCTTCTTCGCTGACCAAGTAAAGCAGGCCAACGCCGATGGCGTCAGGCTTGAGGAGGACAACAAGGTCATCCGCGACGGTGACAAGGTTCGCGTCTACATGACCTCGACGGCCCCGTCCTTCGGTCTCGAGAGCTTCACGGTGAAGCAGGGCGACCAGGTCACCGTCCACGTCACCAATATCGACGCGGTCGAGGATCTCACGCACGGCTTCTCGATCGTGAACTACGGCATTCAGATGGAAGTCGCGCCGCAGGCGACGGCCTCGGTGACCTTCACGGCCAATAAGCCAGGCGTCTACTGGTACTACTGCTCTTGGTTCTGCCATGCGATGCACATGGAGATGAAAGGGCGGATGTTCGTGGAGCCCAAGAACGTCTGACGTCATGGACCAGGCAGCGCAGAGGACCCGATGGATGCTGGCGGCGATTCTCGCCGCCAGCATGGCCCCTTCGGCCCGGGCGGAGCGGCGGGAGGTTTCGCCCGCGGCGGGATCGCCGCAGCAGGCCGTGGATGCGGCGCGCGCGGGGGACACGCTCGTCTTCCGGAGCGGGCGCTACCGCGGCCCGCTCGCGGTCGGCAAGCCGCTCGCGATCGAGGGAGAGCCGGGAACCATGATCGAGGGGGACGGCGCCGGGAGCGTCATCACGGTCACGTCGCCCGGCGTGAGCCTCCGCGGGCTCGAGGTGCGCGGCTCCGGAACGAATCTGGAGCGGATGGATTCCGGTGTCTTCCTGACCAAGGAGGCCAAGGGTGCGCGCGTGGAGCGCAACCGCATCCAGGGCAACCTGTTCGGCGTCTACGTGCACGGGGCCGAGGACGCCCTCGTGCGCCACAACACCATCGTGGGCCTTCGGGACGGCCGCCTCGCCGAGGCGGGCAACGGGGTATCGGTCTGGAACGCGCCCGGCGCGCAGGTCGTCGACAACGACATCAGCTTCGGCCGGGACGGCGTCTTCACGATCAGCAGCAAGCGCAATGTCTTCTCCCGCAACAACTTCCACGACCTTCGCTTCGCCATCCACTATATGTATACGAACGACAGCGAGATAAGAGACAATATCTCGACCGGCAACGCGGTCGGCTACGCCATCATGTTCTCGAACCGGCTGGTCGTGAGCGGCAACGTCTCCGACCGCGACCGCGACGACGGCTTCGTCTTCAACTACGCGAACGGATCCGAGGTGGCGGGCAATCTGGTGGTGGGCGGGCCGCAGCCCGCCGAGCGGTGGACGAGCCGTGGCCAGCGCTCGGCGTCCGAGCACGGCCTGCCAGCCGCCGGGCCGGCATCCGCCCCGGCCGCCGCGGCCCGGATCGGGCCGGAGAAATGCGTCTTCATCTACAATGCAAACCAGAACCGATTCCGCGACAACTGGTTCGAGGGCTGCGAGATCGGCATCCACTTCACGGCGGGCTCCGAAGGCAACCAAGTGTCCGGCAACGCCTTCGTGGCCAACCGCAACCAGGTGAAATATGTCGGGACGCGCTATCTCGACTGGTCGGCTGGCGGGCGAGGCAATTACTGGAGCGACAACCCGGGCTTCGACCTGAACGGCGACGGGCTGGCCGATACGGCCTACCGGCCCAACGACATCATCGACAAGGTGCTCTGGACGGCGCCCGCCGCCAAGGTCCTGGTCAACTCGCCGGCGCTCCAGGTGATCCGCTGGGCACAATCGCAGTTCCCGGCTCTCCTGCCGGGCGGTGTCGTGGACACCAAACCTCTCATCTCGCCGCCCGCGAAGCCGGCACGACGAGGACCGGAACCATGACCGGAGCGGTTGAGCTGCGGGGCGTGACGAAACGCTACGGGGCCGCCGAGGCGGTGCGCGACGTCAGCTTCACGCTGGCCTCCGGCGCCGTGGCGCTGGTCGGCCATAACGGCGCCGGCAAGACCACCCTGATGAAGCTGATGCTGGGCCTGATTCGAGCGAATGCCGGCAGTGTCCAGGTGCTGGGCGAGAACCCGGCCGCCGGGCAGTTCGCGGCCCGTCGGCGGCTCGGCTATCTGCCCGAGAACGTTTCCTTCAACGGGGCCCTGACTGGGCGCGAGACCCTGAGCTTCTACGCGCGGCTCAAGCGCGCGCCCGAGACCGCGAGCCTCCGCCTGCTGGAGCGTGTCGGGCTCGGCGAGGCATCTCATCGCCGCGTCGGCACCTATTCGAAGGGCATGCGGCAGCGGCTGGGCCTCGCCCAAGCCCTGATCGGCGAGCCCGAGGTGCTGCTCCTCGACGAGCCCACGACCGGCCTCGACCCGGCGCTCAGGCTCGCCTTCTACGACATTGTGCGGGCGCTCGCTGGCCGCGGCGCCACCGTGCTGCTCTCCTCCCACGCGCTCAGCGAACTGGAGGACCGAGCCGACCGGGTCATCATCATGGACCGGGGCCGCATGGCGGCGAGCGGATCGCTGGAGGAGCTGCGCCGCGTGGCGCGCTTGCCCGTGCGCATCCGCATCCGGCCCGGATCGGAGGCGCCCGTCCTGCCGGCGGGCCTCGCGACGGCTCGGCGCCTCCCCTGCGGGGCGCTCGAGTTCGCGGTCGCGGATCACCGCAAGGTCGCGATGCTGCGGACGCTGCTGTGCGCCGGGTCGCCACCCGAGGATATCGACGTGCTCTCACCGACGCTCGACGACCTCTACGCGCATTTCCTGCGTGACCGGGAGCCCGCGGCATGAGGGCGACCTGGATCATGGCGGTCAAGGAGGTGCAGGAAGCGCTGCGCAACCGCTGGGTGCTCGCAACCACGCTGCTGATGGCCGGGCTGTCCCTGGCCTTGACCTTCCTCGGGAGTGCGCCCACCGGCAGCGTCGGCGTCCGCGCGCTCGACGTGGTGATCGTCAGCCTGTCCAGCCTGACGATATTCCTGCTGCCCCTGATCGCGCTGCTGCTCGCGCACGACGCGATCGTCGGCGAGATGGAGCGCGGCACGATGCTGCTGCTCCTCAGCTATCCGGTCGGACGCGGCCAGGTGGTGCTTGGCAAGTTCTTGGGCCACCTCGCGATCCTGGCCTTCGCCACGCTGCTCGGCTACGGCGCCGCGGCGGTGGCCCTGCTGCTGACCGGCGCCGAGATCCAGGCCGCGAGCTGGCTCGCCTTCGCCGCGATGATCGGCTCGTCGGTCGCGCTCGGCGCCGTTTTCGTGGCCCTCGGCTACTTGGTGAGCGCGCTCGCGGGCAGCCGCAGCACGGCAGCCGGCGCCTCGATCGGGATCTGGCTCGCGCTGGTGCTCATCTACGACATGGCGCTGCTCGGGCTCCTGGTGGTCGATCAGGGCCGCGTGATCTCGGCAGGGCTCCTCAACGTCCTGCTGCTGCTCAACCCAACCGACATTTACCGGCTGGTGAACCTGGCGGGCCTCGGCAATGCCAGCGCGTTCTCCGGGATGGCCGGGCTGACCGCGGATGCCGCCCTGACCCCGTCGATACTGGTCCTGGCGCTGGGCCTCTGGACGGTTCTTCCGCTCGGCATGGCGGCGGTGTCCTTCTCTCGGAGGGAGCTATGAGGCGACTCGTCCTGATCTGCGCGGCAGCAATCAGCCTGATGGCGGCCGGCTGCAACCAGCAGCGGAGCGCCGAGGCGCCGAAGCCCGCGGCCCTCACGGCCGACGCGATGGGCCATTATTGCGGCATGAACGTGCTGGAGCATCCCGGCCCCAAGGGCCAGATCCTGCTGCAGAGCCGGATCGAGCCGGTCTGGTTCTCCTCGGCGCGGGACGCCCTCGCCTTCACCATGCTGCCGGACGAGCCGAAGGACATCCTGGCCATCTACGTCTCCGACATGGGGAAGGCCGCCTCCTGGGCGAAGCCGGGCGCGGAGAACTGGGTGGAGGCGCGCGCCGCCTGGTTCGTGGTTGGCAGCTCCGCGCGAGGCGGGATGGGGGTGGAGGAGATCGTGCCGTTCTCGGATCAGGGCATGGCGCAGCGCTTCGCCGCCGAGAAGGGCGGCCGGGTGCTGCGCTTTGCCGAGGTGCCGTCCTCGGAGGTCCTTGCGGCCGGCGGTGAGGCGCCCGGCGCCGGAGCGACCGAGGAAAGCGGTGCCCGCGCCGCGCCGGCGCACGACGCGCACGGAGGCGTCCGATGACCTGCCTGCCCCGCCGCCGCTTCCTCGGCATCAGCGCTGCCACTGCCGGCTTGGCGCTCCTGCCCCTCGGCGGCCCTGCGAGGGCCGACGCGGCGCTCGTGACCTGGCAGGGTCAGGCGCTGGGCGCCATCTGCAAGCTGCAGATCCACCATGAGGACCGGGCCGCGGCCGAAAGCCTGGCCGCGCGTACCGTGCAGGAGGTGCGCCGGCTCGAGGCCATGTTCAGCCTCTACGACGCCAACTCGGTGCTCGTCGCCTTGAACCGCTCCGGCATCGTCGTGGCGCCGCCCCCGGAATTCGTCGCGCTGTTGCGGGCGGCCGAGAGCGTCTCGCGGACGACCCGCGGCGCCTTCGACGTCACTGTCCAGCCGCTCTGGGCGCTATACCAGGCGCATTTCTCGCGGCCCGACGCCGACCCGCTCGGCCCGACGCAGGCCGCCCGTCGCGCGGTTCTCCAGCGCATCGGCCATGACAAGCTGCTGGTCAGCCCGGACCGGGTCGCGATGCGCCGGGGCATGGCGGTCACCCTCAACGGCATCGCCCAGGGCTTCGTGACGGACAGGATCATCGCGCTTCTGCGCAGCGAAGGCGTGGACAAGAGCCTCGTCGACATGGGCGAGACGCGGGTGCTCGGGACACGTCCCGATGGCCGCCCGTGGCAGGTCGGGATCGAGGATCCGCAGCGGCCCGGGCAGAGCGCGGCGGTGCTGCCGGTCGTCGACCGCGCCGTCGCGACCTCGGGTCCTTACGGCTTCCGCTTCGACCCGGCCGGGTGCTTCAATCACCTGTTCGACCCGGCCACGGGCACCTGCGCGGACCGCTATCAGAGCGTGACCGTGATCGCCCGCACCGCGACTGCAGCCGACGCGCTCTCGACGGCGTTCAGCCTCATGCGGCCGCAGGACATGCCCGCGGTGGCCCGCTTGCACGGAGCGGAGCTGGTCCATCTCATCGATCAGCGTGGCGCGGCGATGCAGCTCGTGGTCTGATCCTCCTGACGTTGAGCCGCGAGAGCGGCTCAACGTCAGCCCAAAGCACTGCGCCAGCAGCCGGTTCTGCTCCCGAACGGTCCATGCCATTGGGTAATCTGGCCGAATGCTTCGGATGAGCCGTGGCTTCGCGCGCGCGTGCTCCACCTGTGCTGCCCGATTGGCCATCATCGGCGCGAGGGGCGTGATGGGATTTCAGTCTTCGTCCTGCGACGTGGACCGATCGGCAAGCGCGGCGATTTGCACCTCCAAGCGCTTGAGGTTGCTCTCAGCGCTGCGCACGCGGCCGGACATGCACTGCGCGTGGGCGGACTGGTATGACAGCAGCATGCTGTTGAACTCCGCCTGGCCCGCCGTTACGCCGACGCGAGCACGACGGGCAACTTCTCGGTCGAGCCACGGCCGGACCGTCTGCTCCACCTGCGCGCACCGCGCCGAGGGTTCCGACGCGGCTGTCGCCTCCGATGTCGGCGGGGACACCAGCATCGTCACCCAGAACGCTGCCGTCGCAAGGCCGAGAGCGGAGCCGAACAGACTCAGTGCCGTTCGTGAGCGCTGCTTGGTCTCCACCGTCTGGCGTGAGACTTGCCATTCGAACCGAGTCAGCCGATTGCCATCCTCAGGATAGCAGTACGAATAGTGTGCTGATCCATCGTTATGCCGGTGAGCGACGGGCTTCTGCATAGGAAGCTCCTTCCGTGGATCTGCTATGTACCACCTGCGTCAGCTCTTAACGGGAGCAGTGGCCAAAGCGGTATGGCCAATTTGACCGAATCCAATACTGGCCTCGCCGAGAGCCGATGAATGTGCGGGCCCGCACATGGCGCAACCGCCATGCCCTCGCGAGAGGCCGGGTCTCTTCTGCAAAAGCCCAGCTCTGACCAGACTCGACTATAAGACCATTCGACGCGCGCCGAAAGAGGATTTCTTTCGTTCCATCAACATTGGTGGCGCTTCCAAATCAATCTTGGCAGGAAATCGTAGGAGATGTCATTCATTTGACGGACCCATGTTAGCGCTTCTGCTAGCATGAAGCTGACGTATGTTACTGCATGCGCCACGGACGGTGATTGTGCGGCTTGAACTGCGGCCCGTGATACAGTCGGCCTTCAGTCGGACTGGAGAAGCTCCGCATAACGGGCAGTACGGACCCGCCTCGGAGCCACTGCCAAGCCCCTGCGCGCAACTGCACGAGGCGCAACTGCACGAGGATTGCCTCCCCAGGGCGCCGGGCATAGCATCACGTGCCTGACCCGCAAGGGAGGCAATCATGTCGGTGGTGAAGTTCCTCGAACTCTCCGCTCAATCCCCTCAAGGCTACGAAGACGCGATCAAGCAAGCGGTCGAGCGCGCATCCAGCACGCTGCGCGGCATCCAGTCCGTCTGGGTCAAGGAGTTCGAAGCCGTCGTGGAGAACGACAAGGTGACCCAGTTCCGGGTCAACGTGAAAATCTCGTTCCTGCTTGAGGGCTGAGGCGCGGGCGCTGACTGAACGCCCCTCTGGGCCTCCGGACAGTGTTCTGGAGGCCTCGCGCGGGGCCGCGGGCCGGGCCTGACGGGGTGGACGGCCCTGCTCACGGCACCGCTGTGCCGGGATAAGGCCGCCGGTTCTCGTCATCCGGAGCCGTCCCTGGCACAGGTCAGCACCATCGGCCTCGGTCCGGCGAAGAACGTCGTCCAGGTTCATGGCATCGGCGCGCGAGGCGAGGTCCTCGCGCGCCGGCCTTTGCGGCGAGCCGGGGTCCTGCCCTTCTTTGCCAAGCTCACACCCTGCTTGGTCGGCGCTTGGTCGGCACGGAGGCCTGCGCCACCGCCCATCACTGGGCCCACGCGCTGATCAAGCTCGGCCACACCGTCAAGCTGATGCCACTCGCCTCCGTGAAGCCGTACGTCAAGCGTGGCAGAACTGGTGCGGCCGATGCCGAGGCCATGGCGGAAGCCGTGCGCCGCCCGACACTGCGTCCGGCACGGCACCGCGGCGCTGTTTGCCGCGCTCACCGTGCTGGACGGCACCGTGATCGGCCGCGGCATGCAGCGTCACCGCCACGGCGAGTTGCTGCGCTTCCTCGACACCATCGAGGTGCCGGTGCCGGCAGGGGCGCGCAATGTGTGCGGCATGTGCGGCAATGCACAGTTCTTCTAGATTCGTTAATCTTATGTCTCATGTGCATTCTCGCACGAGTGCACGTGAATGGAGAGCCCGATGCGCTTCTTCTTGGAAACGTTGATGCGGCGCGATCAGAGTCGCGTCGCTCCGAGCTCCAACGAACTGTCTGAGGAGCATCTTGAAGGAGTGAGCGGCGGGTTGAACCCGCAGCCCATCCCGCCCGGTCGCGCGAGCTCCCTCGTGAACAACTGCGGCAATGCGACTGGGCCCGTCACGATGCATCTCAATACACAGGTTTGTCCTTCGCACATTCAAGTTGTGTCCTGTGGTCATTGATGGGAAACAAAAATTCCTCGCGCATCCGGCACAGGCGACTCACATGAGCGATGAACAGGAAAATGAGATTTCTGCCTTTGATTCCGTGAATTCGTCGCCTTTGCCGGATGCATATCTGGATCATGTCTCGGCGGGCGGTGACTATCATGCGATGGAAAATGATCTTTTCAGAATTGAAATCACAAATTCAGATGCCAGCAAGTCGGATACAAACATCGTATTTTCCAGAGGTATCCCTCACACCAAAGCGCTGATCGTCCGGCAGTTTTTACCTTGATTCTAAGCTGTGGCGACATCCTTCGCGACCGAACTGTCCAAAAAAACGACCGTTTTTCCGAGATGCAATGCTGCAAGGATTGCGTGTCAGGAAATCAAAGTGGATCCATCAGCCTCCCATTTGGCACCTCCAGACCGTTGAGAGGCTTGGCCTGACGGCTTCGAAGGATCGAAGGGAAACCCGGCAGGCATCAGCGCTGCCGGGTGGTTCGCGATCACCCCCCGATGAGGGCGGCGGCCGCGGCACCCGTGGGCTGCGTCGCAGATCTTCATGGTACCAAAGATTTTCTCTTCGTCAGGATTTGCGTGCCACATCACTCCAATCTTGGCAGCCGCGCGTCTGAGCAAAAGCGCTTCAGGTCAGCACTGTTGCAAAAATTGCTGAAATGAAAATGCGCTGTCGGTCCATGGCCTTCGTCTCCCCTCAACGTGAGGTCGTCGGCGTTGATCTGCACCGGTGCGGTGGTCTGTTTAGGACAGTGGCGCATTGCCGTGAAGGCCGTGGCGCCTTCGAGGGTGCCTGGGTCTTGGCCGGGGTGCTGGTCAAGGCACCGGACCTGCCGTCGAAGCCTGCCGCTCTAGGTGGAAGCGTGGACCGATGCTCCTCCCGGACGCCGGCAACACACACCAGAGGTCGAGCCTGCTCGCGTCTCATGCCTGAGAACACCATTTTCCAGTTCCCGCTCTTCCTCCCAGCAGCTGGGCGGATGAGTGCGCGCATGCGCACGCACGACTGGTCCGGCTCGCCGCTCGGACCGCCAGAGACCTGGCCGCCCTCCCTGCGCGCGACCGTGAGCCTGATTCTGGGCTCGCGCTTCCCGATGTTCGTCGCCTTCGGGCCAGAGCTCGGCTTCCTCTACAACGACGCTTACGCGGAGATCCTCGGCGACAAGCACCCCGCCGCGCTCGGCCGGCGCTTTCACGAGATCTGGCCGGAGATCTGGCCCGACATCGCCCCGCTCATCGACAAGGCGCTCGCCGGGGAGGCAACGTGGTCGGAGAACATGCTCCTGACCATGAACCGGCGCGGCTACGACGAGCAGACCTGGTTCACCTTCTCCTACTCGCCCGTGCGCGACGAGCAAGGCAGGGTCGCCGGCATGTTCTGCGCCTGCACCGAGACGACGGGGCAGGTGCGGGCGGAAGCCAGCCTGCGCGAGGCGGAGGCGCGCCTCAGGGCGGTGACCGACCACCTGCCGGGTGGTGCGGTCTATCAGATCGCCACGCCCCGGGATGGCTCCAGCCGGCGTTTCCTGTACCTCTCGCGCGGCTTCGAGCGCATGACCGGAGTAACGACCGAAGCCGTGCTCACCGATCCGGCCGCGGCCTACGACCTGATCCTGCCCGAGCATCGCGGCCGTCTCGCCGAGGCCGAGCGAGCCGCCATCCGCGACCTCTCAGATTTCGATGTCGAGGCGCCCATGCGCCGCCCCGACGGCACGCTCGTCCAAACCCGCATCATCTCCGCACCGCGCCTCGTTGCTGATGTCGTGGTCTGGGACGGGTTGCTCCTCGACGACACCGCCCGCAAGCGGACGGAGGAGCGGCTGCGCGAGAGCGAGGCCCGTCTGCGGCTCGCCACCGAGGCGGCCGAGGTCGGGCTCTGGGACGTGGACGTCGTCAACGACAGCCTGTTCTGGCCCGCGCGGGTGAAGGCGATGTTCGGGATCTCGCCGGACGTGCCGGTCTCGATGGCCGACTACTATGCCGGCCTCCACCCGGAGGACCGGGACGTCACGAGTGCCGCCTTCGCCGCCGCGCTCGATCCGACGAAGCGCGCGCTCTACGACGTCGAGTACCGCACGGTGGGCAGGGAGGACGGCGTCGTCCGCTGGGTTGCCGCCAAGGGTCGCGGCGTCTTCGAGGGCGGGCGCTGCGTGCGCGTGCTCGGCACGGCCATCGACGTCACGGCGCGCAAGCAGGCCGAGGAGGCGCTGCGCGCCAGCGAGGAGCAGTTCCGCGTCCTCTCGCAGGTGCTGCCGAACTTCGTGTGGGCCACCGACTCGGCCGGGACCGCCTACTGGTTCAACGATCGCGTCTACGCCTACGCGGGCCTGCGACCCGGCGACCTCGACGGGGACGGCTGGCACGCGGTCGTCCATCCCGATGACCGCTCGCGCGTGGCCGAGGAGTGGCACGCGGCGGTCGCCGTCCGCTCCGGTTACCAGTCCGAGTATCGGCTGCGGCGGGCCGACGGGGTCTACCGCTGGTTCCTGGCCCGGGCACAACCGGTTCTGGCGAGCGACGGCAAGGTTGTGCGTTGGGTGGGCACGAGCACCGACATCGACGACCAGAAGCGGATGATGACCGACCTCGTCCGCTTCAACGAGGTGCTGGAGCAGCGCGTGGCCGAGCGGACGGCCGAGCACGACCGGGTCTGGCGCAACTCCCGCGACCTGCTGGTCGTGGTCGGGGCCGACGGCATCTTCCGCGCGGTCAATCCGGCTTGGCAGGCCATCCTGGGGCACAGCCCATCCGAGGTGGTGGGACACAGCTTCCTGGAATTCATCTGGCCCGATGACGCCGAGGCCACCCTGGCGGCCCTGGAGCAGGCAGTCTCGGCCGACGACCTCACCGACTTCGAGAACCGCTACCGCCACAAGGACGGCACCCCGCGCCTGATCTCCTGGCGTACGTCGGTCGAGAGCGACCTCGTCTACGCCTACGGGCGCGACGTCACCGCCGAGAAGCGGCAGGCCGAGGCGCTGCGCCAAGCCGAGGAGGCGCTGCGCCAGTCGCAGAAGCTGGAGGCGGTCGGGCAGCTCACGGGGGGCGTGGCACACGACTTCAACAACCTGCTCACCATCATCCGCTCGTCGGTCGACTTCCTGCGCCGCCCGGACCTCGCCGAGGAGCGCAGGGTCCGCTATCTCACCGCGGTCTCGGACACGGTGGACCGGGCCGCCAAGCTCACCGGCCAGCTCCTCGCCTTCGCCCGGCGTCAGGCCCTCAAGCCGGAGACGCTCGACGTCGGGGCGCGCCTCCGCGCCGTGGCCGAGCTGCTGGACACGGTGACGGGCGCGCGCATCAGGGTGATGACCGACCTGCCGGACCACCCGTGTTTCGTGCGGGTGGACGTGAGCCAGTTCGAGACGGCGCTGGTCAACATGGCGGTGAACGCCCGCGACGCGATGGGCGGCGAGGGCACGCTGACGCTGCGCCTGGAATGCGGAGTATCGCTCCCGCCCATACGGGGGCACGCCGGGGCGGCAGGTCGGTTCGTGGCCGTCTCGCTCAGCGACACCGGTTCGGGCATCGCGCCGGCCGTCCTCTCCCGCGTGTTCGAGCCGTTCTTCACCACCAAGGAGATCGGCAAGGGCACGGGGCTCGGCCTGTCCCAGGTCTTCGGCTTCGTCAAGCAGTCGGGCGGCGATGTCGACGTGGCGAGCGTGCCGGGCCGGGGCACGACCTTCACGCTCTACCTGCCCGAGGTCGAGCCCGTGGCGCCGGCCGAGGACGACGGTGAGACGGCGCAGGTCGAGCCCGGAGGAGCGGGCCAGCGGGTGCTGGTGGTGGAGGACAACATCGAGGTCGGGCGCTTCGCCACCCAGATCCTTGAGGACCTGGGCTACGAGACGGCCTTGGCCGTCAACGCGGAGGACGCGCTGGAGAGGCTCGGGGTCGGCGGCACGGGGTTCGACGTGGTGTTCTCGGACGTGGTCATGCCGGGCATGGGCGGGATCGCGTTCGCGCGGCTCCTCGAGCGGCGGCTGCCGAACCTGCCGGTGGTGCTGACCTCCGGCTACAGCCACGTCCTGGCGCAGGAGAGCTCAACCGGCTTCGAGTTGCTGCACAAGCCCTACTCGGCCGACCAAGTCTCTCGCATCTTGCGCAAGGTCCTGCGACGCGGACGGACAAAGACGGCAGGTTGGAAGTCGTGAAGCAGCAGACTGCCAGTGAGATACAGGCGACAGGCTTGCACCTGAGCGCGAAGGCTCAGAGAGCGTATTGCTATTCCTGATCCGGGACCCGCTTGATCGCAGCGGATCCCGGATCGCGCGCCTGCGCGGCGCCTGAGCGACGCCGACATCCGCATGGCCGAAAGGGGAGATGGCGAAGCCATCAACCGGATGGCGTATGAGGTGTAAGGAGCCCTCGTTCCATACGTTGCCCTGACGCGAATCAGCAGGGAAACCGGAGGGACGATTATCGACGTCGACATGTCCGGTCCCGGGTGACGCGCGGCCGTTCCGGCGGCCGTCGGCGAAGTTCCGGAAGTGGCGCTCAACCGAGCCTGCGGGGCGCGAATTCCTGACCCGTTCCGGGGCGCGTGCGCGGGCGCATTCCACGCCCGCTTCCGCGCGCAGGACGCGGGCGTCGTCGGAGGTTCGTCATCGGAGCGGCTGCGGACGGCGGCGCGCAAGCTCCGCCGGGCAGGTCACGGCCGTTCCATGATCCCGGCGCTGAGCTTCAATCGTCCGACGCGACCCAATGTCCAGGGGCGACCTCAACCAGATCGCCCGGCTGTCGCTCGCCTACTGGCTCCGGGCCGAGGGCTGCAAGACGGGTCCGCTCGGCGACCGGGTCGGGCAGCGGGACGGCCGAGAGCAGGCGCTGCGTGTAGGGGTGACGCGGGTCCTCGTAGAGTTGGTCGCTCTCGGCGAGCTCCACGATGCGCCCGCGCCAGAG
Organism: Methylobacterium sp. CB376; assembly: GCF_029714205.1. Classification (NCBI taxonomy): domain Bacteria; kingdom Pseudomonadati; phylum Pseudomonadota; class Alphaproteobacteria; order Hyphomicrobiales; family Methylobacteriaceae; genus Methylobacterium; species Methylobacterium sp. CB376. The sequence continues at coordinate 3,191,724 of NZ_CP121648.1, read as the reverse complement.
CACCGCGACGCGATGGCAGAGGTAGCGCACCATGCGCAGGTCGTGGGAGATGAACAGGTACGAGAGCCCGAGATCCGCCTGCAGATCCTGCAGGAGGTTCACCACCTGCGCCTGGATCGACACGTCCAGGGCGGCGATGGGCTCGTCGGCGACGATGAAACTCGGGTTCAGGGCAATCGCGCGGGCGATGCAGATGCGCTGGCGCTGGCCGCCCGAGAACTGGTGAGGAAAGCGGCCCATGAAGGCTGGGTCGAGGCCGACGCGCTCGAACAGGTGGGCCACGGCGGCGCGGCGCTCCGGCGCTCCCATGTGCGGCCGGTGCAGCCGGAAGGCTTCGGCCACGTAGGCACCGACGCTCATGCGCGGATTGAGCGCCGCGTAAGGATCCTGGAACACTGTCTGGATGCGGCTGCGCATGCGCCGCATGGCCCGCGGCGCCAGCTTGGCGAGGTCGGTGCCCTCGAAGGTGACAGTGCCGGAGGTCGGCGGGTTCAGCATGGTCACGGCCCGACCGATCGTGGACTTGCCGGAGCCCGATTCACCAACGAGCCCGAGCGTCTCGCCGGGCGCGATGTCGAAGCTGACGTCGTGCACCGCTCGGAACACGTTCGCCTTGCCGCCCCACCAAGCCCGCAAGGGATACGCCTTCGAGAGATTGCGCACCGAGATGACGGGGCAGGAGGGCCTCACCGCCTGCGGCATCGTGGCCGTCATCGCGCGCGCTCCTCGGCGAGCCGCGCTGGCAGGTCGTACCAGGCGGCTACGAGATGGCCGGGCGCGGCGCCCTCGGCCTGGACGAGCGGGGGCATCTCGGAGCGGCAGCGGGGGGTGGCGTAGGCGTTGCGAGGGGCGAACGGGTCGCCCGGCGGCGTGCGGCGCATATCGGGCGGGCTGCCGTCGATCTGCTGCAGCCGGCGGCGCCCGGCACGCCCGCCGCTGAGATCGGGCAAAGAGCGGAGCAGCCCCAGCGTGTAGGCATTGCGCGGATCGCGGAAGATGTCGTCCACGGGTCCTCGCTCCAGGATGCGCCCGGCATACATCACCTGCACGGTGTCGCTGATGCCGGCCACTACGCCGAGGTCGTGGGTGATCCAGATCATCGCCATGCCGAGTTCGCGTTTCAGCTCCTGCACCAGGGCGATGATCTCGGCCTGCACGGTCACGTCCAGAGCCGTGGTCGCCTCGTCAGCGATGAGGAGCTTCGGGCGGCAGGCCAGCCCGATCGCGATCATCACGCGCTGACGCTGGCCGCCGGAGAGCTCGTGCGGGTACTGGTCGAGGCGGGCGATCGCGTTCGGGATGCGCACGAGGTCGAGGAGTTCGCGCGCCCGCGCCCGGGCCGCTCGGCGATCGACGCCGAGATGGATGCGCAGGGGCTCGATGATCTGCGCGGCCACCGTCATGCCCGGGTTGAGCGAGCTCATCGGGTCCTGGAACACGAAGCCGATCTCGCGGCCCCTGAACTTGCGCAGCTCGCGCTCGGGCAGGGCAAGGAGGTCGCTCCCGCGAAACAGCACCTGCCCGCCGACGATCCGGCCGGGCGGCCGTGGGATCAGGCCCAGCATGGCCAGGACATGCACGCTCTTGCCCGAGCCCGACTCGCCGACGACGCCGAGCGTCTCGCCCTCGTTCAGCGCGTAGGAGACGCCGTTGACGGCATGGACCGTGCCGCTCTCGGTCTCGAACGTCACGCGCAGGTCTCGCACATCGAGGAGGGGCTCGCCCCTGGGAACCGTCATGTGCGCTGCCTCGGGTCGAGGGCGTCGCGCAGGCCGTCGCCAAGCAGGTTGAAGGCCAGAACCGCGAGGAAGATCGAGAGGCCCGGCCAGATCGCCATCCAGGGCGCCTGGTCCATGAAGTTCTTGGCGACGTTGAGCATGGCGCCCCACGACGGCTCGGGCGGCTGCTGGCCGAGGCCGAGGAACGAGAGGCTGGCCTCGGCGATGATCGCCACCGCGATGGTGAGCGTCGCCTGGACGAGGATCGCCGGCACGATGTTGGGCAGGATGTGCACGAGCGCGATCCGCCAAGCTGGGTTGCCCACGGAGCGGGCCGCCTCCACGAACTCCTCGGCTGCCACCGCTCGCGCCTGCGCACGGGTGAGACGCACGAAGGTGGAGGTGGCCGACAATCCGATCGCCAGCATGGCGTTGGTGAGGCTCGGGCCCAGGAACGCGGCGAGGGCGATCGCCAGGATCAGGAACGGGATGGCGAGCAGTGCGTCGGTGACGCGCATGATCGCCGCATCGACCCAGCCGCCCGCGTATCCGGAGACGAGGCCGATCGGCAGGCCGAGCGCCACGGCCAGGCCCACCGAGACGAGGCCGGCCCCGAGCGAGGCGCGCGCCCCGTAGATGATGCGCGAGAGCACATCGCGCCCGACCTCGTCGCCGCCGAACGGGTGGGCGAGGCTCGGCGCGGCGCGTACCGCGCCCCAGTCGGTGGCGGTGGGATCGTAGGGCGCGACGACGTCGGCGAGCGCGGCCATGGCGATGAGCGCCACCACGACGGCGAGCCCGATCACGGCGCTCGGCCGCGCGCGCAGGCGACGCCAGAAGGCGGCGAGAGGGCCGGCCTCCCGGACCATGCCAGGGCCGCCGGCGGGCGCAGCGGGCTCGGCCGCTTCGGTGACCGGGGTGCCTGTGCTCATCGGCGTCGAGCGTCCTCGCGCGCTGTTCGCGATCGCTCGGCGCCGCCCTTCACCTGTTCAGGAGAGTGGATCGGCGCAGGTTCCGGCATGTCATCCACCCCCCTCATGCCCGGCGCAGCTTCGGGTTGACCACGGCCGATAGCACGTCGGCGGCGAGGTTGAGGGCGATGTAGGTCGCGGCGGTGCAGATCACGACGCCCTGCACGGTGGCGAAGTCCCGGTTGAACACGGCGTCCACCATCAGCTTGCCGAAGCCCGGCACGGAGAAGACCTGCTCGGTGAGAACCGCCCCCGAGAGAAGCTGCCCGAATTCCAGCGCCCCGAGCGTGATGATGGGGATCGCCGCGTTCGGCAGGGCGTGGCGCAGCACGAGCCGCAGGGGCGACACGCCCTTGGCGCGGGCGGTGCGCACGTAGTCGGCGCCGAGCACGCCGAGCATCGCCGCACGCGTGTGGCGCATCATCACCGCCGCGATGGCGTTGCCGAGGACGAAGGCCGGCATCGCCATGGCCTCGAGATTGTCGATCAGGCTCTCGCCCGGCGGCACGTAGCCTGAGGCCGGCAGCCAGCCGAGATGCACCGAGAACAGCAGGATCAGGAGGATGCCGAGCCAGAAGTTCGGGATCGAGAGGCCCCAGAGAGCAATCGCGTTGGCCGCAGCGTCCGCCCAGGTGCCGCGCTTGACCGCCGAGAGGATGCCCATGGGCACGCCGATCGCGAGCGCCACCAGCATGGCGAGGCAGGCGAGTTCCAGGGTCACCGGCAGCTTCTCGAGGACGAGCTCGGCCACCGGCTTTTGCAGGCGCACCGAGACGCCGAGATCGCCCCGCAGCACGCCGGACGCCCAGTAGGCGTAACGCACCGGGAGCGGCTGATCGAGGTGGTACTTTCGCCGGATGAAGGCGATCACCTCGGGGTCGCGCTCCTCGCCGGTGAGCGCAGTCGCCACGTCGCCCGGCAGCAATTGCTGCAGGGCGAAGATGATCATCGAGGCGAGAATGAGCGTCGGGACGGCGAGCGCGAGGCGATGGGCCAGAAAGCGTAGCATCAGAACCGCAGCGTCAGTTCAGCGTCAGCCCGGTGAAGCGCACGAGCCCGTCCGGATAAGGGACGAAGCCGCTGATCTTCGGGCTGTAAGCCCAGAGCAGTTTGCGGTGCATCAAGTAGACGCTTGGACGGTCGGTGAGCACCTTGTCGGCGAGCGCCTTCCAGGCCGCCCTGCGCTTCTCCGGATCGACCGAGCCGCGCTCGGCCTGGAGCGCCGCGTCGGCCTCGGGGCTGCAGTAGCGCGGGTAGTTGAGCGGCGCCTTGCAGCTGAGAAAGCTGAAGGTGTTGCCGTCGGGATCCGGTCGGCCGCTCCAGTTGTAGAGATAGGCCTCGTAGTTGCCCTTGTCGGCCAGATCGAGGGCGGTGGTGAAGTCGGTCGCCTGCAGCTTCACCTCGAAGCCCGCCTCCTTGGTCATCGCCTGGATGACCTGGCCGACCTGCGGCGCCTCGCTGTTGGCGTAGACCATCATGGTGATCTGAGGCTTGGGCTGGCCCGCCTCCGCGAGCAGCGCCTTGGCCTTGGCCACGTCGCGCTTCGGGATCGGGTAGTCCTTCACGTAGTCCGGGTGCTTCGGCGAGACCCATTGGTTGCCGGGCAGGAACTCGCCGTTGAACACGACCTGGCTGATGGCGTTCCGGTCGAGCGACAGCTCGAAGGCGGCGCGCACCCGCGGGTCGGCGATGGGCGAGCCGGCTTTGGCCGTGTTGAACAGGACCGATTGGAAGCCGAGCTCGTAGGTCGAGGCGAGCTTGAGCTTGGCGTCGCGCGCCACCTGCGGCGCGTCGGTGGGGGCGAGGCGCTCGAGCAGGTCGAGCTGGCCGGCCCGCAGGTTCGTCAGCCGCACCGTGGTGTCGGGGATCGGCCGGAACTCGACGCGCTGGATGTGGATCTGGTCCTTGTTCCAGTAGTCGGGGAAGCGCTTGACCACGATGCGGTCCTGCGGGACCCGCTCCACGAACCGGAACGGGCCGGCGCAGACGGGGTCGGTGGCGAACTTGTCGCCGAGCCGCTCGGCGGCCTTGGGCGAGACCAGCATGCCGGCCCGGTCGGTGAATTGTGCCATCAGGGGCGCGAAGGGCTGCTTCAGGTTGATCTTGAAGGTGAGGTCGTCCACAGCCTCGACGGAGTCGATCGGCGCGATCTCGCCACGACGCTGTGAGCCCGGCATCTTCAGGTGGCGCTCGATCGAGTACTTGGCGGCCGCGGCGTTCACGGGCTCGCCGTCGTGAAATCTGACCCCTGGCCGGAGCGTCATGGTGAGGGTCTTCTCGTCGGCCGAGAGCTCCCACTTGGTGGCGAGCTGGGGCACCAGCTTCAGGTCGGGGCCGATATCGACGAGCTTGTCGCAGAGCGCGGCGAAGACCATGCGGCCTGCGAAGGTGCGCGCCAGGGTCGGGTCGAGGGCGTCCGGATCCTCCATCATGCCGTAGCGCAGGGTCTGGGCCGAGAGCGGTGCGGTGAGTGCGAGCCCGGCGATGAGGCAGGCGGCAAGGCGCAGCATCCGGGTGTCCTGTCCGTTTGGTGGAAGGCGGATCGTGCCGGAAGCGTCCGGCGCCGAGGCGGGCGCGTCAAGGTCGCAAACCGGCGGCCCTGTGGCACACCGTGTTCCAAGCGGCGGCCGCGCCAAGGGGTGCCTCGCGCGGAGCAACTTGCGTCGCCCGGGAGAGCGGCGCACCAGGGCCTTCGAATCGCTCGCGGAGCCCCGCGGCGCGGACCCGGAACCCACGGACGCGAATCGATGAAGCCCTTCGTCTGGAACCACGGCTATCCCTCGCTGCGCATGCCAATCTTCGGCCGCAACGTGGTGGCGACCTCGCACGCGCTCGCCGCCCAGGCCGGGCTCAAGATGATCTGGCGGGGCGGCAACGCGGTCGACGCCGCCATCGCGACCGCCGCCGCCAAGACCATCACCGAGCCATGCAGCAATGGCCTCGGCTCGGACGCCTTCTGCATCCTGTGGGACGGCCAGCGGCTTCACGGGCTGAACGCCTCCGGTGGCGCGCCCGCCGCCTGGACCCCGGACTACTTCCGCCGCAAGTACGGGGAGGCGGCCCGCCCGCCCATGCGCGGCTGGGATTCGGTGACGGTGCCGGGCGCCGTCGCGGCCTGGGTGGCGCTCAGCGAGCGCTTCGGGCGCCTGCCCTTCGCCGACCTGATGGAGCCGGCGATCGAGATCGCCGAGCGCGGCTACCTCGCGCCGATCGTGGTGCAGCAGAAATGGGCGGCCGCCGCCCAGGTTCCGGAGCTTGCCGGCCAGCCGGGCTTCGCCGAGGTGTTCCTGCCCCGCGGCCGCGCCCCGGAGGTCGGCGAGCGGGTGCGGCTGCCGGGCATCGCCCGGACGCTGCGGGCCGTGGCCGAGACGAGGGGCCGGGCTTTCTACGCGGGCGAGATCGCCGAGGCGACCGCCCGCCACGCGGCTGAGCACGGCGGGGCCATGACGGTGGCGGATCTCGCTGCATATTGCCCCGAATGGGTCGAGCCGACTGGCCAGGACTATCGCGGCTACACGCTCCACGAGATCCCGCCGAACGGGCAGGGCATCGCCGCGCAGATCGCGCTCGGCATCCTCGCGGAGTTCGACCTCGGCTCGCTGCCGCCCGACGGGCCCGAGAGCCAGCACCTGCAGATCGAGGCGATGAAGCTCGCGTTCAGTGACACCTACCGCTACGTGGCCGATCCTTCGGGCATGACGATCACGCCGGACGAGATGCTCGATCCCACCTATCTCCGGGCGCGGGGCAGGCTGATCGACCGGACGAAGGCCCAGGATTTCGGCCCCGGTAATCCGGCGAGCGGCGGCACGATCTACCTCACCACGGCCGATTCCTCGGGGATGATGGTGAGCTATATCCAGTCGAACTTCATGGGCTTCGGCTCCGGGGTCGTGGTGCCCGAATGGGGTCTGTCCCTGCAGAACCGCGGCTACGGCTTCCACCTCGATCCGGGCAGCCCCAACGTGGTGGCGCCGGGCAAGCGGCCCTTCCACACCATCATCCCGGGTTTCCTGACCAAGGACGGCGCGCCGGTGATGAGCTTCGGCGTGATGGGCGGCAACATGCAGCCGCAGGGCCACGTGCAGACGCTGGTGCGCATGCTCGATCACCACCAGAACCCGCAGGCCGCCTGCGACGCGCCGCGCTGGCGCGTGAATGAGGGGCTCAGCATCAACGCCGAATCGACCATGCCGTCCGAGACGGTGCGGGCGCTGGCCGAGCGCGGCCACCGCATCGAGGTGATCAACGACAGCTATCAGGATTTCGGGGCCGGCCAGTTCATCTGGCGCATGGGCGATCCGGATGAGGATGGCTACGTCGCGGCGAGTGATCCGCGGCGCGACGGTCAGGCCGTCGTGTGCTGAGAGTCTTTTTGAGAAGTCAGTGATGTGCTGTCCGTCGCAGAAGGATGGCGCCCATGGCGATGAGGATTATGGCCTCGGAGACGTCGAGGCGTTGCTCGTAGTCGCGCACGAGGCGGCGCCCGCGTGTCATACCAAATCCGCTTGATCCCTTCGGGATGGCGGATTTGGGCTTCGCTCAGGCGCCGCGCGGGCTGGTGATCCGGGATCCGCTTCGATCAAGCGGATCCCGGATCACCAGCCGAAGCTGCGCTCCACGACCCAGCGGCGGGGCAAGACCTGGAAGCCGGCGGCCTCGTCGCATCGGCGCACGACCTCGACTGAAAAGTCGAGGGAGGCGGCCTTGTCCATGGGCTGGAGCCGGTCGTAGGCGCCGTCGGCGAAGAGGTGCGTCACCCACGGCCAGCGCTTGCGGATGGCGTCGAGGATGACTTGGTCTCCAGCCGGGTCTGAGATCTCCGCCGGGCTCAAGTTCACCATCAGCCGCCGCCCGTTCGTGTCGACGGCGGTGTGGCGCTTGCGGCCGGTCACCTTCTTGGCGGCGTCGTAGCCCCGCGCAGCCCCAGGCGCCGGCACATTGACCGACTGGCTGTCCACGACGGTAGCGGAGGGGCTCGCCTCGCGGCCGGCCCGCTCCCGGTCGCACATCAGGGCGAGGTCGTGGATGGTCTGGACCAGGAAGCGCCGCATCACGCGACGGAACCACCCGTCGACCGTCTGCCATGGGCCAAACTCGGTCGGCAGCATCTCCCACCCGCAGCCCGCACGCACGCGGGAGCGCAAGGCATTCACGACCCCGCGCAGATCCACGCGCCGCGGCCGTCCGCGCCGGCTCGGGCGGGGCATCGGGGGAGCGATCCGCGCCCACTCCTCGTCCGTGAGATCAGACCGGTACCGCTCGGTCTTCCTGGCAATCTCGGCCATCCGGCCACGGCTCTGCTCGGTCCACATCCCGAGCTTGAACCATGCCCTCCGCCCGCGCGGAACCCCGATACCTCATTGTCCAAAAGGGCTCTCAGATGCAGCGCCGCACCTGAGTTCAGGTGGTGTGTCTCGCTCGAGTCTAGGTGAGAGCTCGATGGGCTTCTGAGGGATCGGGTCGTAATCGGCACCCTTGGCCGGCGTTCGACAACAATGTCCCATCGTTCTGGACATCCGGTTCGGCTGCCGGCCCGGGCCGGGCTGCGCCCTCTCAGGATCAGAAGGTCAAGCCTCAGTTTCTAACGCTACAGCTCGGACATGTGATGCTGGACCGCCGCCTTATCAATATATTACGGACGATGCATCATCCCGGAAATATCAATCAAAATTTAAGATCATGAGCTGTATCTCACGATCAGATCAAATTCGGTCAGCCGGGCTGGGCGGCCGGGTCAGGAGCTGCATCGATGCCCAGGCAGGTGTCATCTCGCCCTGTCCCCACCTTGAGGCGCATCTGTGCCGAATGGTCCACGGGGCGCTCGGGCAGCGTCGGCTTCGTGTTCGGCCTGTTGCTCCTGCCCATGATGGTGGCGATGGGCGTCAGCGTCGATTACGCGAGAGTCTCCGCCGCACGATCCGACCTCGCCGCCGCCGCCGATGCCGCGGTCCTGTCGGTCACCAACAAGGCCGCCATGAGCCTCGACATGCTCAGCGCCCAGGCACGGGTTCGGGACGCATTCCTCAAGAATATCCAGACCATGCCGGACATCAGCGGCGTCTCGGCCGACGCCGTCGTCATCGACCTGCTCGGCGTGCGCGCGGCGACCCTGTCCTACACCGCCAGCTACAGGACCGCCTTCTCGGGCATCCTCGGCATGCGCACCCTCTCCGTCAGCGGCAACGCCGCCTCCAAGTCCGCCGTGCCGATCTACATGGATTTCTACCTCCTCCTCGACAACTCGCCCTCCATGGGCGTCGGAGCGACCAGCGCCGACATCAGCACCATGGTGAGCCGCACCCCGGACAAGTGCGCGTTCGCCTGCCACGACCTGTCGGCCGGGAACAGCGACTACTACCACCTCGCCAAGTCGCTCGGCGTGACCATGCGGATCGACGTGGTCCGGCAGGCCACCCAGCGCCTGATGGACACCGCCGCCAACACCGCCCTCGTCCCCGGCCAGTTCCGGACGGCGCTCTACACGATGGGCGCGGACTGCGCGTCGGTCGGGCTCACCACCGTCAGCCCCCTGAGCTCGGACCTCGCGGCCGCCAAGACCAACGCGCAGGCCATCGATCTCATGACCATCCAGAAGCCCGGCTACAACAACGACCAGTGCACGGACTTCGATGGCGTCTTCCAGAGCCTGAACGGCAAGATCGACGTCGCCGGCGACGGCTCCACCGCCCTGACGCCGCAGAAGGTGGTGTTCCTGGTCTCCGACGGCGTGGCGGACGCCTACTATCCCTCGACCTGCACCCGCAAGACCACGGGGGGGCGCTGCCAGGAGCCGCTGACGCTGGCGAACTGCACCACGCTCAAGAACCGGGGCATCAAGATCGCGGTGCTGTACACGACTTACCTGCCGCTGCCGACCAACGACTGGTACAACACCTGGATCGCGCCGTTCCAGGCGACGCTGCCAAGCGCCATGCAGGGCTGCGCCTCGCCGGGCCTGTACTTCGAGGTCAGCCCGACCCAGGGCATCGCGGACGCGATGACGACGCTGTTCCAGCGGACGGTCTCACAACCGCGACTGACCCAGTAACCCGGCTCCCGGCCGGCGTGATCGGCGTATCGCCACGGGGTGACGGAGCCTCCCCGCGCGCCGGTTGCGGCGTCGCCCGAGACCGGGCGAGCCGCATCGTGGCGCCCGTCTCATCGGGCACCGCCGGAGCACGATCAGAAATCCAACCTTTCCAGTTCGGCCCAAGCTTGGGGCGGGAGCGGGACCTCCGGTGATGCGGTCACTGAAAACCTTTCTTGCGGACCGGGCCGGGGCTGCGGCGCTGATCCTCGGCCTGTGCCTGCCGATGCTGGTGGCCGGCTCCGGCGCCGCCCTCGAATACGCCCGCATCCACAAGCGAAGGACCGAGCTGCAGAAGGCCGTCGACACGGCCGCGCTCGCCGCCGCGGGTGAGCTGACCATTGCCGGCTCGGACACCTACGTCCGGAACCTGGCGGTGCGCACGGCCTACGAGGCGGCCGGCGGAACCGACCCCGCCGTCACCCGCGCCACGGCTCGCGTGCAGAACCGGCGCGGCTGGGTTCAGGTCGAGATCCGCGAGACCGTGCGCAGCCTGTTCGGTCGCCTGCTCACCATGCCGACCATGGAGCTCAGCGCGCAGGCCACGGGCGAGCTCTCCGGATCCACCCGCGTGTGCCTGCTGACGCTGGACGACAGCCACGCCGACGCCATGCACCTGCACAAGAACGCCAACGTCGTCGCCACCAGCTGCGGGCTGTTCGGCAATTCCAGCGACAAGGCCGCGGTGCACCTGGAGGACGGGGCGACGGTCGACGCCGCGCTGATCTGCTCGGCGGGCGGCATCAGCAAGGGACGGGCCTACGTCAAGGGCCTGCTGCAGACCGGCTGTCCCGCCCGGCCCGATCCGCTCGCCGCGCGCATGCCGCCCCCGCTGCCGAGTTGCACCTTCCCCGACCAGCTCGTGGTCGACGGAGCGAAGACGCCGACGCTGCTGCTGCTGCCGGGGGTGTACTGCAAGGGGCTGAAGGTCACCAACGGCGCCCAGGTCACCTTCGGGGCCGGGGTGTACGTGATCGACAACGGCCCGCTCGTGGTCGACAAGGACGGGGCGATCTCCGGGCAGAACGTCGGCTTCTACTTCACCGGGGACGCCGGCGGGGTGCTGTTCGACATCAGGAGCAGCATCGACCTGACCGCGCCGAAGGACGGCCCGATGGCGGGCCTGCTGTTCTTCGAGAACCGGACCGTGACGGCGCCGGTGGTGGTCCAGTCCGACACCAAGCTTCCGCCGCCTCCGCCACCACCGGGCTCACCGCCGATGCGGCAGTACCGGATCATCAGCAACAACGCCCGCAACCTGCTGGGCACGATCTACCTGCCGGCCGGTCGCCTGATCATCGACGCGAACAACCCCGTTGCTGATCGCTCAGCGTACACCATCATCGTGGCGCGTCAGGTGGAGTTCTTCGACGGTCCGAGCCTCTACCTGAACTCGAACTACGGCGTGACGGACATCCCCGTGCCGGAAGGGGTCGGCAACACCACCAAGCGCACGATCAAGCTGGTGCAGTAATTCCAAACGGAGGCGCCTTGCGCGCGTGGTCGCGCCAGGTGCCCGGAACGCCGACGCCCAACCCTCCGATTCGGTCGGCCTCGTTCGGCCCGATATGGCTCACCCCACACACTGCATGCCGGGCAGGGACGGCGCGGCAGCACGGGCTCGTCGGCGTCAATCGGGGACGGACCGCTTCCCCTCCAGGCGGCGCAGCTTCGGGATGATCCCCAGCAGCCCCTCCTTCAGCTCCTGGATCGGCTCCTCACACCCGCCGAGCGCGCACACGATCCGCTCCCGGGCCTCACCGACCCGCTCCCGCAGGCTCCGGCCCGCCCTGGTCAGCTCCAGGCGCAGCTGACGTTCGTTCTCGGGATCGCGAAGCCGCCGCACGTAGCCGCTCACCTCCAGGCGCTTGAGCAGCGGCGTCAGCGTGCCCGCATCCAGCTGCAGGCGCCGACCGATCTCCTTCAGGTTCACGCCGTCCCGCTCCCAGAGCACCAGCAGCACCAGGTACTGCGGGTAGGTCAGGCCGAAGGGCTCCAGCAGCGGCCTGTAGGCGGCCGTGAAGGCGTGCGCGGCCGCGTAGACGCTGAAGCAGAGCTGGTTGTCGAGCCGCAGGTCACCGCCGGGTACCGTCATCAGCCACTCTCTCAAGTTGCATTATTCCCAAATGCGCATCCAGGAGCTGAAATCGCACGACGACGTTTAGAGCACAAGCTCATTCTTTCGGCACCTCCGCCCGCCTGCAGCGAGGCCGCGTCCACCACGCAGAGCATCGTCCGAACGGCCTAGTTCTGGATTACGCTTGCGCTCCAACGTTTTGGGCTCTATCAAACGTCGCACTAAGCAAAAACGCCCTGGGGAGGCCACCGATGATCCGCACCACCCGAACCGTGCCCGGCCCGAGCCGATCCACCATCTCGCTGGGCCTGCTCGGTGCCGTGGGCGGCCTCAGCGCCCTCCTGACCGGCCTCACCCTCGCGCCCGAGCGGGCCAGCTCCGCGCCGGCCGCTCCCTCCGTGACCCGGTTTCAGAGCACCGCTCCCGCTCCGGTCCAGGGTGCTGCCCTCGCCGCCCCGGACACCGCTCGCGCGGGCAGCGTCGGCGAGCCCCGCCGCACCGTGCGCGTCGTCTATCCCGGCCCGGTCACCCGCTGAGCCGCCATGACTGTCCTGACCGCCCCAGCCCTCGCCCAGGCTCCCGCCGCCCCGCGCGCCGCGCGGTGGCTGCGCGCCGGCGCCGGCTTCGCCGGCTCGACCGCGCTGCTTATCCTCGGCATGCTCACCCTCGGCAGCCTCGCCGCCTGAGCCCGCTCCGCGTCCCTCGCGAGGGCTGCCGCGACGCGGGCAGACCTCCACGCCCACCCGCGCGTCCCTGGAGTGAGGTCATGCTGAAATTCGTGTTCGGGCTGCGCCTGTTCGCCCTGCTCGTGCTCGCGGGTGGCGTCGGTGTGGTCGCCGTGACCCTTGGCCGGTTGGAGCTGAGCGAGGCCTACGCCACCTCGCCCGTCCTGCGGCCCGTGCGATCGGGCCCGCAGGCCTCCAAGACCGCCGCGGCCAGCCCCCCTGCCGCGAGCGGGGACATGCAGGCGCTCGCGAGCGGATTGCGCGACGCGGCCAGCCGCACGGCCCTGACCTCGAGCCCCCCGGCGGCCCAGAGCTCCGTGGCGCCCGCGGCTTCGTCCGCCGCCGTGAGCGAGCCCACCACTCCGACCAGGACGGCCGCCCTGATCGCGCCCGAGCCGCAGGCGGTGGCCGGCAGCTTTGTTGACCTCAACACCGCCTCGCTGGCGGAGCTGAACGGACTGCGAGGCGGCGGTGCGATCGGGCGGGCGATCGTCCGGGGCCGGCCCTACCGGTCCGCCGAGGAACTGGTCAGCCGGCGCGTGCTCAGCCGCGCCCGCTTCGAGCGGATCCGGGATCAGGTCCGGGTGCGCTCGTAAGCTGGGCCACGATCGCGGCAACGCCCCATTCACCATGATCGGTGCAGGAGCGGCGGCGCCGGATTGGGTTGCGCGCTCATGCCGCCCCATCCTCACCCCCGCGCCGACACCGGACGGCCTCGCCTCGTTCTGCCGGACGCCGTCGGTCTCGGGCGCGTGCTGGACCAGATGCGGGCCTGGCACCCGCTCGACATCGCCGCACTCGCCCGGCTCGTGACGCAGACGTTCGTCGTTGATCTTGACCTCCTGGCCCCAGTTCTGTCGTCCAGGGAGCCTGAGCGTCGGCCCGTGATCAGGTCCAGCCTGATCCGGTCGGCCAGAAAGGAGCCGCGTTCTCGCCAGTCATATTGTGGACATACTTGGAGGTAGGTTGCGCCCTGTCAATAACAACAACGGGATTGCGTGATGTCCTGCAAGGCTCTTCTGGCCGCCTGCGCCCTCGCGACCGCCCTCACGGGCTCCTCCGGCGTCGAGGCCAAGGGCGGTCCGCGGGCCCAGGCGGGCGTCGCCTCCTGGTACGGCCCCGGCTTCCACGGCCGGCGCACCGCCAACGGTGAGCGCTTCGACACCCACGCGCTCACGGCGGCCCACCGCTTCCTGCCCTTCGGCTCGCGCGTGCGCGTGACCAACAACAGCAACGGTCGCTCGGTGGTGGTGCGCATCAACGACCGCGGTCCCTACGTGGGCGGGCGCGTCATCGACCTCTCGAACGCGGCCGCGCGGGCGATCGGTGTTTCGGGTGTTGCCAAGGTGAGGATCGCACGCCTATGACAACGGCCCGCGAAGCTTCCGTCTAGCCTAGCTCGATAAGCTCCGGCCGGAAGCAAACCGGGACACCAGGTTCTCGGAACGGGATCGGCCAACCTCCGTTTGGGCCGCACCGGCCCGCAATCCGCGCGAGCTGCGCGCAGATGCCGATGCTGTTCCAGGCCCTGTCACTTCGCAGCGCGCTCGTCGCACTCACCTCCGGGTGCCTCATGCTCGCCACGGCCGGCCACGTCCGGGCCGGCGAGGAGGAAGGGCTCGGCCTGCTGTTCCACAACCTCATCGGGGCCCGGCCAGCGCCGCAGCCTGGGCCCACCCTGCAGCCCTCCGGATCCGGAGCGGAGTCCTACCCCGCCCACCAACGGCGGGCGTGGCGGCAGTCCGGCCGCCGCGCGTGGCTCAGAGAGCCGCGCGCGCAGATCCAGCCGAAGCCGAAGGCGCGCTACGCCGCCCTGCCCAGGCCCGAGAAGCTGCGGCAGACGGTGGGGAGGCCCGCGCCCAGGCCGAAGCTGGCCGACAACGCCGCCCTGCTGCTGCCCAGGGGCCGGGATCCCGGGGCCGCCCTGCTGAGGGATGCCACGCTGCGGCGCGGCGACGTCGTGATCACCGCCCAGGGACCAGGGGTGTTCACCGGCAAGGAGGGCGACCAGCACCGGGCCGGCGATTTTGAGGACGCCGAGCGCTCCTCCAGCCTGGATCGCAGGACCCGCAAGCTGCTGGCCGCCATGGTCGCGCCCGCGGGCGCGCGCTGCCGGCCGACGAGGCGCGCCGCTCCTTGGCCAAGCCACGCAGGGTACCGGCTGGTGAGCCGCAGGCGGCCCAGGTCCAGGCGCGAGTGGCCGAGCCCGCGGTGCGGGTGGTCTTACCCGGGAGCCGCGCTGAACACCGCTGCCCGCGCGCGAGACGGGCGGAGGATGGTCCGGGCTTGGAGCACCTATTCGAGCCGCCTTCACTCCTGAAATTTCGACCACTGAGCGGGGGCGAAGGAGGTCGTGTAAGGGGCTCTCAGACGGCGGCTGCGAGCAGGGGGGGCACCCTGCGGCCCGACTTGAAGCGGGCCAGCTTCACGGAGCGGACTGGCGGACTGGCATTGGCCGCGCCTTCAGCGGGCGCGCTCGCCACGCCGAACCGGCCAGCCAGGGTCGGAGCGGGGGATGGAGCGACCCCGCCCAACACGTCGCGCAGCAGCGCGAGACCGGCCGCGTCGTCCAGCGCCTCGGGCGAGAAGTCGGGCACGGGGGCCTCCCTGATCCGTGATCCCGAGCGGATCAGTCGCACTCCTGCGTGCGGCGGGTCCGGGACTTGCCGGAGCGGCCGATCACCTGCTCCTCGACGTAGTAGCAATTGTCGGCCAGCGCGTCGGAGAGGACCGTCCTGGACGTGGCGGAGACCTGCGCCAGCTGCCCGAGGTCGGCCCCGGCGGGGGTGCCCGCCCTGGCCTGCAGGGCCGTGTAGCCGACCAGGGTCGTGGCCAGGGCGGCGACGGCGAGGGCGCGCGCGAGGATCGAGCGGGAAGGGATCATGACCGTGGAACTCTGATCGCGTGGGCGGACAGGAAGCCCCGCCTTGGTACTCTGTCGTTTAGACACAAAAACTTTGTGCGCAAGTCACGTATCATGGCCTAGGCCGCGCGGCGCCTGAGCGGAGCCGGCATCCGCATTGCCGAAATAGGAGATGGCGAAGCCATCAACCGGATGTCGTATGACACCACCTACTCAGAGGATGGGCCGGGACGTGGGCATCACGGGCCGCTTCAACTTCCGCTCGACGTTGACCGGTAGAGTCATCCTGCAGGTCGAGGCGAAGCGGAAGGCCTGGTGGCCGCGCAGTCGATTCAGCTTGGCCAAGTACGTCTGGCGCGACAGGATGAGCCCGGGGGCGGAGGCGTCGCCTGTGAGGTCCACAGCCTGCGGGGCAGTTGCGGCGACCCTGGTGTGGGCGAACACGATCGCTCAGCTCGCGACACTGCAGGCGCCCGCGATCATCAGGAACACCGAAACCTCTCCCGTTGGCGGCGGAGACGGCCGCTCGGCTCCGCATCGTGCGATAGTGAGTACACTGAACATAGACCTGTGAACGTCAAGCTTGAGCACCTTGAGCGCGGCCGCCGTCGAGGGTCGTTTTGATAGTACCTTAAGGGATTGCCGCCACACCGGTTGGCATGTTCGAGCGACGCACGTCCCCCCGCGCCCGCACCCGGCTGCCCGGTGCTGTCTGCCTCCTCGAAGGCACCCTGGCCTGCGTGATCACCGGCCTCTCCCGCACGGGTGCCACGCTCGAGCTTCCTCGCCACACGGAGGTCGCGCGGCGCTTCGAATTGAGGATCGGCCAGGAACCCAGGTCCCGTCCCGTCAGAAAGATCTGGCAGGACGGGACCCACGTCGGGGTTTCGTTCGTGGAGAAGCGGGACGCTCCCGAGGTCCTGAACGATTAGCCGGCCAGCGCACCGATCCTGTCACGGGCTGCTCGGGCGAAATTGGACGCCGACCCAGTCTCCGCGCCGCCAGCGCTCCTCGACCGGGAGCTCCCCATCTTCCTCAATCAGCAGCAGCTTGAAGGCGAGGGGCAGCGCGACCTCCGCCGCGAGGCCGAGCTTGGCCCCCGTTGTCGTTCTGTCCCGGACGAGGCACTTGACCGGCTCAACGCCGGGCAGCAGCACCCGGCCTTGCGGGAACCTCGGCGCGCGCTCGGCCGCCCTCCTATCCTCGTTTCGGGAGGTCACCGTCCCGGCCATAGATTTAGACGTCCTGCGAGGTTGATTGCACCTCAAGCAGGAGAGGGACGGGACCAGTAACGAGTTGTTACTCTGTGTGATGACACCATGAGCGCAGGACCGACCAAGTACCAGAACGCGAACTAGAGGGCGACGAACGTATCTGTGCCGGATGGGATCAAGACTGCGGGCGGGGGCGATCCGTCCCTCGTCAGGGAGGCAGGTCGAGGTGCGCGATGACGAAGCTTGAGAAGCTGCTGCAGGATCTCGGTTCGCTGCCGTGCAAAGTGCCGGACGCGCTCGGCTACCCGCTATGTACCGGCTACAGCGACCTGATGTTCGCGGGCGTCGCGATCGTGTTGGCGATCGTGGCGGCTGGGTTCCTGCTCCTGACGAAGCTGGCCTCCAGCTTCTGATCTCGCCCCCACGTCGCGGCCGGCTGCCTCGATCCAAGCTCAAGGAGCGGCTGCCGTGGACGCGGGGGCGGGCGCCGAAATACGGATGTTGAGAGCACAGCCATGTGCATGGGCCTCGATCCAAATTTGATGAGGAACTCGGATTCGTTATCTTCGAAGGTAGTGCTGAAGTTCGGTGCCGCCGCTTCGGCGGCTCCGGTCAAAATTTGCTGATCAATTCGGTATATTTACGTTTTGCAAACTAGTAGAATTTTAAACTGAGATAGTCAGTATCAGTCGGCTTCAGGTTGAGAGCATAGAGATGCGCCAGCACGGATCGATCCCTCGAGCACGGCTCGAAAGAGCTGTCTCGGGAAGGCACGCAGAAAATGACGCGGTGATGAAGCAGAACACCTTTGGCGCGAGCAAAGCGACAAAAAATCCATCTGCTTTCCAGTATGTGCCGAAATACATCAAGATTGGAGTCATTTTGATAATTTTATCATCAATATACGCGGGATTCAATTTTATAATACCACACATGCAATGTGCTTCTTATAAGTCTAGCGGAGATTTGTATTATGGCATGACAATGGAAGCATGCAGAGCGAGGGTGAGAGTCAGCAACACGCAATATATTCAATCGAATATTGAGAATTTCGCGCATAGACTCGGCATACAATAGAATAGTCCAGAAGACTCCCACCACTTTGGGTGAGGACGAGCTTGACACCACGTGCGATCCGCACGTCGCCGTGTCCGCAGGGTTTCTGGGCGGGCAGGCTCCGGGAATGGCCCTCTCAGGCAGAGCCCACCTCGCGCGTGCGCGCCAGAACCGCGAGCAGCGCTTCCGACGAGAGCCCCTTCTCGAGCAGGGGGACCCCGGCCTCCCGCGCCCGCTCGCGGATGCTCGGGTCCGGATGACCGGTGGTCAGGAGGATCGGCGCGTGCACGTCCAGCTCACGCAGCCGGCGCAGCACATCGAGCCCGCTCAGGCCAGGCATCATGACGTCCAGGATCACGCAGCCCGGCGCCGGGCCGGGGAAGGCCGAGAGCAACGCCGCCCCGCTGCCGAAAGCCGCGACCGCGTAGCCCTCGCTCTCGAGCAGGAACTGCAGGGAGCTCAGGACAGCAGGATCATCGTCCGCGATGAAGATGGGCATGACCGGCTCCTGATCCTGCGGTCTGGGGTCTGGGGTCTGGGGCCGGATTGGGCCATCCTCCCCGTCCGCAAGGGGCAATCTACCGGCCCAACCCTGACTCCAAATTGATGTCTCTCAAGGCTCGCTCCAGCCCGCTCAGAACGGCCCGGCGCACCAGCTCGGACAGGCGGCCGGCCTGCCTCTTCTCCATGCTCTCGGCTTGGTAAGCCGCTGCCGCCCGCGGGCGGATGGCGAGGGCCCGGCCGATCTCCTTGGCCGTGCTGCCCGCCACGAGGGGCGCACGGGGGTCTCCTGCCGGCTGTCAGCTCGCGGCCGACCTTCCGGACTACCTCGTGCGCACGCAAGCCTCAGCCGCTGGACCCCGCTCGCAGCGCATGCAGCCCTGGTCGCGGCGATGGCGTTCTCTACCCCACTTGACCTAATCCATCCCACCTCGCTCTGTAGCGCGTTGCGGACTAGTCCAATTCAGCTCTCGACGAGCCGTCAAGAGCAACTTTGATTTAAGAGCTGACGGGCATTTCTCAGCAGGGATCATGTACCGCAACCTCATCGGGTTCGGCCCGCTCGACAGCGATCGCTGAACGGAAGCATCGCCCCATGCCGACATCCGCCCAACGCGTGTCCACCCGCGCGTCCACCCCACAGCAGGATGGGCTCTGGTCCTACCTTCAGGCCCTCGTGGCCACGACACTCGACACCATTCGCGAGCACGGCCTCCACCCGAGCCCTGCCGGGTTCGAACTGCTGTTCCGCCATCACAGCCGCGCGCTCCCGGACGCGGATCTCGGGCCGCTCTTGGCGCGTGTTCGATCCCTGGCACAGCACGGGAGCTCCCCGCCTCTGCCGGAGATCGATCTCGACGCGGTGCATGACGGGGCCGAGGTCCTGGAGAGCGAGGCGGGCCGGCTCGCCGCGGCCCTGTCCGGCAGCGCGCAGGCCCTGGCCACCTACGGCTCGGTCCTGAGTGCCTGCAACGATCGCCTCGGCGCCGCTCCCTCGGCCGCGATGCTGATGCAGTCCGTGGCCCTGCTCACCCGCGAGACCGCCCGCGTCAGCGCCCGCAACGCCGAGCTGGAAGGCGAGCTGCGTCAGGCAGGCGAGCGGATCGGCAAGCTGCAGCGCAACCTCGCCAGCGTGCGCCAGGAGGCGAGCGTCGACGCCCTGACCGGGATCGCCAACCGGCGCGCCTTCACCGCGCGCCTGCGTCGCCAGCTTGCCCAGGCCAAGGCGGAGGGCGCCGGCCCGTTCTGCCTCGTCCTGTTGGACGTGGACCACTTCAAGCTGTTCAACGACGCGCACGGCCACCGCACGGGCGATCAGGTCCTGCGGCTGGTGGCGCGCCTGCTCACCGACAATGTGAAGGGGCGCGACTTCGTGGCCCGCTACGGCGGCGAGGAGTTCGCGCTGATCCTGAGCGACGTGGATGCCGAGAGCGGGCTGACGGTGGCCGAGCAGATCTGCGAGCGGCTGCGCGGCAAGCGGCTGATCAAGCGCGAGACGGGGCGGGACATCGGCGCGCTGACGCTGTCGGGCGGGCTGGCGCAAGCCCGGCCGGGCGAGGCGCAGGGCGCGCTCATCGAGCGGGCCGACGCGGCCCTGTACGCGGCCAAGGGCCAGGGCCGGGATCGCATCTGCCTCGCCTGACGACTCACGATCTGCGGGGTGGAGCGCACCCACAGACCTTCCGCCCACCCGTCAAGCGGTGCAGGCCAGGCGTGCTGACGGATTGCGGCTAGATCGTGGGTGTGCTGACCTTGGCGTATCGCTGCCGAAGCCTGATCACGCGCCGCGTGCGGTCCCAGATCTCTACGGCGCAGCCGACGTTGAGGGCGCGCGCCTTGAACAACGCTTCGACGTCATCATCTGCGTCCAAGAGCTTGACGCCGAAGATGTGATCACCGGCGTCGATCAGGTACGCTCGATAATTGAGCGCAGCAATTTTGTTCTCCTCGCGCGGTTGCGAGCAGTCACAGCGGCACGTCATTCGATGCCTCGCCTCGTTGGGCGAAAGATCCTGGCTTCCCACTGACAGGCTTCATTGTGCTCGTGGCGCTGTCAAGTCGTATTTTACGTGATCAGTATTTGCTGCTGCGCAACATGGCGCGAGCGCTGCCAAGCGCGCCGAGCGCGATCATCATGGGTACATCGTCGGCTTCTAACGCCACGACCGCCCGGGCCTTTGGTCATCAGGGGTCGGAGCCACAGCGAGCCGCCCACCATCAGCCACGGAGATCTGTGACGCTGGTTCCATGCGCCCGCCTGATGCGACTCGGCGGGACCGCCATGGAGGCTCACGCCGAATTCGAATTGCCGCTATGGAGCGTCGAGCGGCCGTTCCGGCGGCTCTGATCGAAAATCCGAAAGTGGCGCATCTCGGCCCTTCCGCGGCGTCGGCCGAGCCGCGCGTCTTGCCCCAGCCTTGGCCATCAGCGTGAGCTGTCGCGAAGCCGGCGGAGAACACGAGAAGCAGATTCCCTGTCCCGATCTGGCCTCTCGCACGTTGGTGCCCGCTGAGACGTGGAGCGGGTGCACATGCGGGTGGCGACGTTGGCAATCGGAGTTGTCGGCCTGCTGGCGGGATGGCCGCTGACCGTCCTCGCTGCTGATGGCGGCGCGGCTGGCCATCCCTCCGAACTCCTGTTCGTCGCTCAGATCGTCGTCCTCCTCGCGGCCGGTCGTCTCTTGGGCGAACTCATGCAGCGCATCGGTCAGCCGAGCGTCATGGGCCAGCTGATGGCCGGCATCCTTCTGGGACCGTCCGTCTTCGGAGCCCTCCTGCCCGACCTGCAGCACGGCTTGTTCCCACCCGGCCCCGAACAGAAGGCGATGCTCGGCGGTGTGGCTCAACTCGGCATCCTGCTCCTGCTCCTCATGACCGGCATGGAGACCGACCTCGCTCTCGTGCGCCGGGTCCGGCGTGCCGCGATCAGCGTCTCCGTCACCGGCGTCGCCATTCCCTTCGCGCTCGGCTTCGCCCTCGGCGAGTTCCTGCCGGCCTCCCTCCTCCCCAAGCCGGAGCTTCGCCTCGTCACCTCCCTGTTCCTCGGCACCTCGCTCTCGATCTCCTCGGTCAAGATCGTCGCCATGGTGGTGCGCGAGATGGGCTTCCTGCGCCGCAAGGTCGGGCAGGTGATCGTCGCCTCGGCCATCATCGACGACACCATCGGCTGGGTGATCATCGCCATCACCTTCAGCCTCGCCCTGCACGGGCGGGTCGAGGTCTGGAGCCTCGCCCAGAGCCTGACCGGAACGGCGCTGTTCCTGGCCCTGAGCTTCACGCTCGGACGGCGGTTCGTCTTCCTGGCAATCCGCTGGGCCAACGACACCCTGGTCAGCGAGGCGGCGGTCATCACCACCATCCTGATCATCATGGGCCTGATGGCCCTCGCCACCCACGCCATCGGCGTGCACACGGTGCTCGGCGCCTTCATGGCGGGTCTCCTGGTCGGCCAGTCGCCGATCCTCACCCGGCAGATCGACGAGCAGCTCCGCGGCTTGATCACGGCCCTGTTCGCACCGGTCTTCTTCGGGCTTGCCGGACTGAGTGCGGATCTGACCATCCTGCGCGACCCGCACCTCCTGCTCCTGACCGCCGGGCTGGTGGCGGTCGCCAGCCTGGGAAAATTCGCTGGCGCCTTCGCGGGCGGTGTTTTCGGGGGCCTGCGTCCGCCCGAGTCGCTCGCGCTGGCCTGCGGCATGAATGCGCGCGGCTCAACCGAGGTGATCGTCGCGACCATCGGGCTGTCGATCGGGGCGTTGTCCCAGAACCTGTTCACGATGATCGTGGCGATGGCGGTGATCACCACGCTGGCCATGCCGCCGATGCTGCGCTGGGCTCTTGCCCGGCTCCCACTCGACGAGGCCGAGCGCACGCGGCTCGCACGGGAAGAGTTCGAGGAGCGCGGCTTCGTGGCCAATCTCGAGCGCCTCCTCGTCGTCGCCGACCAGACCGCCAAGGGTCGCTTCGCCTCCCGGCTTGCCGGCCTGATTGCCGGCGCACGCAGCATGCCCGTCACGGTGATCCGGCTCGGAACGGCGGCGGAGGAAGCCGCACGGGAGCCAGGTCTCGAAAGGGTCGTGCGCGGCGCGGCCGAGGTCGTTCAGGCCCGGCTCGCCCGGCAGAACGAGGAGGTCGCGCCGGGGCTCGACGTGCTGGAGCAGCAGCCAGGGGCGCCGCTCGAGGAGGCTGTGACCCAGGAGGCGGCGAAGGGCTACGACCTCCTGGTGGTGGGCATCGAGCCGACCACCGGGCCGGGCGGCGGGTTCAATGCGGCCGTGTCGACCGTTGCAGGCAGCTTCGCGGGCCCTCTGGCCATCGTGGCCGCGCGCGGACCGCACGTCAGCCATCCCGAGGATGGGCCGCTCGACATCCTGGTCCCGATCAACGGAACGGACATCTCCCGCCGGGGCCTCGACGTCGCGCTGACGCTCGCACATGCCGCGAGTGCATCCGTAACGGTGCTCTATGTTCCGGATGAGGAAGGCGCGGGCAAGCGGCCCGGGCGCCCGCGACTGAGACGCTGGGCGAGCCTGCGGCGGGGAGGCGACGCTGTTCTCAAGGAGGCGGTGACCATGGCGGACCATTACGGTGTTGCCCTTCGCACCCTCGCCAAGAACGCGATCACGCCCGGTGACGCGGTGCTGCGGCAGGCTCGTCTCGGTCGGCACACTCTCGTGGTCCTGGGGGTGGCACGCCGGCCCGGCGAGGTCCTTCAACTCGGCCGCGTGGCCGACACCATCCTCGAGGCGTCGGACCGCTCCATCCTGTTCGTGGCGAACTGAGGCGGACGGCGCGATGGCCGGTTCGGGCACAGCCCTACACGTGTTCGGCGTCACCCTGATCGGCGTCACGCCCGAGAACGGACGGCGGCTGCTCCTCACTCTGGCCTTCGTCGCGGTGGTGGTGCTGCTGGGCCGAGGATTGCGTTGGGTCGCTGGTCGGGTCGGCCATCACGTCCGGGACAAGCGCACGGCCTTCTGGCTGCGCCAAGGCGTCCATGTCGCTGTAGCGGCATTCCTGCTGCTGGGCGTTCTCTCGATCTGGTTTGATGATCCGGCGCGCCTCGCCACGGCTCTCGGCTTGGTCACCGCAGGGCTCGCCTTCGCGCTCCAGCGGGTCATCACGGCGGTGGCGGGCTACGTGGTCATTCTGCAGGGCGGGACCTTCAACCTGGGGGACCGGATCGTCATGGGAGGCGTGCGCGGAGACGTGTTGGCACTCTCGTTCATGCAGACAACGATCTTGGAGATGGGCGAGCCCGCCTCGGTTACCTCGGCATCGACTGGCCCATCGTCAACATGGGTGCACTCTCGGCAGTACACCGGGCGGGTGGTTACGGTGTCGAACGCGAAGGTGTTCGACGAGCCGATCTACAACTACACGCGGGAATTCCCGTACATTTGGGAGGAGATGACGGTTCCGATCCGCTACGGCGCCGATCGGCAAAGAGCGGAGGAGATCCTGCTGGAGTCAGTGCACAAGCACGTGGACCGGGTCACCGATCTCGGTGCGGAGGATGCGGCAGAGCTGCAGCGCCGCTACGATCTCCCGAATGCTGGCGTGGAGCCGAGGATCTACCTGCGCCTGACGAACAGCTGGCTCGAAGTCACTGTGCGCTTTCTGACGCGCACGCATGGGGTGAGAGAGCTGAAGAGCGCGATGAGCCGCGAGATCCTGGATCGCTTCGAAGAAGGTGGAATCGGGATTGCGACAACGGCCTATGAACTGGTGGGTGCACCGGTGCTGAGCGTCCGCGCAGAGTCGGGTCGCGGCCCGAGCGCTCGATGAAAGGATTCCGGCTGACCGATTGTGTTCTCTAAGGGGTCAATGGGCGGCAGCTCGATCCAGAGCGTTCGACGCTTTCGGTTGCCTGCGGTCTCTCCGTGCTCGTGCGGCACTTGATGGGGTCGGCTGGGTGCGGGGCGGCTCGGTTGAAACCGCAGCCGACGCGAGGCCGCTGCTGCAAAATCGGCGCCGTCTTCTCCTCCCTCCCTCGGGCGTCGCTCCCGCTCGGGAGTCGGTCCGGCCTCCTGTCCGCGATGTCGGCCCTTACGCGGGCTCGAACGCAGTGCCCTGCCGCGGCATCGCGTGCATGACTGGCGCGAGAAGATCAGGGAGAACGGCCCGGCACGATGGTTCAGGGCGATCTCCCAGCACTCGGCCGCCTCAACCGCATCGGCGGGGCGCAGCACCAGCATGTTGGGAATGGCGCGCAGGGACGCAAGGTAATCCACGGGCCGGTGCGTGGGGCCGTTGCGGCCGATGCCGATGGAATCCTGCGTGAACACGAAGGGCACTGGCAGCCCCATCATGGCGGCGAGGCGAAGGGTCGGGCGCAGGTAGTCGGAGCACACGAGGGAGGTGACGCCCACCGGCACGACGCCGCCGCGGGCCGCCATGCCGTTCATCATCGCGCCCATGGCGTGCTCGCGGATGCCGTAATGGACGTCGCGCCCGCCGTGGTCGGAGGCCGTGAAGACCCTGAGGCTGCGCTTGTGCTGCGTCGCGCCCTCAAGGTCGGGCGCACCCGGGATCAGTTCGGGGATCGCCTCGGAGAGAAGGTCGACGATCTCGCCCGACAGCTTGAAGCCGTGCTGCGCCTCAGGCGAGCCATGCGGGAAATTGAGTGACGCGCGCAGCGTGAAGGCGGCGTATCGCTCGGGTCCAATTCAGGATGGGGCCGAACTGCACCATGGCTGTCCTCCATGCCCCGGCACTAGAGGTTGAGCGGGAGAGCCCTGGCGCTCAACGGGTTGGGTGCTGCCGCATGGCCGGCACGCGGTCAAAGGCTCTGTCGAGATCCTCAAACGACGCCGCTTCCGCTCGCCGGACTCGGATCAGACGCGCTCCTGTTAAGTCACGGCTGGCTGTCAGCCTGCGCGCCATCCATCGAGCCGCATCAGCTTGGCCGCAGCAGGCACTTAGGGTGCGCGAGTTGACCTGGAAGCTGTTCGTCTCCTCGGTTAGAATCGCGCCCCCGAGTTCTCGAAGGGAGGGTTCGCATGGCAGAGACGGACGCTTCATCGGCTCTCAGCCACCCACTCATTGAGAGTGACCGCATTGAGGGAACCCCTGTTCACGCTGCCAGCGGGAAGCGGATCGGAACGATCAAACGTCTCGTGATCGAGAAGATCAGCGGCCATGTCGCTTATGCCGTCACCACATTCGGTGGCTTCCTGGGCGTGGGTTCCGAGACCCATACGATCCCGTGGGAACAGCTGCATTACGACACGGCGCTCGGCGGCTACAAAACGAACATCACGGAGGAGCAGCTGCGCAACGCACCCGAGTTCGCTCGTGGTGACGAGGCTCTCCTGTCGGGGCACCAGAGGGAGCAACTCGCCGAGTTCTACATAAGGTATCCCTTGTAAGTTCGTGTAAGATCGCCTTGCGCTTGATCCTCGTGTGACGCGAGCGTCTCCGCCCGAGGTGGCTCCGACCTGGGCGGCCACGTGGCTGATCGGTCGCCATACACCCGCGCGGAGAGCTCCTCGCAGGCACTTTCGGTATCATGAACGTCAGGCGCCGCTGGGCGGGGCCTGAGCCAGATCAACCCGACTCCGCGCCGTGCGCTCAGCCTTCACCGCTGGTGCGCTCTCCTCGGCGGTTGGGGTCAAGGCGTGCCCCAAAAGGGCCGGTGTCCGGCTCGACCGCGTCGAGCGGTGGCGTCAGGCGGCCTGACACCCGCGATTCGTGACGACTGATTCCACCGCCATTCACGAGCCCTTATTGGACAGCGATTGGACAGGAGAGGATCGCGGGAGAACTCAGTTCTTGAAAAGGTTGGCGCACCCGACACGATTCGAACGTGTGACCTTTGCCTTCGGAGGGCAACGCTCTATCCAGCTGAGCTACGGGTGCTGACCGCCGTGTCGAGAAAAAACCTCAGTCCGCCAATCTGTTACGCCAAAAATCTACCCAACCACGTCATTGGATGCAACCACTTTCAATCGGTCGCTCATCGGTCGCGGTGTGACAGCAGTGTGACAGCCGGTGAGGACATAGCTACGGGCTCGAGCCGCGAACAAACCATTCTGTTGCATCACGAAAGCAGGGCTCTTGAAGGGGACGGGACGAGGATCAGAGACGCTCCCAACGCCCCAATCAGCAACCTACCTGAAGCCCCTCATCACCTTGGCTATCGAAACTGGGATGCGCCGTGGGGAACGGCCCTCCATCACCTGGGCCGACGTGAACCTCCAAACTCGAACGGTGAGGGTGCAGAGGACCAAGAACGGTTATCCACGAACAGTCCCGCTATCCCCAACCGCCATTCAGACCCTCTCGGGGATGGAACGAACCTCTGACCGCGTGTTCCCTGTGTCTCCCAGAGCGGTTGAGTAGGCATGGAGGCGAATGCGGAAGAGAGCCGGGATACCTGATCTCCGCTTTCACGATCTGAGGCACGAGGCAGTGTCACGGCTGTTCGAGGCTGGCTTGAGCGTGCCCGAGGTCGCGATGGTCAGCGGGCATCGAACGCCTGCCATGCTGTTCCGCTACACCCACCCGAAAGCCGAAGAGGTTGCAAAGAAACTCGACAAAGCGGCGGGTGGCGACCGATGACGGAACAGATACGAGGTCGTCTATTCAGACCTTACGCGGTCATCCAGTGTGAGAGAACGGTTCCAAGCCTGATCACGTTCGCCTGCATGATCGGGATCGACCGCCTGCTCAAGCTGGAACTGGATACCACACGACCCCGGCACACGTTCGTAAGGCAGGCGCTGAGCGGACTGAATCAGCGTCTTCTCTCCTTCAAATCCGACCAGATACCCTTCTTCGGCAGACCACGGGGGTTCGTCATCAACTACGCCCCCAACCGCGCCGTCAGATACGACCTTAATGGTAATGCGGTGGAGATCCTGTCCAGAGAGGTGATGGCCGGACACGGGAAGGTCAGCTTCGGGAGGATGGTTGAGGATATGAGCAGCTAACCTGCAACGCGGCGAAGCCCAGGGGTTTCAGAGAGTGTTCCCCGATTTGGACGTGAATCGGAAGCTAGGGCCTGTCGTCACTTGATCCACTCGAGAGTGGCGGCCAAACAAAGGACGCCCATGAAGCTGACGGCGGTTTTTTCGTAGCGGGTGGCGACGGCCCGCCACTTCTTGAGCCGGGCCCACAGCCGCTCGACGATGTTGCGGTTGGTGTAGATCCACTCAGGACAGGCAAGCGGTGCCTGGTTGGCCTTGGTCGTGATCGCTGGCCGTGCACCGGCAGTCCAGATCGCCTTGCGGAAGCCATGACTGGAGTAGCCGCGGTCACCCACCACCCACTTCGGCACGCCCGGAAGCTGATTGAGCAGCGGAAGGGCGTGGGGCAGTTCGTGCGCCTGACCGGGCACGATGCGGAACGCGATGGCGCGTCCTCGCCCGTCGGCGATCACGCAGGCCTTGGTGCCATAGCCGCCACGCGAGCCGCCAAGAGCTTCACGATCGTCTCGGGTTCAAGCGACAACAGGCCCTAGTCGGCACTCTGCGTTCGCTCCCATATCCCGAGTTTTCGTAGGAGCCTCAATCGAAACGTGGTGTGACCGCCAGCAAAGGTTCTAGCCAGTAGGATGACCGCGACATTTGGGGGTAAACACCGCGTTGGAGACGTAGCATTCCGGTCTCAAAACTGGTTGGATAGAGGATCCGACATCACTCGATGATTATATCTGCCTTGACTAGTATTGACTGTGGTACTTGGAGGCCGACCATTTCTGCAGTTCTCATGTTTACAGCAACCTCGTAGCGGGTGGGCTGTTGAACAGGTAGGTCGGCGGGTTTAACCCTTTGTATATGTTTCTTAATGTAATCTGCGCCTTGTTTCGACATGCCGGGCAGATCGGGTCCCACACTCACGAGGGCACCAGCTGCAACAGTCTCCTTGAAGCCTCCACTTGTTGGTATTTTGTGTTCGATGGCTAAATCGGCGATCTTTTTTCCATGCGCGAACGTGAGCGAACCGGATACGACAACCATCGCCTCCGACCCGGCTGCTTCTACCTTTTCGAAAATGCCTTCCAGCTGTTCTGGCCCATCAAAATCAAATCCAGCCAATGAAACAGCATATTGATGTGCCAAGCGGTCGAGAGCAACCATTGCCGGAACGACGTTGGGATCATTTTTCGCACGAAGCACGGCTACGCGGGATAAACCCGGCTTCAATTCTTTTAGGAACTCAAGCCGTTTCCCATACGTCTCCATCGCTGCTTCAAACATTACTCCGGTCATGTTGGCTCCTGGGTGCGATAAAGTTTCTACCAGTCCTATTGCTACAGGATCACCAACCGAGAGAAAAACGATCGGAAGTGATGATGGTGCAATTTTCTTAGCAGCTACGGCAACCACAGTTCCCGACGTAACAAGTATGTCTATTTCCGAGATCAGTGTTCTTATGGTCTCCGCAACCAGAATAGGTCGCAACTCGACTCGTGGTATCATTTTGACATCAGACTCTAGCAATCCAATATCATCAAGAGACGTGCGCATCGCCTGCGTCAAACGGCGTAACGACTCGTTACTGCCGGCAACTACATGTCCGATCCGCCACTGTCTTGCGCCCTGACCAAGGGCGTGTGACCAACTAACGGCAGCGCCAAATCCCGAATAGATAAACCAGCGTCTACTTACTCGCATCCGTCCCACCGGTCGTTGGTGTCAAGTTCGAAAGCACAACATCATGCATCGTTTGTGAAAGCCGCGAAAACCCTGAGGGCCAGCGAGTTGAAGCGTGACAAGTGGCAACGCGATGCAAGGGATGCTCTTTGATGCGAGGGCGTCCCGCCCTACGGTGTTGGCCGGAGGAATCCCTGGCATGGTGCAGACAGTTGCAGACAGGCGATTGGTCACGATCCTGGTGGCCGAGGTCGTGGGCTACTCGCGCCTCATCGGACTGGACGAGAGTGGGACACTGCGACGCTTGAAGACACTCCGGCGTGAGGTCATCGAACCGGCTGTGGTCTCCGCCAAGGGCCGTATCATCAAGACGGTCGGGGACGGCTTCATTGCCGAATTCGGGAGTGCCGTTCGAGCAGTCTCCTGTGCGGTGGCGATCCAGCAAGGCGTCTCTCGTCAGCAGGCCGGGGTAGCTGATGACCGTGCCCTCCGCCTTCGCATCAGGATCAACCTCGGAGATGTCGTCGTGGAACCCGACGGGCACCTATACGGGGACGGCATCAACATAGCGGCGAGGCTGGAGCCCTTGGCCGAAACCGGAGGCATTTGTGGCAGCCTTAAGTACCGCTGGATTTCAGAGTGTCTGATATAGGGAAAATACAATCAGAGTTTGCGACAGGCCTGGTCACCTCTCCGCCAGGAGGAACCACATACTGCTGTTTTCCGTCAGGTCTACACGCAGCGACTCGAAATACATTCTGCTATACATTCCAATCAAAAGACCATGAAGCAAGCTTTAGCGTTTGAGGCAGCACTTCGCATTAGTGCAAATGAAGTATGTATTTCTACCCTGAACGAGGTAAGCAATGATCTGCCTTGCTCTCTTTCAGTAGGGCCAAGCTCGACACTATTGTGACGCGGGAGGCACCATGTCCACGATCTACGTTACAGGAACCCAAGGTAACGACACTGTAGACAGCTATATTGGTGAGTGGTCTCCTCTGCATATCGAGACTTATGCAGGTGATGACGCTATCTATGGCGGAGGCGGTAACGATACTTTGTTGGGCGGGGAAGGCAAAGACACCATTCTCGGCGGGTTTGGAAATGACTCTGTCGATGGCGGAGACGGCGACGATACAATCACCGACGGTGGATCGTCCCTGATTCACACCGGGTATGATATAGTCTTCGGTGGATCAGGTAACGACTCAATTTGGTACAAAAACGATTTAGACGCCTCTACGTTCTACGGAGGTTCTGGAAACGATGGTATCACGGGTGGATCAGGCAATGACACCATCTATGGAGATGATGGCGTCTATCAGGAAGCTGCCGACGGTACGACTTACAATGACTACATTCGCGGCGGCATAGGAAATGATCTGATCTACGGCGGAATCGGTAATGATACCATCCGCGGCAGCAACGGAGAAGGGTCTGATGTTGTTTACGGCGGCGCAGGGGACGATCTTATAGAATACACATACGACAATTCGAGCGTGACTATATCTGGAGACGACGGTAATGATACTATAAGAGGCGGGACGGCTAGCGATGTTATCAACGGCGGTGCCGGCAATGATGGTATAGCTGGGCTTGGCGGCAATGATATACTCACAGGTGGAAGCGGATCCGATGGTTTTGGGCTCCGTCGTGGCGATGGTGTTGATAAAATAACAGATTTCTCCTCGGCGCACGATGGGGACGTGATTGGCATATACGCCTCTGACTTTAATCTTGTTGTTGGTGCAGGGCTCAACAGTGACAGGACTCTGAACTCTGACTATTTCGAGTTGAGCTCAGCCGCAACGAAGACACACGGTGAGTTTCTCTTCTATGCCAGTCCAAATAATACGTTCACCTTAGCTTGGGATGCTGATGGAAGAAGAGGCGGGGCTGCGCAGACGCTTGCCACCTTTGACAATGCAGAAGGTCTAAGTGCGAGCGAATTTCTGCACGCATCTGACTTCTACGTATCTTGAAGGCCCTACCAATCCGGGGCGGGGCCGCTGAGCCCCGCCTCAAGCGCCATCAATAAACATCACGTCAAGCTCGTATTCGATGCTCTCACCTGTTTTGACGTTCCTCTGTCTCAGCTCTATGTTTTCGAGGGCGACTCTACTGACCTGAACGGTACTTTGGACCGGGCCGATTGAGAGGCTACTGCATGGCCGCAGCCCTGGGTAGGCGGAAGGCTAGATCCGGGAAGGAGACCGGCGCAGGCGGCCGATAGCCCAAGGATGAGTGTGGGCGGAGGCGGTTGTAGGTGTTCTGCCAGCGGCCGATCACGCCCAAGCTGTTGATGCGCCGAGCGACCTTGAGAGTTAGGCAGGCCCGGCTGTGCTCGTCGATCAGCGTCAGGACACGCAGGCTGCGCCCGTCGTGGGTCTGCGCTTGCACGAAGTCGAAGATCCAGACGTGGTTGCGGCAAGGCGCATCCCTCGCGCTACCCAGTCCTAACCACGTAACCGAACGCACCGAAGAAGCCTCGGGGCGTGTGGCATCCTGCGCTTTGGTGGAGGAGCATTCCGTGATCGTTCTCGTCGCAGCAGCCATGGTCGGGGCTATCGTCACTGCGAGCGTCGTCCAGCCCTACGGCGCGGTGTATGCGGTTCTCGCGGCACCGTTCGGAGGAAGCACGGCTGCACTGTTCGCCGCCGTCATGCTTGTCCACCGGAATAGTGAAGATTGGCAGCGTGACATCGATCTGGACACTCAGACCGACGAGATGGTGGCGATGCTGAGAGATGTTGCTGCTCCGGGCAGAGAAGTGGCGTCAGCGACCGAAGAGGTCCAAACAGTCAGCGACGGGACACATCGTGATCGAAGCGTTGCCTGAAACCCTTGCCACTGATGCCCGAGGCGGAATCAGTCACGCCGCCTGCAACTGAGGGCCCATTGTCTCGCCGCGCCATCGTAGCTCCGGGACAGCCTGGTCGGTTGGTGATGTCTTCCGATAGGCTTATCCTCCAAGGGGGAGGGAGCGGTCGGCATGAGGGAGACCACTGCTGATACGGATCGCAGGCTAGCCGCCATCTTGGTAGCGGATGTGGTCGGCTACAGTCGGTTGATGGGGTCTGACGAGGCCGGAACCCTGAAACGGTTGAAGGCGGTTCGTCGGGAGGTGATCGAACCTGCAATCGCTCGGGCCCTAGGGCGCCTTGTAAAGACCACTGGGGACGGGTTCATCGCGGAGTTCGGGAGTTCGGTTCGCGCGGTCGCCTGTGCGGTATCCATTCAGCAGGCGGTCCTCCGTCACGAGGCCAACGAACCTGAGAACCGAGCACTACGGCTTCGAATGGGGTTGAACCTCGGCGACGTGTTCGTTGAGGGGGACGGGGACCTTTACGGGGACGGCGTGAACGTCGCAGCCCGCCTCGAGCCTCTCTCGGAACCAGGAGGCGTGTGTCTCTCCCGCGCGGTCTACGACCAAGTGCGGGACCGGCTGCGCTACCCGTATGAGGACAAGGGCAAACTCGAACTCAAAAACATCGCAAGGCCAGTAGGGGTGTTCGCGATTCCAGCATCGGCCATCCCCATGCTGGCGACCGAGGAGCAGGGCGCCGGTACACCCTCTGATCTACAGAGACGCTCCAGGACGGCCGTTTGGGTGGGCGGTGGCGCGATCGTAGCCCTGGTGGCTGTTGGGCTTGGCTGGTCGTCTTGGCGAACCGCTCGAACGCCAGACGCGACCCAAACCATCGCCGCGAAGCTGACTGGAGAGGCCAAGGAGGCTCCACGCCTATCGATCGTGGTTCTCCCCTTCATGAACCTCAGCAATGATCCGGAACAGGATTTCTTCGCTGACGGGATCACTGAGGACCTCACCACGGACCTCTCGCACCTCGAAGGCAGCTTCGTCATCGCGCGCAACACCGCCTTCACCTACAAGGGCAAAGCGGTCGACGTGAAGCAGGTAGGACGTGACCTCGGCGTGCGCTACGTGCTGGAGGGTAGTGTCCGTCGCACGGGCGACCAGGTCGTGCTGAATGCACAGCTTATCTCAGCAGAGACCGGGGCCCACATTTGGGCGGACCGCTTCGAGGGGGAGCGCAGCCGCCTTGGCGAGCTACAGGTAGAGTTTGTCGCCCGGCTTGCCCGCTCACTTGATGTGCAACTGACAAAAGCCGAGAGCCTTCGCTCCCTTCTCGAACGGCCCAACAGTCCAACTGCCGCGGATCTGGCCATGAGAGGGTGGGCCGCTCTCAACCGACCTCCCAGCCCTGCACACCTTCGAGAGGCAATTAACCTTTTTGAGCGTGCTCTTCAACTGGATCAGAAACTTACCTCTGCACTAGTAGGTAAGGCACGAAGTTTATCATACCTGGTGTGGCTTCGGTGGAGCACGTCTCCTTCCGATGATTTGGCTGCGGCAGATGAGGCCATCACACCGGTCCTCTCCGATGCACCTGAAAACGCAATGGCTCACTTTGTGAAGGCAGAGATACTGAAAGCGAGGAAGAAACATGAATTGGCAGTGCCTGAGTTCGAAACGGCGATCGCAAAAGATAGAAATCTGGCTGTAGCCTATGAAGAGCTTGGGCACACAAAAATTCTCCTCGGAAAATCAACTGAGGCACTGCCCCTCATTGAGAAAGCTCTTCGATTAAGTCCGCGTGATCCAGCGGTGAATTTCTGGTTGTTCCACATGTGTCATGCTTTTACACACCTCGCTCGCGACCTGGATGCCATTGCCTGGTGCCGCAAATCAGTAGCAGCTGGCCCACTCTGGCTTGCTTATATCGACTTGTCTGCAGGCTACGCTTGGACCGGCCAAAAGGCGCAAGCAGAGGCAGCAGTCGCGGAACTCCTAAAGCTGATGCCCGGCTACACAGTTAAAAAGTGGGCAACAGCGGGCTTTTCTGACAACCTTGATTTTCTCGTTGAGTATCAGAGAATAGTTGAAGGGTTGCGGAAGGCGGGTCTTCAGGAGGAAT
This sequence comes from Methylobacterium sp. CB376, assembly GCF_029714205.1. Classification (NCBI taxonomy): domain Bacteria; kingdom Pseudomonadati; phylum Pseudomonadota; class Alphaproteobacteria; order Hyphomicrobiales; family Methylobacteriaceae; genus Methylobacterium; species Methylobacterium sp. CB376. The sequence continues at coordinate 3,157,972 of NZ_CP121648.1, read as the reverse complement.
GATAATGTTATTGAAGAGACTGGCCAATGAGGTTTGCGGACTCGTCATCGTGAAATGCGAGAAGATTGGAAACGCCTGCATCGATTTGCGTCGACACGAATGAACACACCCCACTAAGATCATTATAGCACGGCCCTCCGCACGCATCGAAGAGGCGGTGAGCACCCCTGATACGATGTGAGGGCGAATGCTGCCGGGCTTGTGGGCGCCCGACGCAGGTTATTCGAACGGTCGGCGCGATCCTGACCATACACGCCGGGCCTGGCGGGTCGGAAACGGTGATCGTTACGCGCTGCCTCTCGTGAGCTACGCGTGTGCCTTGCCCCGTGCGAGTGATGCGAGAGCCCGGAACGGAAGGGCGATCGCGGCAATGATAGCGCTGACGATCAGGACGACGAGGAACGGCAGGAACGCGAACGAGATGGTGATCAGACGCATACGGCCTCCTCAGTAACTGACTGCCCTCAGCACCGTGGGGATGCCGAGCCACAGGTGGTATGGTTAACGCTATCGGCCCGTTGACGCTTCGTCCATCCTCCTGAGCGCGAGAGGGAACCCGAGGTTGCGGATGGGACGACGTCCATGGCGCTGTCGGCAGGTTCCCGGTCCCGACCGCGGTAGGCGTGCCAATGGGACCGATCACGGTAATGATATGGGGCAATCACGGGAGAGGGGGGAGCGGAAGGATTGTTGCTGGACGTCCCTGGGCCCATCGTTCGCCCACCTTCTCGCATGTTGGGAGTGGATCAGCCCGTCAGAGCACGCTCCGTTGCACACGTTCCATGAGGCGGTGCACGTCCCTAACCCGGTCCGAAGGCGAATGGGCGGCGTTGGCACATTCCAACAGCGTGGTCGGAAGGCGCTAAGGGCTCATACCAGTGGCGTGAAGGCAGAGACCAAGCCGGTAGATGCCATGGTTTTCTTCTCCTGGCCGCCTACCAACCTCTTCCCACTCCCTCAGCGCACCGGCGACCTTGGCTTCCTGATCTTGAGTGTGGATGTCTGTGTCGGATGGGGGGAGGAGGTGACCATTGTGGGATTACAGTGTCCTCATCACAGACTCCATTCAAGATTCGCTGCTTAACGTTCAAGGGTTTACGACCACCCGAACGATAATACGTGAAGAAGGCGCCGGTTGGGTCCTCGGGCTGGCATGGTAGGTAGAGCAGGTCTGACCCGTTGAACTTCCTGCAAATAAGATGGACTATTCGGACCGGCCTCGTTGTCCGCCTATCCTCATGAATAAATTCGGATTCTTCGACTACCCACACGACTTTCTTCAAGATTATGTAGCATAATCATTTGGTTATCGCTTGATTAGATGGAATACGGATGCGTCGCCTTGGTTCACAAGGTGTGATTCGAAAAAGTGTTTTAACAAGCAACACGGAGATGGGGTAACAGTGCTGCGAACTCGTTTGGCTTCAAGTCACATCGCACAAGCCGGCGTCCACACCCTTGCTAACGAGAATGGTGCGCGGTTCGATGTTGGTCGCCGTGGACTGGGAAGGCGATAATGATAATGAAGGCCACTGCCTCATCCGGAGGAACCTGAAATCTTCTGTCCCGCATCGCCTCTCTTACTCCCGCCTTCGAAGTGTGAAGATGTAGGACGTTCCATCGATCAGATAGAGAAACCATGACAGTTGGACAGGAATTTACAGAAGGTCCTATATTCCTATAAATATGCGTGGTCCGAAGGACGAAAAGGGGGCCGCAAGGACCTCTTTTCATATAATGTTATGACTTTATTCTGATCGTGATCCGATAGGCACCGGCCTTGATCTGCTTTGATTAGACCGCTAAAGCCTTGTCCCGACCCATAAACTACCATGAAACCCGGAATGATGTGTGTTACAAAATTCTTTGATTGATTGAAAATATAGAAGATCGAGATCTTATTCGATACGAGGACGTATTATAGAAACAATATTACTGGCCTTCGGCCAGCGCTTCGCGTTCGCTATTATCTTCTTTGTTCATTCAATATCTAGATCATACATTCTTATCTCACAGAAGGTGAGTAGGCACACTTCACCTATCTCAGGTGAAGCTGTTCTCACAGTGCGGAGCCGAGAACACACGCTTCATAGAACAACTCACAGCCTAGGTAACTTGGTGCCGCAAGGAAGGGTGGTTGCCCTGTCTCCTTTTATGTTCCGTTCGTACAACGGTCGCTCTCTGGAAGCCATGAAGCCGACATCCCAGCAGCGTGAGGGTAACACATTCCCTCATCATGATCCTGTCGTTGGACCTTACCGTGTGTGCTTAACTCGTTGATCTGCCGGCGGCTGGTCTTTAACCCAACGCAAGCTCCAAGAGCCGTCAATACGTGCACACAATATATCTATCAGTATATAGTATCACGACTAGCCCATTTCAAGGCCAAAGGCGCAGAAATTTTGGCAAGTGACACGGTTATTCTGGGCACACGCCGCCTGTAGATCAGAACGTTACAGTCATCACCAAAGGCGGTGCGTCTCATTGCTGGCCAGTGCATGCCCGCGAACATATGCGTGAGATCGCCTTCGGGGCAGATAGGCAGTGTGCTTCATCGTCGTTTTAAGGCCGACGGTGGAGGCGAAACCTCTCTCGGCGACCGGTGGCGAGGACGCAGAAAACCCGGTACCCCACTTCCACCCTCCACCCTCCACCTGACCTGGGCGTCTAGGCTGACCGGGAGACGGACCATGCTTCAGGCGATTAGTCCTTCTCATTGCCCTTCGGCAGCAGTCTGACTCCCTTTCGCCCGTTCCCAGATTTTGTTGAATACACGTCGAAACCCAAACGCGTCATCTCTTTACCAAATTGCACGTTGCCAAGTGGGATGAGGCCACTCACGGCGCACCATCTGGCATAAACATTGTGGAGATCTTTCATCAATGTTCTTGCCTCTGGGTCGATCATGCAAGCACCGTCTATAAACTGACCGACGGTGTCATTGTCGCGCCGGTAGGCCCGTGTGGCATCGACGATGGATGCAGGTGATTTCAAGCCGACCCTGTTGAACTCCTCGAGACCAGCCAGAGCCCAGTTGAGGATGCCGGGCAGTTCAGGCTCAAGCTCTTCGAACAGGTTCATATTCCGCTCGCCCTCTGAGATCGTGACCAGGAACGTAATGATGTGGACGCGCCTCCAGATCGCCTCATCGCCCGGTGGGATCTCGGGCAGGTCATTCATGGCCAGCCACAGCTTGAAGCTCGGCTGGTAGGAGAGCGGCGCACCCTTCCGGGGTTGGCAGGTGATCGGATCGCCACCAGTCAGGAGCTTCACCTTGGTCACCGAGAGCCTCTGGCCAACCTCGGTTTCGTGTGCGGAGACGAAGCGGTATCCCCTCAGGCCCGCGAGCTCGTCCGTCCTGTCATTGCCAGACCGAGAGGCCATCAGGACTGACATGGGGATCGACGTTCCGTACTCACCCATCAGCGCCCGAATGATCTTGAGGAGGGTCGACTTGCCGTTCGCTCCTTGCCCAAGCAGCAGGAAGAGACACTGCGCCTTTGTCCAACCCGTGAGCGTGTAGCCGACCGCTCGTTGGAGGAATCGGATCTTCTCAGGGTCATTCGGGAAGATGCTTTCCAGAAAATTCATGAGCTTGGGGCAGGTAGCCGCAGGATCGAATGCTACTCCGAGCCGTTTCGTCACAATAATAGTGGAATCGACAATGATCTTCCTATTCAGGTCGAGAATGCCGTTCTTGCATCCGGCCGTATAATCGTCGGCATCAATCCTTTTACCAGCGACAGTGAGGAATATTTTCGCGCCTTCCACCATTGAATTGGTGTTACGAAGAGGGTATTTTGCTTTGAGGGCTTTCGGCTCTGCGTCAAAAAAGGCATCAGGGAGGGTTGTCCGAAACTAAACTGCGATCTTCTGGACCTCTTCCTGGCAGATGCGACGGTAGACACCATGCTCTTGTAGGAGGTCTGGTCGTCGGGATGGAACAGCAGTTTGCCATACATAGCCGATGAGAATGCCTTGGCGGCTCCGACATCGGTAGTTGGATCAATTCCGGAAGACGACGCTGAGGGAACAGTAGGGCCTGAGCAGGTGGGGGGCTGGACGGGTGCTGAACCACGCCTGGATCTGCTCGAAGCACTCGGCACCCAGGATGCGCGACAGGAGTTCGGAGCCACCATCCGGCGCTCCCTCGGCGTGCCTCTCGTAGCATTCCGCAACCTTCATCAGGCGATCCCGCACTTCCTCGTCACCGGCCTGACTACACACGGCACGGATCACCTCCTCGCATGTGATCCGGTCCACTCCGTTGGCGACGCAGAAGGCAATGAAGGCGGACGCGAGGTTATCCCGCTGACCCTTGTGCCAGTGCGCTGCCAGGATTTCGGTGATGGGCCTCAGCCAGGGCGCATGCTCCCCAGCCGAGTTAGGAAGCCCAGTCAGCAGGTCAACATCGCCGCCCTGTGAGCGACCCGTTCCGTCCAACTCGTGAGCACGTTTGTCATCGCCATACATCACGCAGTGCCCTCACTGTTCAGCCGCCTAACTGAAGCGGTTAATGGGCACACATGCATTCAGGTTCAAGCGGTTGACATTAATTGCAAAATAATCAGAATTAATGCCCTGCTCTTGCAAGCGCGCATCTGCACCATCAAAGAGATTTTGTCAGGAATGATTTCGAACTATACGTGCGTCTCAGATCATAATACCTCATTATAATTATGCGAACTGCCGGAAGTCCGCAACTGCTATCAGACACATACTTTCATTAATGAGTGAGCGGGACCATGCCTACAGGTGAGAAGGTGGGTACGAGTCGAGCCTGACCCCCGGTTCCGTGCGCCGAGGCCCCATAATGGTAACGGAATGGAGGTCCTGGGCTGAGGTCGTCACCGGTGCTTTGATCAGTCGCACCTTCAACGAGGCTCGAGGTGCTCAGCAGACGGCGCCTTGTCGATACCCACAGGGCGGAGGGGGGACGAACACGCCCGGAACAGAGCTCTGATGTCCGCAGTCAACTACCGGGACGAGCGAGATCGTTCGCTCTGAGGAGCGGCGCAGTGAGGATGTACGCGCATGGGTGGAGACGGGACCGATGGACGTCGGTGATCAAGCTCTGATGCGCGGGTTGGCTACCGCAGTCCCGAGTGTGCGTCCGGAGCTGTCCCGATCTTACAGCGGGCGTCGGCCTCACGGCCGGCCACAAAGCGTCTGACGGGCGTTCTCCTGCCGTGGTCCCGCCCCCGCCGATGCGCGAGGAAGCGTCCCGCTTGGTGGCCGCCTCAGGCGACCCGCGCCTCCCGGGCGACCGACCACATGAAGCCGACGAGTTCGCGGGCGATCGCCGTGCAGACCACCGTCGCCTTCTTGCCGCGCCCGATCAGCGCCCGGTAACGAGCCGTGAGGCGGGTCTGGGCCTTCCAGGCGATCTCGCGCACCCGTGGCGTCGCGGCTTCCATCCGGTAGAGCTTCTTTGCTCCGACCTTCGGCGGGTGACGGTAGGTCCAGGCGCTCTCCACCAGCATGTGCCGCACGCGCCCATTGCCGGCCTTGGTGATCCCGCCGCGCCGGACCGTGTCGCCGGTGGACCGCTCGCTCGGTACGAGGCCGAGATATCCCATGAGCTGACGCGGACTCTCGAAGCGGCTGATGTCGCCGACCTCGGTCGCGAAGGTGACAGCGACGATGAGGTCGATGCCGCGCAGGGTCTGCAACGCCCGCACGACCGGACCGAGCGACCAGGTGGGCACGAACTCAGCGATGGCCGCCTCGATACGCGCCACGCGCTCCTTGGCGATCCGCACCGCCTCGACCAGCTCCTGCAGCGCGATCTGGTGGGCGGGATGGTCGAAGCGCTGCTCCTGCAGCCAGCAAAGATAGCGCATCGTCCAGCCCTTCTTGCGGGGATAGACGCGCCCGTGCTTGAGCATGAAGGCACTGACCTGCTGGCGATGCACGCGCAGGCTCTCGACGGCAGCGGCCCGGGCGCGCACGAGATCGCGCATCGCCTCATGGCCTTCGTCGGGCACCCAGACGGCCGTGAGCTCGCCGGCGCGCAGGAGCTTGGCGAGCGCCACCGCATCGCGGCGGTTGGTCTTGACCCGGTCGCCGGGCTTCCTGGGGATCAGAGAGGGCGCCACGACGGAGCAGGAGTGGCCGAGTTCGGTGATGAGGCGGTGGAGACCGTAGCCCGTCGGCCCCGCCTCGTAGCAGAAGTGCAGGCGCTCGTGCTGGCCTGCCAGGCGCCTCACCAGCCGGCGCATGCTCTCGGGCGAGGCGTCGACCTCACCCAGGTAGCGGACCTCGCCTCCACGCTCGCCATCAGCAACGGCGACGGCATTGCGCATCTTGGACACGTCGATCCCGACGAAAACCTCGGTAGCATGGCCCACGGCTCGTCCTCCTGCGATGAGGATCGGCTCGGCCGCGCCGAGCAACCCTCGAAGGCGCAGTGTAGGGCGAGCCACCCCGGCTCGGCGGACATACGGTCTTACCTACGGCCGCCCGATCCCCTGGCGACCCGCTCCCGACACGCTTGGAATCGGCCGACCGTCGAGATCCCTCCAAAGGGGTCGGCCTTGAGCCGCGTGAGGGTGGCAGGGGAGGGCGTGCAACAACCCGTGTCGCGGTGCGCGAGAAACCCGACGGCCAGCTGGACGACGATGTGACTACCGAACTGTTGCCCTCCGCCACGGGCCCACTCGCCGTCCTGTCCAGCTCTGTAGTCCAGTCGGACACGGCCCCAATCCACGCGCATGGGAGCAGGGCAGCCGAGTTCCCCTGGTCGTCGGCTCTCAGTGAGCTCCGAAGCGCGCTCGGGACCGGAGAGCTGTCCACACGCACCGAGCACCCATCGCCACAATGATAAGCGGGCACCAGAAAGGGAGGGACCCATGGCTTACCAGTTGCGCATCTCCCCAGTTCCGCTTGGCCCATCTAACCGCGATCGTTCTCAACCCGGTCAGGTCTCCCTAGGCGGCAGGGGCCCTCCGGGGTAGTGCTCAGACCATCGAAACCGCGACAGGCAGGGGAGGTCAGGTGGGAGTACCTCGTCTTCGATCCCAACCGTTCAAGGGCCCTTGCCCCCTTCCCAGGCCGGCGCGCTGAAACTGAGGCGTGGAGGAACGATGGCCGATCAGCCGGCGCGCCGCTCTGACCCACTTCGCAGGTCATCCGATGTTGCCCAGGGCTGTGCCACGCAGGTGCGGTCATCTAAGCCCTTCGTACTTCGGAACTCCTAAGAGGCCTTGCTACGCGACTGAGGCTGGTTAGCTGCCAATGCCGTCAGCCGCCCAGCACTGGATTGAGGGACAGGTCGCGGATGCCGGCACGTCGACGCTCGGCCCGTAGCTGATGCTCACGTCCCTGAATGAAAAAGGGCGGGCCGGGGGAAGGAAGCTGTTCAGACTGTTCGCACCCGGCCCGCCATCCAGCACCGACACGCGGGGGCACGGTCGACGCGGTATGAGACGCTTCTTATACAGAATGGCGGCCGATTGCGAGACAAAAGGCGGTCCCGAGCGGACTGACACTCAAGCTGTGGCTACGCGCAGGGTGGTTCCGTCGTCTGCGGCCGAAGTCTCGATTAGCAGGGCTGCCAACCTGCATGCCGCAGCGCCGCAAAAATGATGCATTTCTGCCACGGCGGGTCGCGGACGCCCACGAGCTGAGCTGTTTCCGCTGTCCTTTCGCGCAAAGCTGTTGGATATTCAGAATCGTTCAGACACGAGGTAGGGCCGTAAGGGGGCGCTTGGGTGCTGTTGAAGAGGGCCGCGGGACAAGACGGTCTGAAACACCATACCAGGGCTGCGGCGCGGACGCCTTAGACACAGAAATGGAACGCCAAATGATGAAGAACTGGCTTGTAGCCGGCGCGGCCGCGCTCACGATTGGTATGACCGCGACTGCGTCGTTCGCGCAAACGACTACGGTGCCCGGTGAGCAGGTCGGTCTCGCCGTCGGTGCACCGCTGCCCGAGGGTGTGTACGCAATTAATACCTTCCGTTACGGTATGCCGGACAACGGCCCTGTCGACGTCGGTGTTAACATCCCAGTGCTTGTGTGGTCGACCCCGGTCGTCCTCGGCGGCGGTCGCGTCGAACTCGCCCTCGCCCCGCCGACCGTCTTCGTGTTCGGTAAGAACGGCGGCCCGAACGGCATCCGCGACCTGTCGATCAACGTCGGCACATTCATCGGCGCGATCTGGGCCTTCGATCTCGGCAACAACTTCGGCGTCAGCCTGCTCGGCGGTACCTACCTGAACGAGCTGAATGGCGACCGCGGCGTCCTGGTCAACAATGCCGGCAACTTCGTGGGCGCTCCGGTGCTCGGCCAGCTCGCTTCGAACACCTACCGGTTCGGCATCGCGGGCAGCTACACCGGCGACGGCTGGAACCTGACCGCCAACCTGACGGCGAACATCTATGACTCTCCGGCCAAGTTCCCGGGCCTGAATACAATCGGCTTCGGCAATACCCGTGGCCCGTTCATCATCTCCGACTCGCTGAACCTCGACCTGACTGCGACGAAGAAGTTCGGTAAGTTCGAGATTGGTGCGATCGGCTACGGCACCTACAACTTCGATACGCGGTTGGTCAGCCTCGCGGCCGGCAATCGGGGCCGCTTCGCCCTCGGCGGCCTGGTCGGCTACGATTTCGGCTTCGCGACGGTCCAGGTGTACGCTGCCCGCGACGTAGCTGTTTCGGTGCCGAACTCCGAGAGCACCGAAGTGTGGGGCCGCATCATCGTTCCGCTTTATACCGCAGCGGCTGCTCCGGCCCCGGCTCCGGCACCGATCATTCGCAAGTACTGATTGGTTCCTGAGTTCGTTACGTGATCGAAGCCCACGCTGGTATCAGCGTGGGTTTTTTGCTATGCGCGCACCCTTCGCTGCACGGCAATTTCATGGACCAGCGTCAAAAAAATCGCATCGATCACGCAGCTCGGGTCGCAGTCGTCATCCAAGATCTCCGCCTTGGAGGGATCTCGGATCCGGCGGAGATCGCTTCAGCTCTCAATGCACGTGGCATATCTGATGTGCGTGGTAGGGCCTGGACACTGCTTGAGGTACTCCGTTTCGACAAGCGGCCGAAGGAGCGAAAGGTGCCATTGAAACGCGCCGAATGGACCCAATTATCTAATCCGAATCGTATTACGAATACATAGCTATTACGAGCCGTCGAGCAAGTTCGTATTCAAAAATAGCAAGAGAGGCATAAATCGTAATCAAGTCGTAACTGCTGTATATATGCAACAAATTTCTATAGCGAATAGGTCAGGTAGTCAATCCTTCTAGTGATCTGAAATATACGGTGAATAACAGTCGGAGTGGAGTCTTTATAGTAGACCGGTATAAGATCGGGGACCTTGGGGCTGGCTCGCATCTCAAATCGTAGGCGTAGAATTCAAGAACTCGTACCAAAGCTATACCCCGGCTCCAAGCCATTCCCGCGTGCTCTTGTGCGTGTTCGTAGTCGGGGACATGCGATAGAAGCCCGCTATTCCACTCAACTCGGTAATCTGGTTGGCATTAGTCTGGTCCCGTCCGGTCGCAATCCGTAAAATGATACCCATTACAAGCATCGCCGAACGCCCCACTGTCACTATTCCGAAGCGCCTGATTGACCGACATCCCTGGCTTGCTGCAACTTCTTAGCGAGTACCTCCGGCCTCAGGTGGGTATACCGCATCAGCGTTCTAGTATCCCGGTGACCACTGATCAGGGCGACCTCTGGTATGCTCAGGCCTATTTCGAAGAACCGTGAAATCGCTTCATGTCGCAGATCGTGAAATCTTAGTTCTGGTAGTCCGGCTCGGTTTCTTAGGCGTTCCCACGCAAGCCTTACAGCATTGCCGGTCAAGGGAAACACGCGCGCGTCCGTCCTTGGCAATCCCTTCAGCACACTCAGCGCTCCTGGGCTCAGTGGGATGGTCCTGGAGTGCCCATTCTTGGTCGTTTCGAGATATGCAATTCGACTTGATAGGTCCACGTTGGCCCACCTGAGAGTCAGGAGCTCACCCCTCCTCATGCCCGTTTCGATCGCGAGGTTAACGAGTGGTCGAAGGTACCAGACGCGAGACCGTTTCAGCGCCAGGATGAGAGCCTGCGCCTGTTCCGCTTCCAGTCGCTGCTGACGCCCCTTTGACGGCTCGGGGAGTTTGATTTGCCCTACCGGATTCGAGGGTAGTGGAATGCCCCACTCCCGGCGAGCCACCTCCAGACAGTGACGAAGGATGGTCAACTCGCGACGGACGGAGTCCCCGGCGACGATCTCCAGCCGATCATCCCGATAGCGGGCCACCATCGAAGCGGACAGCCTTCGCACCTGTGCCTGACCGATCGGGTGGGCCTGGAGAGTTCCGATCCGCGATCGCTCCGACCTCGCGCCTCGCTTCTTGCAGCTGACGGCCGCCTGGTAGCGCCTGAGAATTTCTGCGACCGTCAGCCCCTTGGGTTCACGAGTGGCAACGCTGAGGCTGCCGCCTTCAATCTCGCGTTCCCTGTCCCGGCCCCACGCCACAGCCTCGGCCTTGGTGCGGAAGGATCTGGATAGGGGAGGAAAGCCGTCGCGTCGGACCTGAGCCTGCCAGGATGTGCCGCGCTTTCGAATGGTCGCCATTGGTCGTGCCCACACAGCTTGTGACAGCAGCGTGACAGACCGACCGATATGGGCTGATTCCCCGACCCTCTCTGACAGAAATGCTATCTTTGTCAAAGAGTTAGGTGGCGCACCCGACACGATTCGAACGTGTGACCTTTGCCTTCGGAGGGCAACGCTCTATCCAGCTGAGCTACGGGTGCTGACCGCGGCACTTCACTAGCGCATGACGCGGGCCGGCGCAACGGCGAAGAGGGACGTGAATCCGCTCAAAGGGATCGGGCGCCGGCTCCTCAGGCAGAGGTCACACGGTCGAGCCGTGTCGGGTGCGCGGGGAGGGGAGGCAGGGGCAGGAAGGGGCCGGCGCTGTGCCTCGGGTGCGGACGGATTGCGCCGCGGTTGAGGCGCGTGCACCGCGGGTGTGCCGCAGTGCTGCCTCCCGGACGCCGTCCCGGGCGACGCCATGGCGCGTGCCCGGATTGATAGTAGCGGGCTTATCGCGGCCCGGCTGACACGCCGTGGAGCTCAAGGTGCTCCGCGGCCGGTCTGAGCGGCTGCGCCGGCTCCAGCTCGCCGGCCGAACACGACGCCGGAGGTCAGGCCGGAGCCACCCGGATAGCCGTTGAAGAACACCCCGCCGACGATCTCGCCGCAGGCGTAGAGGCCGGGGATCGGCGCACCGTTCTCGGCGATCACTGCGCCGGCCTCGTCCACCTCCAGGCCGCCATAAGTGAAGGTGATGCCGCCGGTGACCGGATAGGCCTTGAACGGCGGGGTATCGAGGGTCTGCGCCCAGTTCGATTTCGGGAGATCGAGGCCCTTCGTCCCGCGGCCGTCCTTGGCGGTCGGGTTGAACTGGACACTCTCGTCTACGGCGGCGTTGAAAGCGGCCAGCGTGGCGCGGGCCTGCTCCTTGTTGTTAAGTCCGTCGAGCTTGTCGATCAGCCGGTCGAGAGTGTCACTTTCGACGTAATGCGCGTCGTGGAAGCGGTATTCGCTGTAGAGCAGGGAATCGACCTTCGAGTCGAAGATCTGCCACGCGATGTGTTTCGGCTGCTCCATGATCGCGCGGCCGAACTGCGCGTAGGTGTAGTTGCGGAAGTCGCGGCCCTCGTCGACGAAGCGGCGCCCCTCGGCGTTGATCATGACACCGAGGAAGTAACAGATCTTGCGGTAGTGCTTGCGCTCGAGGTGGGGCAGGGCGAGGTTGCCGTAGGGTGGTGTGTAGAGGTCCATCGGCGTGGCGTGGCAGCCGCCGTAGAAGCCGTGCCGCCGCGCCCCGAGCCGGAACGCCATGGCGAGCCCGTCGCCGCGGTTGTGGGGCGTGCCGCGCACCTTGGCGTCCTCCCAGCCTGGGCCGATGAGTTCGGCACGCAATTCGGGGTTCGACTCGAAGCCGCCGCAGCCCAGGATTACGGCACGCGCCCGGATCGTCCCGGCCTCGCCGGCGGCGGCGTGCGTGCGCACGCCGCAAACGCGCCCATCTTCGACGATCAGGTCCTCGGCCGCGCAGCCGAAACGGATTTCGCCGCCAAGTGCCTTGAACGCGGCGCGCTCGGCCTGGACGAGGCCCAGGCCCTCGTCGCGGGTCGCGAGCGTCAGGCCACCCCAGAACACGAAACGCCCGTCCTTCTCGTAGGACTGGCGGGCGTAGATCGGCTCGAATTTCACACCCTTCGAGGCGAGCCAGCGCACAGCGTCGTAGCTCTCGGCGATCAGCGTCTGCTGCTCGCGGCTGAGCGGGCGCCCATCATTGAAGCCGAGGAGGTCTGCCGCGAAGCGCTCGGCCGTGTAAGCGCCGAACTCCGTGCGAGCCAGGCGCGGGTCGTGCGGATCTTCGAGGAGCGGCAGGAGGTCATTCTTGCCCTCGTAGACGAAGCGCATTGCGCCCGCCGTGTAGGCGGTGTTGCCGCCGGCGAGATCGGGCCCCGCCTTCTCGATGATCAGCACGCGGCGGCCCTGCTCGCGCGCCGCGATGGCCGCGCTCATCGCGGCGTTGCCGGAGCCGACGACGATAATGTCCCACTCGGTCTGCATGGGGGATCTCTCCATGATGGTCGGCCGCGGCGGGCCGCACAGCCGTGTGGCCGCGGTAGAATGTTAGGGCGGCACCAAGCCCGCATGCAGCGGCAAGCATCAGCCAGTAGGCTGGGGCGGCCTTGTCGCCGGTAGCGCTGATGAGCGAGGTTGAGACCAGGGGCGTCGCGGTGCCGAATAGGGCCGCCGCTTTCGTTGAGAAATTAGCCGACAGAGCCAAGCACCTTGAGCCACTGCTCGGTCGGCCGCGCGCCAGAGACCGCCCACTTGCGGTCGACGATGAAGAACGGCACGCCCGCGACCAGCATCCCGGCAGCTTGCTGTTCTACGGCCTCGACGAGCGCTCTCAGCTGCTCGTTGCTGAGCGCCTCCTCGATGACGGGGCGGCCGAGCCCGGCGGCTTCGCCGATGACGATGAGCACATCGGGGTCGCCGATATCCCGGCCCTCGTCGAAGTAGGCGCGGAACAGCGCGTCCACGAACGGATCGGCTCGCCCATCGTGCGTCCCGGCCGCGATCAGCATGTGGGCACGCCGTGTGTTCGGGGTCCGGAGCACCGAGTGAAGGCGATGCTGATGCACTCCCGGCGGCCAAGGTTGCGGCGGACGGAGTGCGCCCGCTCGTGCAACTGCGGGAACTCACGTTCCTGAGGCGGGCGCCAGCGCCGACCGCGCCCTCCACCGGCAGTCCCGTCAGTTCGGCCGTAACTCGCTCCGACTCCTCGTATCGTAACCTTGCGGCCGAGCAGGTTGTTGCTTGCCATGCGATCGTCAGTTGATAATGCTGAGCTGATGCGAGGGCTCATGGCATGGTTGCGAAACATGGCAGGACCAAACGCGCCGTCACCAGTTTCGCCCTCATGCTGATGGTCGTCGTGGCGGCTCCCTCGGCCAAGGCCATCGACGATGCCGGTCGGGATGACCGGCGCATCGCCGAGATGCTGGCGGCCATGCTGCGCGCGGGAAGGACGGTCATCTCGCAATCCCAGGACGTGATCAACGATCCGACGGCTCGTCACAAGGGTCTCGACGGAGACACCGTGCTGGCCCGTTCCGTCGAGGTCTACCGCCAGGCGACGGGCATGGATCCAGGCGCGCTTCCGGCGGGAAGCCGGGAGGGCCGGCTCCTGCAATACGAGATGGCGGCGATCAAGGAAGTGGTGGACGCCAACCAAGGCACGATCAACGCCGCCGGGACCGGCTTCAAGGGGTTCATCCCGGCGGTCTTCGCTCGCCTCGTCAGCGAGGCGTTCTCGCGCCGGGCCCAAGGCGAGGCAGACATGAAAGTCACGGCGCCCCTGAGCCTGGTCCGCAACCGCAAGGTTCGGCCGGACGCTTGGGAGGCGGAGGTGATTAAGGACCGTTTCCAGGCCCCGGACTGGCCGCATGGCAAGTCTTACGAGATGATCATGGACGACCAGAATGGACCGCTCTTCCGCATCGCCGTGCCGGAATACTATACCGCCTCGTGCCTGAGCTGCCACGGCGGCCCGAAGGGGGACCTGGACATCACGGGCTACCCCAAGGAAGGCGCGCGCGTGGGCGATCTCGGCAGCGTCATCAGCATCAGGCTGAGGCGCTCGTGACGGCGGCGCTCGCCGCGCCGGGACGGCGGAGAGTGCCGCAACGATGAGGCTCGCGGTGAGTCCGACGCACCTCCTCGATCACATCTCCATCAGGACACGGCTGATCCTCCTCGCCTTCATCCTGATGGCCGGCATCATCGGAACCAACCTCTATCTCTGCACTGCCCTGAACCGGGCGGCCGAGGCGGCCGCCCGCGCGGACCGTGCCATGGTTCGCATCGAGGTCGCGAACGACGTCCGCAATGCCTTCGCGGACCTGCGCTACTGGACGACCGACCTCGCCGTCAGCCTGCTCACGCAATCCGAGCGCAACGCGGCCGAGGCGCGCAAGAAGCTCGACGCGCAGCTGTCTGTCCTGGCCAAGACCGACCCAACCACGGCTGCCCAGATCGCCACGGAGGTCGCGGCTTTCGCCGAAACGGCCAACAAGGGGGTCGACGCCTACACCAACGACCAGCGCGTGATCGGCAATTCCCTGGTCGCTGAGGCGCGGCGTCACGGCATCGCGGTCGACCGCATCCTCGCTCAGCTCGACGATCAGCTCTCCGGGCAGGCCCACAGCGCGCGCGACCTCGTGCTCGCGCGGACGATGACGGCGACGCGGGTCTCGTTCATCGTGGTGGGTCTGGCGATCGTGTTCGGGATCGGGCTGACCGCGCTGGTGCTGCACTCCATCCTGGTGCCGCTGCGACAGGTGGTGAAGTCCCTGAGCGCGATCAGCGAGGGGCGTTTCGACGTGCCGCTGCCTGAAACCCGGGACGCGGAGATCCGCGGCATCGTGCGGGTCATCGCGTTGCTTCGGACAGCTCAGGCGGAGCGCGAGCGCCTGACGCGCGAAGCGGAGCACCAGCGGCTCATCCTCGAGGACGCGGTGGCCTGCATGCAGGAGGGCTTCGCCCTCTACGATCGCGACGACCGCCTCGTCATGGCGAACGCGCGCTACAGCGAGATGCTGATGGGCCAGTCCGCCGCTGCCGCGATGGGGCTGCCGTTCGAGACACTGATCCAGCAGGTCGCGGCGCGGCGCGACGAGTCGGACGCCGAGGCGGACCTGGATCACGACGCGTGGATCGCCCAACGCCTCGCCGAGCATCGTCGGTCTGGGAGCACGACGGAGACACGGGTGCGCGGGCGCTGGCTCCAGATCGCCAAGCACCGGACCCACGACGGGGGCACGGTAACCCTCGTGATGGACATCACCGATCTCAAGCAGCGCGAGATCGAGCTGGACCAAGCCAGGGCGGAAGCCGAGCGGGCCAACCAGGTGAAGTCGGAGTTCCTGGCCAACATGAGCCACGAACTGCGCACACCCCTCAACGCGATCATCGGCTACAGCCAGATGCTGCGGGAGGATGCGGCCGACGATGGCAATGACGGCGCGGTCGCGGACCTCACCAAGATCGAGGGAGCCGGCAAGCACCTCCTCGACCTGATCAATGACATTCTCGATCTTTCCAAGATCGAGGCCGGCAAGATGGATGTCTTCCTCGAAGAGATCAATATTCCTGAGTTGCTGGAGGATGTGCGCCTGCTGATTGAGCCAGTTGCGGCGCGAAACGACAATCGGCTGGTGGTCGCCTGTGCAGCGGGGGCGTCCCGGATGGTCACGGATGTCACGAAGTTGAAGCAGAGTCTTCTGAACCTGCTCAGCAATGCTGCAAAGTTCACTAAGGGTGGTCTGTTGACGCTGTCGGTCGATCCGGATCCCGACCGGGCCGGCAATCTCTGCTTCGCCGTCAGCGACACCGGCATCGGTCTCTCGCCGGAGCAGGTCGGCCGCCTCTTCCAGGCCTTCCAGCAGGCGGACAACTCGACGACGCGGAAGTTCGGCGGGACGGGCCTGGGCCTCGCGATCACGCGCAGCTTCGCCCGCATGCTGGGGGGAGACATCGCGGTTACGAGCGCGCTCGGCGCGGGCAGCACCTTCGTCATCACCTTGCCCGCGCATCCGCCCGTCAAGGCCCCCCCCGCGGAGGGCCGCGCGGGCGAGGCGGCCGCCAGGACCCTGCCCGACGGCAAGCAGGCCGACCTGCCGGGGCCGACGATCCTCGTCGTCGATGACGACGCGGCCTCGCGCCACATCATCGGCTCGCTCCTGATTCGCGAGGGCTACAGACCGATCTACGCCGAGTCCGGCGAGGACGCGCTTCAGGTGGCTCGCGAGAGGCAGCCCGCCGCCATCACGCTCGACATCATGATGCCCCGCCTCGACGGGTGGGCCGTGTTGCAGGCGCTGAAATCCGATCCGGACCTGACGCCGATCCCGGTGATCCTCGTCTCGATCGCGGCCGACCGCGGGCTCGGCTTCTCGCTCGGCGCCTCGGCGGTGCTGAGCAAGCCCGTAGACCGCGCCCAGCTCGCCGCCGCCATCCGGACGCACCGGCTGCAGGGCGCGGGTGAACTCGTCCTCATCGTCGAGGACGACGGCGCCATGCAGGCCGTGACCGCCCGCACGGTCGAGCGCCTGGGCTGCCGTGCGGAGATCGTTGGCAATGGTCGAGAGGCCCTGGACTGGCTCGCAACCCACCCGCAGCCCCGGCTCGTTCTCCTAGACCTCATGATGCCGGTGATGAACGGCTTCGAGTTCCTGCGCGAGTTGCGCTCCTGCGCCGACAGCCGGGAGATCCCGGTGATCGTCCTGACCGCTAAGTCGTTGACTGAGGCGGAGCGTGCGGAGCTCGTCACCATGACCGAGGGCGTGGTGTCGAAGGCGGATGCCGGGAGGCTCGATCTGAAATGGGTTCTTCACGAGACGCTGTTCGGCCATAACGGGCCGCCGGCAGCCGGGGCGGTTAGCGAGCGACCTGCGGCAGAGGAGGTCACATGACCCGCGTCCTGCTGGTTGAGGACAACGAGTTGAACCGCGACATGCTGAGTCGGCGGTTGAAGCGCAGCGGCTTCGAGGTTCTCTTCGCGGAGGACGGCCAGCAGGCGGTGGACACGGCGGCGGCGGAGATGCCGGACCTGATCCTGATGGACCTGAGCCTTCCGACGATGGACGGCTTCGAGGCGACCCGGGCGCTGAGGGCGAACGAGAAGACGGCCGGATTGCGCGTGATCGCGCTCACCTCGCACGCGATGTCGGGCGACAGAGAGCGCGCGCTCGCCGCCGGCTGCGACGATTATGACACGAAGCCGGTCGACCTTCCCCGTCTCCTCGGCAAGATGCACGCGCTGCTCGATCCTGCCGGAAAGCCGGCGGAGGGCTGACCGCGCTCCCGGACGGCGCGTTCCGGCCGCCGGCTCCGCCCCGCGCGGGCCGGGGCACCTGTCCGGCGCGTCGCGCGGCGGCCGTCGCCGCGCCGTCGGCCAGACGCCGCACGGCGTCAGGTGTTGCCAGCGTGCGAGGCTCCATCGAGGAAGTAGGTCTCCATCGGGCCCTTGCCCTTGATGTGCGTGACGCCGCGCGGAGTGCAGAAGAAATCGCCGCCGAGCGCCCGGCGGGTGCTCTCCGAGATGTGGATCCGCCCGGCCTGCCCGTGCGATTCCATGCGGGCAGCAATGTTCACGCTGTCGCCCCAGACGTCGTAGGCGAACCGGCTCTGCCCGATCACGCCCGCCACGGCCTCGCCCGAGTGGATGCCGACCCTCACCGCAAGCTCCACGCCGAGCGCTCGCCCGACCTCCTCAACATCCGCCATCATGTCGAAGGCGAGGAGGGCGATGCGCCGGGCGTGATCGGGCGTCGTCTCCGGGATGCCGCCCGCCGCCATATAGGCATCGCCGATCGTCTTAATCTTCTCGACGCCGCGGCGCGCGACGGACCGGTCGAAGGCCGAGAAGACCCGGCTGAGGAGATCGACGGTGCCGCCGGGCGTGAGCCGTCCGGCCAGCGGCGTGAACCCCACGAGGTCGCAGAACAGGACCGTGACCTGCGCGAAGCGGTCCGCGATCGCCGCCTCTCCGTTGCGCATTCGCGCGAGGATCGGCCGAGGAAGAACGTTGAGCAGGAGCCGTTCTTCCCGCTCGCGCAGGAATTTTCTCTCAATCGAGGTTGTGATTCGGACGCGCAGGATCGTTGGATTGAACGTCTTGGGAAGGTAATCCTCGGCCCCGGCCTCCAGGCAGCGCACGATGCTGCCGATGTCGTCGATGCCCGAGATGACGATGACGGGAACGTGACGGGACGTCTCGGAGGCCTTGAGGCGGCAGAGAACTTCGAAGCCCGACATGCCCGGCATGATCATGTCGAGCAGGATGAGGTCGTAGTCCTCCGCGGCGACTTTGGCGAGCGCGGTCGCGCCATCGTCGGCGAGCGAGACGTCGTGGCCCTCGCGGGCGAGCCGACGCCGGAGGAGGTCGCGGTTCGTCGGGTCGTCGTCCACCACCAGGATCCGGCCGGTCAGCCGGGGCGCGTCCATCTCGGCTGCGGCCGGAGAGACCGCGCGCAGGAACTCCGCGATGGCGGCCGAGGTCGCCATCGGCACCTCGGCGTCGGACTCGCCGCGCAGCTCTCCGACCTGGGTGAGCTGCTCGATCCGGGCGAGCATCTGGTCCGTGCAGTCCCGAATGTGCGTGAGATCGGCGACGAAGGGGCGGCCTTCGAGTGTCGACATGTCCTCGATCCACATCTCGCTGTAGCCCTTGATCGCGTTCAGGGGCGTGCGAAGGTCGTGCTTCAGGCGGCTGAGGACGAGCGCGCGGTTCTCGGCATCCGCGGTGAGCAGGACACCCGACGAGCCGGCTTCTGCAATCAGGAGCGACAACTGCATGTTCGCTACCTTGATGCGCTCGAGATCGGCCATGAATTCCGCGTATTGATCCCCTCCGGCATCCTCGATCATCATGCCGACGAAGCCGTCTATCGCCGCGCTCGGCGCGGAGAGTGCTTGGTCCAGGTAGGACTTCAGGACGCGTGCAACGCGACCGTTCAAGTGACTCGCGTCGTCGGGCCGCAGCATCGGCGCGCGCTCATTGGCCATGGTCCGTCCTCCATGCCGGTCAGGAGATAGGTCGCATGAGCAGCATCCGCGAGCGGTTTCGGGGGCGGTGGCGCATCACCGAGACCGGCACCTGGGACAACGACTATCTCGACATGATTGAGCCGGCCTTCATCGCGTTCGAACGAGGCGGCACGGGCGAGTTCCGCTTCGGGGTGGTCGTCGCGAGCCTCGATTGCTCCTACAGCCAGACGGATGTGGGCTTCCGGTTTCATGGCTCAGACGAGGGTGACGAAGTGTGGGGCGACGGCTGGGCTGAGTTCGACGGTTCCGACACGATCCACGGCGAGATCGCCTTCTGGAACGGCGACGAGACCACCTTCAGGGCGCGCCGATGGCCGTCGTCGTAACGAGGCCGGACGGTGATTCAGCGCGACGGGAGCGGCGCGGAGGCTAAACGTGGCTTCGAGCCGGGTCACGCAGAGTGCGCCAGAAGGTCGTTGAGGAAGCCCGAAACTGGGTCGCATACCGGCGATGGCAGCCGGTCACGGGCGCGTGCAGCCGACGTAGACCAGGTGGCGTTCGGTTTCGAGAAGCTCGTTCCCTATTGACGCCTTCACTGAAGTGTCCGCTTGATACATCGCCTCCATCAGGTGCGCTTGTGTCCCCGATGCGTTCTTCCGACAACGGCTCTCCACTGCCCGATTCGCTGTCGAAGGCGATCCGCGAGCGGGATCAGGCTCTTCACCATCTGGCCGCACTCTCCAACGTGCTGAAGGCGATAAGCAACTCAAATTTTAACCTCACTGTTGTGCTCGAGGCTATAGCCCAGTCGTCGGCAGAACTGTGTGAGGCCGACGACAGCACGATCTTCCTCCGCAGGTCCGACGAAATCGGGGACGCGTTCTACGCCGACGCGAGCTGGGGCACGTCGCCCGAATTCAGGGCCTTCATGGCCGCTAACCCGCGGCGGCTCTGGCACAAATCCTTGGTTCCGAAGGTCGTCCTGGCCGGATCCGTCGTCCACATCCCCGACAAGCTCCTTGATCCCGATTACGCCTTCCCAGGTGCGAGCGAAACGCGGCTGGGATCGGGGCTGAGCAACTCGAGTGCGCTACTCGGGATCCCTATGTTCCGCAACGGCGTGATCGAGGGAGTATTCTCACTCACGCGACGGGAGCCGACGCCCTTCACGAACAACCAGATCAAGCTTGTTCAGCTGTTCGCCGATCAAGCCCTCGTGGCAATCGAAAATGCTCGCCTATTTAGGGAGGTTAATGCCAGAACTGAGGAGCTTAGTCAGGCGCTTCGGCAACAAACAGCGATGGCGGAGGGGTTGAGAATTGTCCGTCAGTCAGGATTCAGTTTAAAAGATGTCTTCGGAACGCTGACCGAATCGGCAGTAAGGCTGTGCGACGCGACAAGCTGTATCCTGTTTAGGCGCGACGGAGGCCTCTTGCACCTAACCGCCAGCTTCGGCGGCAGACCGGAATTCATCGCGTGGCACGCTCACCACCCGCTGACGGTTGACCGAACGAGCATCGCGGGACGCGCCGCCTTGTCGGGGCACACCATTCACGTGCCCGACATCAATCAGGATGCCGACTTCCGACTTCGCGAGTCTGTCGACCTCGGAGGCTGGCAGTCGGTGCTGGCAGTTCCCCTGCTTCGCCAGGGCGAGGCGATCGGCGTTCTCGCCTTGGCGAAGCCGGACGCCACACCCTACGGGCAGAGGCAGATCGACCTCGTGGAGAGTTTCGCCGACCAGGTGGTGATCGCCATCGAGAACGCTCGCCTGTTCGATGAGGTCCAGGAGCGCACGCGCGAGCTGTCCCAGTCACTCGATGACCTGAGGGCGGCCCAGGACCGCCTTGTCGCGACCGAGAAGCTCGCCTCACTCGGCCAGCTCACGGCCGGCATCGCGCACGAGATCAAGAACCCGCTGAACTTCGTGAACAACTTCGCGGCCCTGGCGGCGGAGCTGATCGACGAACTGAACGAGGCGCTGGCCCCAGCCGCTCTCGACGGCCCGGTCCGGGAGGAGGTCGACGCGCTGACCGGCCTGTTGCGGGGCAACCTCGAGAAGGTGGTCCAGCACGGCAAGCGCGCCGACTCGATCGTCAAGAACATGCTGCTGCACTCCCGGGAGGGCTCGGGCGAGCGCCGGCTTGTCGACGTCAACGCCCTCGTGGAAGAGAGCCTGAACCTCGCCTACCACGGCGCCCGGGCGGAGAAGCCGGGATTCACCGTGACACTCGCTCGCGACCTCGATCCCGGCGCCGGCGGTGGATTCAAGTGGTCGTCGCAACGGCTTGGCGGAGGGCGGTTGTGATGGCAGGTCGGCGGCGTTCGGATCGGGCACTTCGCGAGAAGCTGCGGTCACCGGGTCGTCCCGGGGTCGGTCTGCGCGAGACGCGGCGGGGGTTCTGGGCGTTCCTCGCGCAGGGTCTCTCCAGCGAGGTCGCAGCGATGAAGCTCGGGATCTCGCCACCGGTCGGCTCGCGGTGGTTCCGGACAGCAGGCGGAATGGCACCTTCCCACCTGTCACCATCATCCAAGTCGCCTTCTGCGCGCTACCTGTCGTTGGCTGAGCGGGAGGAGATCGCGATCCTACAAGCGCAAGGTCACGGGGTCCGGGACGTCGCTCGGCGTCTGGGACGGGCGGCGTCGACCATCTCGCGGGAATTGCGCCGCAATGCGGCGACCCGCAGTGGCGGCCTGGACTATCGCGCCACGACCGCGCAGTGGCACGCTGAACGCGCGGCACGCCGGCCCAAGCCAGCAAAACTGGCGGGGAACGCAGCGCTGCGGACGTACGTGCAGGAGCGGCTCGCCGGAACTGTCGCGACACCGGGCGGGAGCGCTCTGCCTGGCCCTAGCGTTGCCTGGAAGGGACGGCGGCACGGGCGACGCCAGAGCCGGCGATGGGGTCGATCCTGGAGTCCGCAGCAGATCGCCGAGCGCCTACGGCTCGACTTTCCGGGCGATACGACGATGCGCATCAGTCACGAGGCGATCTATCAGGCGCTCTACATCCAGGGCCGGGGCGCGCTGAAGCGTGAGCTGACCGCGTGTCTTCGCACAGGACGGGCTTTGCGTGTGCCGCGGGCCCGCAGCCTGGGCCGAGGCAGGTCGTTCGTCACCCCCGAGGTGCTCATCAGCGAGCGTCCGCCCGAGGTGGAGGACCGCGCGGTGCCGGGGCACTGGGAAGGAGATCTGATCCTGGGTCTGAAGAGTTCGGCGATCGGGACCCTGGTCGAGCGCACGACGCGCTTTACGATGCTGCTGCATCTTCCGCCGATGGACGGCCATGGGGTGACACCGCGTGCGAAGAACGGCCCGGCGCTGGCGGGGCACGGGGCCCAGGCGGTGCGCGAGGCGATCGCCGGCACGATCGCGCGCTTGCCCGAGCAGCTGCGGCGCTCGTTGACCTGGGACCAGGGTACCGAGATGGCCGAGCACGCGCGCTTGCGGATCGACGCGGGTCTGCAGGTCTACTTCTGCGATCCACGCTCACCCTGGCAGCGGGGGACGAACGAGAATACGAACGGGTTACTGCGACAGTACTTCCCGAAAGGAACGGATCTGAGCGCCCACAGCGCGAACGATCTTGCTGCTGTGGCCGCAGCCCTCAACAGCAGACCGCGCAAGACGCTGAACTGGAAGACGCCGGCAGAGGCGCTCGACGCTGTGCTGGCTGCCGTGCAAGATGGTGTTGCGACGACCGCTTGAACCCAAGGGCCGCGCCGACCTCTACCCGCAGGAGATCTCGCGGGTGCTCCTGAATCTTTTCTCGAACGGCTTCCACGCCGTGATGAAACGCAAGGCGGAGGCTGACCCAACGGGCTACGAGCCGAGCCTTTTTGTGGCGACGCGCGACCGCGGCGACAAAATCGAGATTCTGGTTCGCGACAACGGCATTGGCATTCCGGAGTCCGTGAGGACGAAGATGTTCAACCCCTTCTTCACCACGAAGCCGGCCGGAGAGGGCACCGGCCTCGGCCTCTCGCTCAGCCACGACATCGTGGTCAAGCAGCACGGCGGCACCATCGAGGTCGAGACCGAGCCCGGGGCTTTCGCGGTCTTCCGCATCCTCCTGCCCCGCGGCGGATCCGTTGCGCCGGAGAGCCCGGCATGAGCGTCCTGATCCTCGTCGTCGACGACGAACCCGACGTGGCCGACCTGTTCCGCCAGCAGTTCCGCCGCGAGTTGCGGGCGGGCCGCTTCGCGCTCGCCTTCGCGCAATCGGCCGACGAGGCGCTGGCGCGCCTGAGCGCCCCGGGCGAGGAGACCCTGATCCTGATCTTCTCCGACATCAACATGCCGGGCATGACCGGCCTCGACCTCCTGCCGCACGTGCGCAGCGCCCGGCCCGACGTGCCGGTGATCATGATCACCGCCTACGGCGACGCCGAGACGCGAAGGCGCGCGACGGAGGGCGGGGCGGCGGGCCTGCTCACCAAGCCGATCGACTTTTCGGCCCTGCGGGCGGAGGTCGACCGGCGGCTGTTGGAAATCGGCCGGGCCGCATGACCGGCGTGACCTCGCCGACGAAGGTCCTCGTCGTCGACGACGAGTCGGACCTCGAGGCGCTGATCGTGCAGAAGTTCCGCCGCCGCATCCGCGAGGGCGCGATCCGCTTCCTGTTCGCCCGCGACGGCCTCGAGGCGCTGGCGGTCATCGCCGAACACCCGGACGTTGACCTCGTCGTCTCCGATATCAACATGCCGCGGATGGATGGACTGACGCTGCTCGCCAAGCTCCAGGAGGCGGACGAGAAACTCTCGACCGTGATCGTCTCGGCCTACGGCGACATGGCCAACATCCGCACGGCGATGAACCGCGGCGCCTTCGACTTCCTCACCAAGCCGATCGACTTTTCCGACTTCGAGACCACGGTCGACCGCACCGTGCTCCACGTCCGCACCCTGCGCGAGGCGCGCCGGCGGCAATCCGCGGCCGAGCGGGCGCATGCGAGCCTGTCGCGCTACTTCTCACCCAACCTCGCCGAGCGGCTGGCGGCCGACGCGTCGGCCCTGGCTGGCGGCCACAGGCGCGACGTGGCCTCGCTGTTCACCGACATCGCCGGCTTCACGACCCTCGTCGAGAGCCTCGATCCCGCTCTCCTCGCCGAACTCCTCAACGGCTACCTCGCGGAGATGACCGGCCTCGTCTTTTCGCACGATGGCACGGTGGCGAAGATCGTCGGCGACGCGATCCACGTCCTGTTCGGCGCACCGGGCGAGCAGCCGGATCACGCCACGCGGGCGGTGTCGTGCGCGCTCGCCCTCGATGCGGCGGCAGAAGCCTTCCGCGCGCGCTGGGCCGAGCGCGGCGTCGTGCTCGGGTCGACGCGCATCGGCGTGCACGCCGGACCGGCCATCGTCGGCAATTTCGGCGGGGGCCGCTTCTTCGACTACACGGCCTACGGGGACACCATCAACATCACGGCGCGGCTGGAGGCCGCCAATAAGGTGCTGGGCACGCGCCTCTGCGTGAGCGCGGCGGTGGCCGAGCGGGCGGAGGGCTTTCGCGGCCGTCCGATCGGCGATCTCGTCCTGCGGGGCAGGACGGAGGCCCTGCGCACCTTCGAGCCGCTCTCGGAGGCGGCGTTCGCGGATCCCGGCACCGCGCGCTACGGCGAGGCCTTCGAGAAGCTCGCGGCGGGCGATCCGGGCGCCCTGCCGGCCTTCGCCTCGCTCGTGGGCCTCAACGCCGATGATCACCTCGCGAGCTTTCACCTGCGGCGGCTCCTCAACGGCGTGTCCGGCACCCGGATCGACTTGCGCACGGCCTGATCCGCTGCTCACGCAGCGCTGAGGATCTCGATCCATTGCTCGGTCGACTGCGCACCGGAGACGGCCCACTTGCGGTGGACGATGAAGAACGGCACGCCGGTGACCTGCATATGGGCCGCTTGTTGCTCGACGTGCTCCACGAACTGCGCAAGTTGCTCGCTGTTGAGTGCCTCGTCGACGAGGGCACGATCAAGGCCTGCCGCGACACCGACATTGAGGAGCTCATCAGGGTCGCCGACGTCTCGGCCTGCTTCGAAGTAGGCGCGGAACAGGCCGTCTACGACCGCCCCCGCTCGTCCGTGCTGCGTGGCGAACGCGATCAGCATGTGGGCACGTCGCGTGTTCGGCGTCCGGAGCATCTGATCGAAGGCGAAGTGAATGCCTTCCTGCCGTCCAAGCTCGGCCATCTGCGCGTCGAGTTGGGCACTACGTTCGACCCCGAACTTCCGGGCACGGTAATGCGCGCGCTCCATGCCCTCAACCGGCATGTCGGGGTTAAGCTCGAAGGGCAGCCACTCAACCGCGGTGGTCTCGCGCATACCGAGTTGGTCAAGGGCGCGTTCGAGCCGGCGCTTGCCGACGTAGCACCAGGGGCAGATCACGTCGGAGAACACGGAGATGGTCAGCGGCATGGGCGTGCTCCTGTTCGCGCACGAGATGGAGCGGGCCGAACTGCAAGACCAGGCTCGCGTCACGAGTTGTGGGGCCCTGATCCGAGTCGCCAGCGACCGGCCGGCCAGCACGAACGCTCTCCTTATCGCGAGAGGCGCTCTGCGCCACGATTGACGGGCTGGGAAGTCGCACGAACCTCGCCGGTGGTGGCACCGGCGATCTCGGGAGTGACCTCGGTGCCGATCAGGGCGGTGTTGCCGGTGGCGGCACGGGCGACATTGGCGGAGGGGTTGGCAGCACAGGCGACCTCCGCGGCGACGTGGGCGGCGATCCACTAGTGTCCTGCGCCTGAAGTTTGCGGCAAAGGCGCATCATCTGTTTCAGGGTCGATTGTTCGCAGGCAGAAGCGTTTGACGCTGGCCAGGATGGCGTCGGCCGACTTCACCCAGCGGAACGGCTTGGGGTCGGCGTTCGTGGCCTGGATGAAGGCGCGGATGTCGCGTTCAAGTTCCTCCACCGAGCAGTGCACCCCACGCCGGATGGCTCGGTCGGTGAGCAGGCCGAACCACCGCTCGACCTGGTTGATCCACGAGGCCGAGGTCGGCGTGAAGTGCACGTGGTAGCGCGGGCGCTGCGCCAGCCAGTCGCGGATAAGCTTGGTCTTGTGCGTCGCCGAGGTGTCGAGCACCAGATGCACGTCGAGGTCGGCCGGCACGGTCGCCTCGATCTCGTCCAGGAAGCGGCGAAACTCGCTGGCGCGATGACGCGGGTAGCACTGCCCGATTACCGTCCCGGCCTTCACGTCGAGCGCCGCAAACAGGCTGGTGGTGCCGTGCCGGGCATAATCGTGAGTGCGCCGCTCCGCCTGCCCGGGCCGCAGCGGCAGGAGCGGCTGCGTGCGGTCGAGCGCCTGAACCTGGGACTTCTCGTCCACGCAGAGAACCAGGGCGCGGGCGGGCGGAGCCAGGTAGAGCCCGACGATGTCGCGCACCTTCTCGGCAAACAGCGGGTCGGTCGAGAGCTTGAAGGTCTCGGACCGGTGCGGCTGGAGCCCGAACGCCCGCCACACACGCCCGACCGTCGTGCTCGACACCCCGCTAGCCTTGGCCATGCTGCGCCGGCTCCAGTGGCTGGCGCCCGGCGGCCGCTCGCAGAGCGTGCGGTCGATGAGTTCGGCGACTTGGTCGTCGCCGATCCGGCGCGGTGCTCCTGAGCGAGGCTCGTCGAGGAGCCCGTCCGTGCGCTGGCTGGCGAACCGCTCGCGCCACTTGCCGACCGTGTGTTTGCCGGTGGCCAGTTCCGCCGCGATGGTGGTGTTACTCAGCCCGTCGGCGGCCAGCAGCACGATCCTGGCGCGCAGGGCGAGGCCCTGGGCTGTCTTGCGGCGGCGAGCCCAGCTCTCAAGCTCGGCTCGCTCCTCTGCGCTCAGATCGAGGGACGTAGGAACGCGGTAGGCCATCGACGCCTCCCAGCATTCCCCATACTTTGCCACAAACTTCAGGCGCAGGATACTAGGGCGTCTCTGCAAACTCATGAGAGCCAGAGCATGGTCATGCCGAGGGTGACCATGGCGAGGTCGTTGGCGGCGCGCGTCTCGTAACGGGTGGCGATGCGGCGATACTGCTTGAGCCGGTTGATCAGCCGCTCGACCCTGTTGCGCTCCCGGTACGCGGCCTTGTCGAAGTCCGGCTGACGCGGCTGATCCTTGCGGGTCGGGATGACCGGCTCGACCCGCCGCTGTTTCAGCCGGCGGCGGGCGGGTGGGCTGGAGTAGCCTCGGTCTCCCGCTGCCCGGCGCGGACGCAGGCGGGGGCGGCCACGTCCCCGGCGCCGCACGGCGCCCTTGTCCATCAGCGCGTCCAGCGCGAACTGCTCGTGCCGCTCGCCAGCCGTGAGGACGGCCGCCATCGGCTTGCCTCCGCCCTCGGCGCGCAGATGCAGCTTGGTCGAGAACCCGCCCTGGCTGCGCCCGAGCGCCTCGCCTACGCCCTCAACCGTCCCCTCACCCCCCGATGGCGCCGGACCGGCGTGCCCCGGCGGCGTGCGGGTGGGCGCGCACCACCGTCGCGTCCACGACGTGCAGGTCCCAGTCGAGGTCGCCGCGAGCATCCGCCTGCGCCTGCAGGCGCTGCAGCACCCGGTCGAACACGCCCGCCTTGCGCCAGCCATAGAACCGGCTCGATACGGTTCCGACAGGGCCGTAGCGCGCCGGCAGATCCTCCCAGGGCGCGCCCGTGCGCAGGATCCACAGCATGCCGTTGAGGACTTGCCGGTGATCCTCGGCCGGCCGGCCCGTGCGTGGCTTCTGCGGCGGCAGCAGCGGGGCGATCTGCTCCCACTGCGCATCGGTCAGTTCAAAGCGTCGCATCCCGCCCACATGGGCGCTCACCCCACCCGTGTGAACCCCTTTGCAGAGACGCCCTAGAGCCGCGGGAAAGCGCGGCACGTGGGAGCGGATCTCGGCCGTCTGAGCCGTCGCTTCCACGTCAGACTCCCTTCCCGCGGCGCGTGCGCCAACTAAGCGGATCTTAGAACGGCGCCGCCTGCATTGAGATCCAGGCTGATTTGGAGGGAGGCGATGGCGGAAGGATTGGAGCTGCCAAAGGGCGAGAACAAGCGTCGTGCTGCTGATCCGCTTCGAGACGCCCTAGGGCAGTTCACAAAGAGAATTCGACCGTATTGAATTGTGAAGGAGGAGGCGCCCGCTGGGATGGACGCGCCGTTATTCCGGCAGGCCGCAGGCGCGCAGCGCCTCGCCGAGCGCCGCAGCCAGGTCCGGCGCGCAATCCACGCCTGCCAGCTGACGGCTAAACCGGAACACCGGCTGGAGCGCCATCACGCGCGCTGCCGCGGCGCGGGCGGTGTCGAGACTGCCAAGCCGCGCCAGCGTCGCCGCGAGAATCATGTGCGAGATGCTGTGCACCGGGTTCGCATGGACACCCTTGTAGGCCGCGGCCGCCGCGGCCTCAGCTCGACCTGCGACGAGGTGGCCGAGCGCCAGCGCGTGATAGGCGGCGAAGGCCCAGGGATCGAAGGGGCTGAGCCGCAACGCTCGCTCGCCCCAGGTAATGGCCCGCTCCGCATCCCCCGCCCAGCCGTGCACGACCCCGCCAAGGATGTAGGTGGTGGCAGAGGACGGGCTGACCGCGAGTGCCGCTTCGAAGGCGGCCGACCCAGCTCGGCGGTCATGCGCGTCCATCGCCAGCGAGAAACCCGCGAATGTGAGCGCGAGGGCGTCGTCGCGCCCGTGGGCGATCGCCTTCTCCGCGTGCCGGATCGAGGCCGCGCGATCCACCTCCGAAAGACCTGCGCGGAGGAACAGGTTGTGGTGGCACATCGCCGCGAAGGCGTGCGCTAGCCCGTAGCGCGGCTCGAGCTCCAGAGCTCGCCCGAGCAGTCCGAGGGCACGCGACGACTCGGCCGGCATGCCCGTGAAGACGTCGGACTGCGCACGCAGCACGAGGTCGTAGGCATCGAGGCTCTCAGGGCGGAGGCGCCGAACGCGCTCGGCCTCGGCCTGCCGGAGGTTCGGCTCGATCGCGCCCACCACCGACATCGCGATGTCGTCCTGTAGCGCGAACACGCCTTCCAGGGGGCGGTCGTAGGCCTCGGCCCAGACAACACCACCAGCCTCGCTCTCCACCAGCCGGAGGGCGACCCGGATGCGGGCGGTCTCCTTACGGAGGCTACCCAGCAGAAGGTAGCGCGCCCCGAGCGCGCGCCCGGCTTCGCACGGATCGATCTCCCGGCCGCGGTAGACTGCGCCGGAGCTACGGGCGGTAACGAACAGCCACTTGATGCGCGATAGACCGGCGGTGATGTCCTCCGCCATTCCGTCGCCGAAGTAGTCCTCTGCCGGATCACCGCTGAGGTTGCGCAGGGGGAGAACCGCGACCGAGGGCCGGTCCGGGAACCTCGGCATCACCGGCGGCATGGACGGGGCGGCGCCAACTGGCCCGACATAGCGATAGCCGCGTCGCGGCAGGGTTTCGATCCAGCGGGCGCCGTCCTCGCTACCGGCTAATGCGCGGCGCAGCGCGGCGATCTGGACCGTGAGGTTGCTGTCCTCGACCGCGAGGTCCGGCCAAGCGACGCGGAACAACTCCTCCTTCGAGACGGGCGCGCCGGCGCGCGCTACCAGCGCCTGCAACACCGCAACCGCACGCGGGCCGAGGGCCACGGGCGCGCCGTCGCGCAGAAGCAGCTTCATCTCGGTGTCGAGCCGGAACGGCCCGAAGTCCAGCCACAGCGCCATGCCGAGATTCAGCCAAGACAGCGGATCTTTCGCAACTCTTTCCGACGGCCTTCACGACTTGGGCGCGCGCGAGTGACACGCTGCCTTCCGCGGCTGACCACCGCCCCCTCAGTGAGAGGATGAGAGTGATGCATGCAGTCCCCGTGATCCACCTGCCTGATGAGGCACCTCGCCTGACGGTGGCGGGCCACCCCATGGCAGTCCTGGTGACCGCTCGGGAGTCCCGCTACGCTTGCATGTTCGACTGGGTGGTGCCGCCGCGCTTCAGCACTGGCCTGCACGTGCACCGAGTGCAGGAGGAGACCTTCTACGTCCTCGACGGTGCCTGCGAATGGCAGGTTGAGGATCGCGTGGTGACGGCCCGTCGTGGCGCCTACCTCTTCATTCCGCCCGGCGTCCCGCACGACATCCGCAACCCGAGTGCGGTGCCGGCGCGGCTGCTGATGACGGTATCCCCGCCCGGTCACGAGGCCTACTTCGAGGAGCTGGCCGGACTAGCGGGCTCAGGACCGCCAGACCCACGAACCCTGGCGGCCTTGCGACGGCGCTTCGACACCGATCAGCTCTCGAGCCTCACAGTCACGGGGTGATCGCCTCGACGAAGCTGATGCTGCTGATCAGCATCGCCCGGCTGCACTGTGAACAGGTGGATTGCCGAATCGCCGCCTTCCGCGTGGTGCCGAGAGGCATGAAGGGCCGCTCTTGCATACGGCCAAGATAATGCCGGTGCGGGGCTGGCCCATCGACGTTGAGGCGCTTCAGACGTTGTTCCGATGCGAGAAGGCCGCTGTGTAGATCTCAATGCACACCCCGGGCGGCCGGCGCGGCGATCGGACGAACGAGGTCGCCGGGGCTGCGGGCGACCAACCCTGACCTCGATGATGAGGAGGTGAGGCATGAAGCTCTATGAAGACTTCTTCCACCCGGACGCGCAGGTCGAGATCGTCGGTGACCGCTTCGTCGTGACGCTGCCGGATAGCCGCTCGCTCTCGTTCAAGGCCGAGGGCCACAAGTGCCACAACCGGAACGCCAGATGCCCGCCGTGCTTCGACATACGCGATCAGCTCGACGAGGAGTAAGGGCCAATCTCGTGGCCTGCGAGGTTTGCTCGCCTTCGCGAGCCTGAGGGGCGCTCAGAACGCCGTAGAGGCTCGGGAGGCGTTGTCCCTAGTCCCCCAGGCGGGCGATGCTCCAGCACAGCCAGCGGCTTTCCATGGGCTTCCAAGGCCTTCGTGTGCGCCAACGGCAACGTCGCCAAGGACTGGGTCAGGATCGTCGTGGACACAGAAGGCATTCCCCACGCGCAGCCTCGGTTTTCCTAGGGCTTCGTGTTCCGCGGCGGGGTCGCGGGGCGCACGTCCGGGATGACGTCGATCACATCCGCCTACGGGCGCGGGCTATGTCGCGAGCAAGATCTTCGCGTCCGCCTCGCTGCCCGCGGCCCGATGTGGCCCAATTGTGCCTCTGGCGTGCTTCTATGAACTCAAGACGAGCTCGCGAAGCGCTAAGTCCTTGATAGGGTAGGGGGCGCCTTGAACACCAGCTCTACGGGTCCTCCGCCTTCGGAGGGCAACGCTCTATCCAGCTGAGCTACGGGTGCTGACCGCGGCACTTCACTCGCGCATGACGCGGGCCGGCGCAACGGCGAAGAGGGACGTGAGTCCGCTCAAAGGGATCGGGCGCCGGCTCCTCAGGCAAAGGTCACACGGTCGAGCCGTGTCGGGTGCGCGGGGAGGGGGGTGAGGTGTCGATGGTCCGGCCTCGTGCCCCGGGTGCGGACGGAGTGCGCCGCGGGGGCGGCGTGTGCCGCCAGTGTGCCTCGACCAACTGGTGCCGGAGCCTCGTCCCTGCGCGCCGTCACACTCCCCCATGACAGCCCCATGACAGCGGGCGCTTGCGCACTACAACCACCCGCAAGCCGCGCCTCGGCGGTATCGAACATCAGGGAGGAGAGATGCCGATCAATCGATCGCGCGGCCTGCGTGCGACGCTCGTGGGCGCTGCGCTCGTCGCTGCGCTGCACGGTGCTTCCGCGCAACAGCAGCCGAGCGGAGCCCCAACCCCCGGCAGTGCGCCCACCGCTCCTGTAAACACCACGGCCCCCGCCGCCACACAGGATCGAGGCTCGGCCCTCTACGGCCGCCCAGAGTCCGGGGAGGCGGCGAAGCTCGCCCCGGTCGCGGGCCCGCCGTTGCCGACGCCGGCGGCGAAGCTGCCGGTGGACAGGCTCAAGGTGCCGGCGGGCTTCAAAGTGGAGGTCTTCGCGAGCGGTGTCGCCAACGCGCGCTCGCTGCGCCAGGGCGACAAAGGCACGGTCTTCGCCGGCACACGGCTCCTCGACCGGGTCTACGCCATCCGTGACCGGGACGGGAAGCGGGAGGTGAAGGTCATCGCCTCGAAGCTGCACCGGCCGAACGGCCTCGCCTTCCACAAGGGCGCTCTCTACGTCGCCGAACTGTCGAAGGTCTGGCGTTTCGACGACATCGAGGCGCACCTCGACGAGCCGCCCAAGCCCGTTCTGGTCTACGACGACCTGCCGAAGGACGAGGCGCACGGCTGGAAATTCATCGCCATTGGCCCAGACGAGAAGCTCTACGTGCCGGTTGGCTCGCCCGGCAATATCCTGATGCCACCCGACACCCACGCGCAGATCCGGCGGATGAACCTCGACGGAAGCGGCGTCGAGGTGGTGGCCCGCGGCGTGCGCAACACGGTCGGGTTCGACTGGAACCCGGCGACGAAGCAGTTGTGGTTCAGCGACAACGGCCGCGACTGGGTCTCGGAGGACATTCCGGAGGACGAACTCAACGTGCTCACCGAACCCGGCAAACAGCATTTCGGCTTCCCGTTCTGCCATCAGGGCACCTTCACGGACCCGGAATACGGCTGGGGACGCTCCTGCGCCGAGTTCACCGCGCCCGCGGCCCTGCTCGGGCCGCACACCGCCGCGCTCGGCCTGCGCTTCTACACCGGCACGCAGTTCCCGGAGGCCTACCGCAACGCGATCTTCGTGGCCCGGCACGGCTCGTGGAACCGCACGAAAAAACTCGGCGGCGACGTGGTGGCGGTGAAGCTCGGGCCGGACGGCAAGGTCGCGTCGATCGAGCCATTCCTGACCGGCTTCATCGAGGACAACCGCTACCTTGGGCGGCCTGTCGACGTGCTCGTGGCGCAGGATGGCGCGCTGCTGGTCTCGGATGACTACAATGGCGCCATCTACAGGATCAGCTACCAGCCGTGACTGCGATCCTGCACGTGGGTCGGCCCGCGTGCAGGCCCCTCTCACTTGGACAGACGATGCGGCTCTTTCCATTTGCGCTTGCGCTGCTCGCGAGCACCGCCAGCCCGGCGCTCGCTGAACCCGTGGGTGAGCGTCTCGCCCCCTGCCTCGGCTGTCATGGTGAGAGCGGGCGCTCCGAGACGCCGGGCGTGCCCTCCCTCGGCGGCCAGCCGGCCGACTATCTCGTCACGCAGCTCTACCAGTTTCGTGAGAGCCAGCGGGTTGCGCCGCCCATGAACGAGATGGCGGCCGGCCTCTCGGACGATGACCTCCGTTCCTTTGCCGAGGAGCTCTCAAGACTGCCGGCGCCCTCACCAGGCGAGACTGCGCTTGACTCAACCCTCGCTGAGCGGGCGCGAGCGCTCGTCGGGCGCCACCAGTGCAATTCCTGCCACGGCGCCGACCTCGCCGGGCGGGACGCGATCCCGCGCATCCGCGGGCAGCGTGAGGATTACCTGCTGAAGGCGCTCGCTGGCTACAAGAGCAACGCCCGGCCGGGCTACGACCCCGCGATGAACGAGGTCGCGCAGGGCCTGAGCGAGGCTGACATCGAGGTCCTCGCCGCCTTCCTGTCGCGCAGCTGAGCGCGGATCAGCCGCTCACGGGCGGCGCCCGCGCCGGCGCGGCGGCCGAGCACCGCCCCGGAGGTCAGGCCGGGGCCGCCCGGGCAATCATTGAGGAACACGCCGCCGACGATCTCGCCACGGGCGTCGGGGCAGGGGATCAGCGCCTCAGTCCAGCGATTGCAGCACCGGTGTCGTCGGCCTCCAGGCCGCAAGAGCGCGGAACCTGGGCGGCCGGCGATCAGGTTCGAGAAGGTGCCCCGCGCGGTCGCGAGGCTTGTCATCCGCTGTCCGGACGCGATCGTCCGGACAGCGGATCAAACGCGCCAGCAACGGGTCATCTCCGCCTCGGACCGGGAGAATCCGGGTCAGGCAGGCTGCGCTTCGGGGTCGTCGAGGAACCTCGAAACCGGGCACGCGCCCGTGAGCAGCCGGTCTCCGGCGCGCCCGCACTCGCCTCGGCCTTCCGGCCGGCCTGTCCGGCAACGAGCGGCTCCTGTCAGATCAGAACCGCGGTCTTGCTGGATGGGCGCTCCCGGACATGGCTCCCGGGGCGCAGACGGACGGCGGCGTCAAGGAACCTTTGGTGCCGCAAGAGGCATGAGCCGGACGCGGATCACGGTCGGGTGCGGGGATCGTTTCGGCCCGATCTGGGAAGAGGCGCTACCACATGAACAAGGCATTCGGAGTGCAAGTCACTGTCAAGCAAGCTCACTCGTCGGAGCCCAGAACGGCGCCTGTGCTCGTGGTTGCTCGTGACGAGATGGACGCGGAGCTCTTGGTCTCGGAGTCTGCTGGCCCAGGATCCAGCGCGACCGTGATGCGCGAACTCACCCGGGAGGAGGTTCTCGAACACCAAATCGATCTGGACCAGCATGGCAGCATGAAGTCGCTCCCAATCTTGAATCTCTAATCAGCTTAAGGAGATGCGCCCAGTGGTGGAGCGGCTGGAGCATTGTCCGACGAGGTGGATGCCGGTTCGTCGAAGACAATGCGGAAAGATCAAAGACCTGGAGCAGCGCCCGATGGCCACGTGATCGGGCGCTGCTCTCGCGCGGAGCCGCATTGAGGGGCGCCGCGACGCGAAGGAGCTC
Organism: Methylobacterium sp. CB376; assembly: GCF_029714205.1. Classification (NCBI taxonomy): domain Bacteria; kingdom Pseudomonadati; phylum Pseudomonadota; class Alphaproteobacteria; order Hyphomicrobiales; family Methylobacteriaceae; genus Methylobacterium; species Methylobacterium sp. CB376. The sequence goes on along the minus strand of NZ_CP121648.1, from coordinate 3,123,312 downwards.
GGCGCTCCTACGACGCTGGATCGGTCTCGCCGTCGAGTGCGATCGTCCGCTCGACCACGTGTTGCAGCGGGGCGTTCTCGGCCGTGAGCGTCATTCGGAGCTTGAGCGTGTTGCCGGACACGAGACCCTCCCGTGCAACGCGCTCGATCTCGCGCTGGGAGGTCACGCCGACCTCCTTCAGGAACTTGCGCAGCTCGATGTTGAAGCGGTCCTCGTCCATATTGCTGTTCCTCCGGTGCTTCGGTCGCCGAATCGGCAACGCGGAAGAGGAAATCTATTTCCGGGGTCCGGTGGAGTGCGTGCTCGAACCCTCGCCTTCGGCTCGGGGGCGGTGAACCACGCCCGCTCCGTGCTTCGCACGTCGCCCCTCGTTCCCCGCCGTCCCCGGAAGGGGCTGAACGTCTGGGCCTCGTGCCGTTCATGCCCACAAACCAGCCCGGCCCCGAGCGCGAGGACGATCGGCGGATCATCCCCGGCATCCTGCACGTGCTCACCTCCGGCTGCCGCTGGCGCGACGGCCCGGCCGCGGATGGACATCGCACCACGGTCTACAACCGCTTCAACACATGGTCGCGGCGCGGTTTCTGGACGGCGATGCTGACCGCCCTGGCTAGGGCCGGGTGGGTCGGTGAGGCGGCTGCTATCGACGCGACTTACGTCAAGGCGCACCGCTCGGCGCAGGGCGGCAAAGGGGGGCGACAGCGCAGGCGATCGGCGCGTCGCGCGGCGGAAAGACGACCAAGATCCACGCCCTCGTCGACGTGCTCGGCCGCCCTGGCGTCCTCCTGCTGACGCCGGGCAACACCAGCGCCGTGCGCACGGCCCCGGCGGTGCTGGCCGAGGCCCCATCCAGCGCCTGATTGCCGACAAGGGCTACGACGCCGACAGGCTGCGTGCTGATCTGCGGGAGAAGGGCATCACCCCCGTCATCCCCGGCACCCGCGCCCGCAAGCGCCGGCTGCGCCACGACAAGCGCCGCGACCGGGAACGCTGGCGCATCGAGGCTGCCTTTTGCCGTCTCAAGGACTTCCGCCGGATCGCCACCCGCTCCGACAAGCTGGCTCGCAACTACGCTTCCGCTCTCGCCCTCGCCGCCGTGATCGCGTTCTGGTGCTGATTGAGTCCTGACCCTAAGCCCGCGCGACCCGTTGACTAACATTTGGAAATACTGGATCTGTCACGCCTACACACAGACCAGGGCATGTGGGAGCAAGCTGTTTCGTGGTGTAATCAATCTATATCGGATGGCCCCTACTGGATAACGTATCTTGATTTTGCTGCAGCGCGTGCTTGGCTCGACAGAAAACATGATGCCCAGGAGGCGGTCAAACAACTTGTCCGTCTTATGCCAGGATACACAGTCCAGAAATGGGCCAAAGCTGATTGGTCGCGCAATCCGATCTTCCCGGAGGAGTATCGGCGCACCGTTGAAGGGCTCCGTAAGGCCGGGCTTCCGGAAAACTAAGATGCACCTCGGCGGACGGCGGTCGGGGCGGTGCGCGATTTCGGAGAGGGTCCTCCCTCACGCACCACTGCCCGGCGGCAGCCGAGCGACAGCCTGCGTTGCTGGCCATGGTGCGCAGCCAGCAGTCCGAGGAACTCATCCGGCATCCGGTTGATGGCTTCGCCATCTCCCCTTTCGGCCATGCGGATGTCGGCGTCGCTCAGGCGCCGCGCGGGCTTGGGATACGACATCCGACGGATTGCTTCGCAATGCGGATGTCGGCTTCGCTCAGGCGCCGCGCGGGCTCGTGATCCGGGATCCGCTTCGATCAAGCCGATCCCGTATGACAGAGGCCCTCCACGCCCGCTGCCCGCTCGTCGCTTTCAGTCTGCCGCTCTCAAACTCAGTAAAATAGCCTGTTGAGGGCCCGCGCCCCGCGGATTTGAACCGTAGAACGGGCCGCGAGCAGCCAAGCTCTGGTCCAAACGACAAGCATGAACTGCTACAAGGATTTCTTGCTCCACCTGAATGCGTTCAGCGAACCGGTCAGCGGCGGCTTACGGGTTGCGTCGTCGAGAGGTTCGCCTGCCCCGTCCGAGGGCGTGCGCGTCGGTCGACGCATCACGCGCGTGCGGAATACGAGGACGAGCAATGCCGCCGCAGAGACCACCGCGAGCGGCAGCGACACCTGCCAGCGCTCCCGCGCATGGGCGCGGGCCAGAAGGTGGTCCTGAACGAAGCGCTCGCCGCGAGCCATCTCGTTGTAGGTCTGCTGGTAGGACGCAATGCGCCGAACCTCATCGTCTGTCAGGCCCGCCCCGCGCCAGCGCGATTGCCTCTCCTGGTTGGAGAGGGCCTCGACCTCGGCGCGATACCGCCGCTCCATCGCAGCCGCTTCGGCGTAGCGAGCCGCCTCGGCATCGTCCATGAAGCGCTCAGGCCGCAAGCCAATCCGGTTCAGGGCCGCGAGCAGCGGCTGATCGGCCCCGGGCCTGATGAAGGACCAGAGACTGCCCGCGAGCATGAGTGAGAGCAGACCGATCGATGATGCCTGGCGTGCACGAGCGCGCCTCTGCGTCGTCTCGTTTGGGTCACCGATCCACAAAAAGCGCGCCAATGCGGCGAGACCGAGAGCGGCGAACAGCGTGAGGACCACGCACGCGCCAGTCGGAAGGTCGAATGCCAGCGAGCTCGCGAAGCCACCCAGTGAGGCCGTCAGACCAACGCACCAGCCAATGAGGAGCGCCAAGCCGATTCTGTCGGCGGCGAACAACGTCCCGGTGACGGCCGGGATGATGAGGAACGAGAACACGAGCAGGACGCCCGCGACGGCGACGGAGCTGGTCACGATCGCGCCGAACGAGGCGTAGAAGACGAAATCCCACAGGACGCCACGGGCGCCGGTGAGTCGGTTCTCCGAAGCGTCGAGCAGCGGGCGCCGGGCGGCCCAGTGCAGCAATGCGACGGCCGAATAGAGCGGGACGATCTTCGCGAGCTGCTCCGGTCGCGCGTCGAGCAGGGTCCCGACGAGCATCCTCTTGACGTGTTCCGCCCCCTGCGGCGCGCGATCGATGACGAGCACCGTGGCCGCACTGGCGGCGACGTAGAGGACACCGACGAGCGCCTCTTGGCTCACCGCCCAGGACACCGAACGGCTCGCGGTCAGGGCCACCGCGCCGGAGAACGCGAACAGCATCGCGTATGCGAACGCGGCCAGATCGCTCGGCGCGTGGCCGAGGGCCACGGCGAGCGTGGCCCCCAGCGCGGAGAGCTGCGCGAGCGCGAGATCCGCGAACACGACCCTTCGGCGCAGAACGTGGAGGCCCAAGTAAGTGTGGACCCCGATGAAGATCGCCGTCACGGCGAGGGGCACCGCGAGCAGGGCGGCGAGATCGGCGATCAACGCCCACCCGCCTCGAACGCGTCGTGGAGCACGTCGACATCGACCTCGAACAACCCAAGGTAGTCGCCGGTCCCCGATAGCTCGCCGACCGACCCGGCGAGCACAACCACCCGGGCACCGGTTCGGGCCGCCACGGCCTCGGCCGGCCCGCGCGGCGCGTTCGGCTTCGCGAGCACGACGCGCACGCCCTGCTCGCGCATCAGCCCGGCAACTCGGGCGAGTTGGGCCGGGCTCGGTGCGATCCCCTCCTTCGGCTCCACGACGGCAACCACGTTGAGGCGGAAGCGGCGGGCGAAGTAGGGCCAGTCGTTGTGATAGGCGACGACCGGTGCGCCCGCGTAGGGCGCCAGTCGGGCCTGCCACGACGCGAGCCGCCGGGCGAGGCCGGCGAGAAAGCGCCCGCGGTTCTCGGCGACCAGGGCGGCTCGGCCCGGCGCGACCCGTGCCAACCCATCCGCAATACCGGCGGTGATCGTCTCGGCATTCGCGGGGTCGAGCCAGTAATGGGGGTTCGCCAAGCCGTGAGCATGGCCGCCGGTGGCTCCCGCCTCCACGCTGCTCCCCAGCACTTCGAGGAGTGGGATGCCCGCCGAGGCGTCCACCTGCCCCGCGCCGCCCCGCATGAGCTTCGGATCGGCGTGGCGCGCCAGCAGCGGGTCGAGCCAGTGATCGTAGCCGAGGCCTACGCGGACGACCAGGTCGGCACCACGCAGCCCAAGGAGGTCGCCCGGCCGCACCTCGTAAGCCTCGGGGTCGGCACCGGGTGGGACGAGGCTCGCCGCAACGACAGCGTCACCGCCGACCGCCTCGACGAGACTTTTCAGGTCCGGCGTGGTCGCGACGACCCGCACCGGTCCGCCCTGGGCCGCACGCACCGCTGCGGGGCAGAGCAGAAGCGGCAGCACCAGGAGAGCGAGCGCGCCCAAGCGCCGGAGGTTCCGGTCGCTGCCCACTGGTGCCAGGCCGGCTAGCGCTGGTTCACCCACAGGCTCTTGGGAACCATGCAGCTGACCTCCTTCTCGGCATCCCGGGGTGCCGCGATGCGGCAGTCCATCGCCATGCTCGCGAGCGCATACGCGTCCAGGCGCGACAGTTCCTTGCGCTCGACGAGCATGTTGATCATCGCCATCGACGCCGTGTCCATCGCCCTGTTCAGGTCCGCGTCCCTGCCCGTCGTGACGAAAACCTCGGGCGTCTCGGCTCGCGGCAGCTGCGTCGGCTTCCTTCCATCCTTGGGCAGCATGCAGTATGTGCCCTTGACGACGTTTACGACCTCAGAGATCGGGCAATTCCAATTTTCCAGCATCGACTGCTCGGCCTGCGCCTGTGAGACCTTGTCGCGTTCAATGATGAATCTCGTGGTCTGGTCGCGCAGGAGGTCGAGAGCCTTGTTGAGATCCTGATCGTAGCCGACCGTGATCCAGTCCGTTGGGGTCTCAATGCGCGGCCAGTCGAGCGTCGCACCCTTGATCACCTCGACCGTGACGTTCAACTCCTTGAACGCCGTCTCGATGGCGCAGAGGTTCACCTCGCCATTGCCCTGACCGGCGTGGCTGTCGCCGGACCACAGCAGGGCTCCCTGGACGAAGACCGGTATGTAGAGCGTCGCGCCTTCCGTGAGTTCGCGGATATCGAGGTTCCCGGCGAAGCGGCCGGGTGGCACCGAGCTGTACCGGCCAGGCTCCGCGCGGGCTACCGCGGTCGTGCCCGGGAACGGCCTGAGCGGGATCTCGATGCCTGGCGCGAACTCCATGGTCTTGCGGTCGAGGTCGAGGTAGAAGAATCTGATCTGTCCTTCCGGGAATTCTTTCGGAAACTCACCGAACAGGCCTGGAAGATTGAAATTGGTCGCGTAGGCGCGCGGCACGATCTTGTTGATGTGCACGCGGAGAACATCTCCAGGCTCTGCCCCTTCAACGTAAATAGGTCCCGTGAGCGTGTGAGGGCCCCGGCCCGGGTAGTCAGTGCGGGTTTTCTTGACTTGATCGATTGTGATGCCCGGAACCACTTGATTGTGGGCGTGCATCATTGTTTCCATGGCGACCGTGTCGCCGGACTGAATTCTCAGCACGGGCGGCTGGGAGTTGTCGAACCAGCCCCACTGCGTCGTGGCAGGGGTGGCTGGCAGAAGATGAACTTTGCCTTTGGCATGATGCGAGGGCGCGTTCATGCCCTGTTGCTGCAGTGGGCCGTAGACGAACGGCAAGAACGTCGTGGGATCGTTGAGGTCGGGCGATGCCGGCTTTGTCTGGCCGGGAGCCGGCGCAGGCGAGGTGGGAGCCGGGGCACCCGGGCTCGGCGCCTGCGGGCGCCCCGAGGGCGTTGGTAAGATCTGGGGGGCTTGAGCCCGAGACGGAGTGACCGATCCCGCGAGGGCCAATGCGGCAACGGCCGCAGCGCCACAGAGGAGGTTCTGCCGCATCGGATAACTTCCTCCCTCTGTTCTTCGGGAGGCAGCATGCCTCGTCATCGAGCAGTCCGTCCAGTCCACCTCGTGAGGTTGGCTTGAAATCCGGCGATCGGCCGACAGCAGTTATTCTTCGAGAGAGCGTGGTGGTGATGCGGCGACGAGAGCGGGGCCGCCACCGACGAGCGCCGTGGGGGCACGTCAGCGCCCGCAAGAGTGCCGGCCCGCATCCGATCGGGCGACGCGCTTGCGAACAGCGTTGCGGGCGCGCAGCGGCGCTGGCAGGGCGGGCGGAGGAATGTCCCGGCGGCGGAAGCCCTGCGCAGGCTCAAGGAGGCGAGGCGAGACGCTCCGACGCGCTCGACTCTTCACGCTTCGGTTGAGCCGCCATGCGATGCGCCGCTGCCCGGTCGATGGCTCGAAGGAGGGCGGTCCGCCGGCCCGAAGGCCGGCGGGGGAGCGGGGTCTCAGAAGAAGCCGAGGGCCTTGGGCGAGTAGCTGACCAGGAGGTTCTTGGTCTGCTGGTAGTGGTCGAGCATCATCTTGTGGGTCTCGCGCCCGATGCCCGACTGCTTGTAGCCCCCGAAGGCGGCGTGGGCCGGGTAGGCGTGGTAGCAGTTCGTCCACACCCGGCCGGCCTGGATCTCCCGCCCGAACCGGTAGGCCCGCGTCCCGTCCCGTGTCCACACCCCGGCGCCCAGCCCGTAGAGCGTGTCGTTGGCGATCGCCAGCGCCTCGGCCTCGTCCTTGAACGTCGTCACCGACAGCACCGGCCCGAAGATCTCCTCCTGGAAGATCCGCATCCGGTTGTGGCCCCGGAACACCGTCGGCTTCACGTAGAAGCCCTCGGCGAACTCGCCCGCCAGCACCGCCCGCTCGCCGCCGGTCAGCAGCTGCGCCCCCTCCTGGCGGCCGATGTCGATGTAGGACAGGATCTTGGCCAGCTGCTCGCCCGAGGCCTGGGCGCCGATCATCGTGGCCGGGTCGAGCGGCGAGCCCTGCCGGATCGCCTCCACCCGCGCCACCGCCTTCTCGATGAAGCGCTCGTAGATCGATTCCTGCACCAGCGCCCGGCTCGGGCAGGTGCAGACCTCGCCCTGGTTGAGGGCGAACATCGCGAAGCCCTCCAGCACCTTGTCCAGGAACGCGTCGTCCCGCGCCATCACGTCCTCAAAGAAGATGTTGGGCGACTTGCCCCCCAGCTCCAGCGTCACCGGGATCAGGTTCTGGCTGGCGTACTGCATGATCAGCCGCCCGGTCGAGGTCTCGCCCGTGAAGGCGATCTTGGCGATGCGCGGCGAGGAGGCCAGCGGCTTGCCCGCCTCCAGGCCGAAGCCGTTGACGATGTTGAGCACGCCGGCCGGCAGCAGGTCGCCGATGATCTCGGCCAGGACCAGGACCGAGGCCGGGGTCTGCTCGGCGGGCTTGAGCACCACGCAGTTGCCGGCCGCCAGGGCCGGGGCGAGCTTCCAGACCGCCATCAGGATGGGGAAGTTCCACGGGATGATCTGGCCGACCACGCCGAGCGGCTCGTGGAAGTGGTAGGCGACGGTGTCGTGGTCGATCTCGGAGAGCGAGCCCTCCTGGGCGCGCACGCAGCCGGCGAAGTAGCGGAAATGGTCGATGGCCAGCGGGATGTCGGCGTGGGTGGTCTCGCGGATCGGCTTGCCGTTGTCCCAGGTCTCGGCCAGCGCCAGCAGGTCGAGGTTGTCCTCCATGCGGTCGGCCATCCTGGTGAGGATGCGGGCGCGCTCGGCGGGGGCGGTGCGGGCCCAGGCGTCCTTGGCGGCGTGGGCGGCGTCGAGGGCGCGCTCGATGTCCTGGGCGTCGGAGCGGGCGACCTCGCAGATCAGCCGCCCGGTGAGCGGCGACGTGTTCTCGAAGTAGCGCCCCGCCGCCGGCGCCACCCACTGCCCGCCGATGAAGTTGTCGTAGCGCGCCGCGAACGGCGAGGCGGTCTGGCCGCGCAGGAATTCCGGCTTGTTCATGGCGTTCCTCCGCAGCTACCTCCCACGGTGGAGCCGTGGAATGCTGAGCCGTCGTTGATGTGCTGAAACGGTAGCTGCTTCGCCTGCTGTATGGACGCCTGACCATGAGCGGCATTGATCCAGCTCAACATCAGCGCGCGATGAGATTACTTTCGCGGCCAGGATGATGCCGGCGCAGGCGCCGACCTGCCGTGCGCGACAGCGCAAATTCTCTCGCACCTGGCGGCTGCCGCGAACCGCCTCAGGCGTTGTTCCGAGACGAGACGACCGCGTCGTAGATCTCGACGCACACCTCTGACGACGGGAATGGCGGGCGGATGAGGCCGGTGGCCGGGGCCGAGGGCGGGCGACCCCGACCTCGAGAACGAGGAGGGGAGGCATGAAGCTCTACGAGGACTTCTTCCACCCGGACGCGCAGGTCGAGATCGCAGGGGACCGCTTCGTGGTGACGCTGCCGGATGGCCGCTCGCTCTCGTTCAAGGTCGAGGGTCACGCGTGCCACAACCCGAACGTCAAGTGCCCGCCATCCTTCGACATTCGCGACCAGCTCGACGAAGAGTGAGGGGCAGGCTCGCGGATTGCGAGGCTTGTTCGCCTTCGCGAACGTGTGGTGCACTCGGAACGGCGGAGAGGCCCGGGAGCGTTGCCCGCCATCCGGCTCGTTGCAGGGGCTCCAGACCCGCCAGCGGCGCCGTGCGTTGCGACCTTGCCCCCTGTTCGTCTGCGCGGAACGGGGGCCTGGCGAGGCATGCGCCCGACGCCGTGGGATCGCCTCAGCCGGACCGCCATTCGCTCGGCGACCGGCCGGAAAACTTCTTGAACGCGCGGCTGAACGCCGCCTCGGAGTCGTAGCCGACGTCCTGGGCCACGGCGGCGACCTTGGCGCCCCCCTCGCTCAGGCGCTTGGCCGCAAGCTGCATGCGCCACCGGGTGAGATACTGGATGGGAGGATAGCCGGTCAGCTGGGTGAACCTGCCGGCGAGCGCCGAGCGCGACGCGCCGCACGCGGCGGCGAGGTCCTCAAGCGTCCAGGCCCGGGCCGGCTCGGCGTGCAGCAGCCCGAGGGCATGACCCACCAGCGGATCGCGCAGCCCGGACAGCCAGCCGATGTGCCCGGGGTCGAGCTGGTCCATGTAGGTCCGCACCGCCTCGATGAGCATCAGTTCCGAGAGCCGGTTGAGAACGCTCTGGGCGCCCGGGCGCCGGTGCTTCGTCTCGTGCGAGAGGAGCAGAACGAACTGGTTCAGCAACCCGTCCGTCGCCGGCGACGCGCCCCGTCCGACGCGCACGAAGCGTGGCAACGCGTCGAGCAGCGGATTGAACGGGCGCACATCGCAGCTGAAGAATCCGCAGATCACGTGGGCATCGTCCGCGCCGCCCGCGCCGGCCCGCAACCGTATCGGCAGGCCGCCGACCTCGTTCGGCCGGCGGTGAGCATCGAGATCGGGCCCGGCGCGCATCCCCGGCGCGCTGGAAACGGCGTGCGGCTCGCCATGCGGGATGATGGCGATGTCGCCCTCGTGCAACCGCACGGGCTCAAATGGCGCACCGTCGACGATGGAGATCCAGCACGAGCCGCGCGTGAGCACGTGGTACTCGATCGCGTGCTGGGCACCGGGCAGAACGGCCCCCGCGATCTGCGCCGATGGAGGCGCCTCGGCGACCCAGGGCGCGGTGGCGGTGACGTCGAAGAACACCGAGCCGGTCAGCCGGACCGCCGAGAGCACATCCGAAAGCACGTCCGCCGTCATGGGCAAGAGCCTCCATGGGCAAGAGCCTCCATGGGCAAGAGCCTCCATGGGCAAGAGCCTCCATGGGCAAGAGCCTCCATGGGCAAGAGCCTCCATGGGCAAGAGCCTCCATGGGCAAGAGCCTCCATGGGCAAGAGCCTCCATGGGCAGCAGCCTCGATCCCCGTGCGAACCGAAGCTCGGCCGGATCGCCGGGGCGCTGCACATCCGTGGGGCGCTCAGGCGCCGCTGCCCCAAGTCGAGCGCCAGGTCGAGCGTTAAATCCAGCGCCGTGCTGGCGAAGAGTTCGGTGCTGCGACTCGTCGTGAGCTCCGATCCCGAGCAGCTCCGCGGCCATCGGATCGCGCCGAGTATACAGCACCGGCGCGGCCGGCGTGAGTGAGAGCAGCACCCGATCACGTGGCCATCGGGTACTGCTCTAGGTCTTTGATCTTGCCGCATTTTCTGCGACGAACCGGCATCCACTTCGTCGGACAATGCTCTAGCGCGGCCGACGTGGCGGTGCACGAACTGCACCGCGCCCGCGATGGCGCCGAGGAAGGGCACCATGACCGAGGTAGCGGAGTGGAATGCCGTCAGGGCGAGGTTGCTCCGTCGGACCGCAACGGCCGGGAACTGGACGCTGCCGCGATGACGGCGCGCGGGCCATGGCGCTCCGCGCGGTCGCCGAGCCGAGATGGCGCAAGTCGAGGCCCGTGCGGCGGCTGTCGCCATCCACGCACCACCGATCAGCTTGGCGCTACGGGCCCGCGGTGGGAATGTGATACGACATCCGACGGCTTGCGTCGCCATGCGGATGCCGGCGTCGCTCAAGCGCCGCGCGGACGTGTCATCCGCTGTCCGGACGTGATCGTCCGGACAGCGGATGACAGGGTCGGGAGACGTCCCGCGCCGCTTCTGATCCGGGCGACGGAATAAGGCCTTCGGGCCACAGCACAGGGTGGCGGGTGCCGTCGGCTGCTGTGGCCTGCCGCATCCTCACCGTCGTGTCACGACGACTTCCAGGTATTCGCTCGGCACGACCACGGTCGCGTCACCAGACTTGTTGAAGTGCCCGATCAGGCCGGTGAGATCCTGCGCCAGCGCTATCCTGGCGGTAGCCCCGAGCGCCTCGAAAGCCTTCAGCATCGGGCCGTAAAAGGTGCGGAAGGTGCCGAGGAAGTGCTGTACTGAGCGGTAACGGAAGGTGAAGTGCCGGGACTGCGCGATGAGCGAGGACGCCTCGGCAGCAAAGCTCGTGTCAATCCACTCCGGCGTTCCCCACAGGGCTGGGGACTTGAGGCCTGGCGGTGGTGGGAGGTGTTTGCCGATGATCTTGAACATCTGGCCTATGAAGCCGTCCGGTGTCCAGTTGGCTAAGCCGATACGCCCCCCGGGCCGACAGACGCGGAGCATCTCGCCCGCGGTGCGGCCCTGGTCGGGACTGAACATCGCGCCGAAGGTGGAAGCGACCGCGTCGAAGGACCGGTCTGCGAACGGAAGGTTCTCGGCATCGGCCTTGCGGAATGTGACGGCCACGCCCTCGGCCTCGGCCCGCAGCCGCCCGCGCTCCAGGAGGGGCTCGACATAGTCCGTGGAGGTCACGTTGCACCAGCGGCGGGCGGCTGCAAGCGTGAAGTTGCCGTTACCGGCGGCGACATCCAGCACGTCCTGCCCCGCGCGCAGGTCCATCGCCTCCGCGAGTTGCTCGCCGACGATCTGAAGCGTCGTGCCGACGACGGCGTAGTCTCCTGACGACCAAGCCAGCTGCTGCCTGGCCTTGATGGCCGCGAGATCCGGCGCGGCCGCGGTCGGGCGGCAATCGATGACGGTGCTCATGGCATGCCCTCGTCTTCCTGCGTGGTCTTCTTCGCTCCGGCCGTCCGCCGATGCGTCGGCCTTGCGGGGATCACCACTACTGCCGCCGACCGGCCAAGCGAATGACCGGGCCGCCAGACTTCATGCTCGTGCGTCCACGCCCGCTCTGGTGGGATTGCCCCGGCTCTTTATGTGGACGGTGAGTGGGCTTGGCTGACCAGGGTGCCGGTTGCGGGCTTTGGGCGGTGCTCCTGTTCGAGTGCCGAAACGCGCCGCCCTGATGGACGCCGCCGAACCGGACGTGCCGGCCTCCATGGGCTTCCCGGCCCAATATCGGGCCAAGCTCCGCAGCACGAACCCGCTGAAGCGCCTCAACGGCGAGACCAAGCGGCGCACCGAGGTGGCCGGCATCTTCCGCAACGGGGCGGGTGATCAGGCGCCCGATCGGCGCGCTTCTGCCGGAAGCCAACGACGAGTGGCCGCTGCAGCACCGCTACGTGCAGGTCGAGGGCATGGCCGGGCTCACCCCGGCGTTGATCGAGGAGGCGATCACTCTTCCGCCGCAGGCCGCCTGACCGGTGGCCGCTCCAACTCGACCCCGAAACGCGGTCTCATTGACGGACGTGCCCAGGGCCCACCCAGCGCGCCGGCGGCAGAACGGGCGGCTTCGGCGGCCCGGTCAGGTCGGGGAAGCCGGCGTGACGGCGGGCCACGTACGCGTTCCCACGCACCCTGTCGGGCGGCGGATAGGGGCAGTCGTGGGCGACGCCCTCCAGCACGCGCTCGAGGGGCGTGTCGGCCCCGTCCTTCTCGGCGAGGCGGGCGAGCCGATCGGAGCCCTGCCGCGAGGCACAGATCCCGCTGGCGGCCCGCACGATAACGACCAGCGCCGGCCACTGCATGCTCGTCGACCGGCGCCCCACCGCTGAGCGGAAAGCGTTCGACTTGGGCCCTTATAACTCGCGGGAAATCAAGTTGCGCTGAGATTGCAATCGCCATTCGTAGGTACGAGTTTAAATCGGCAATTGACTACATAATTTATGTAGATTTTACTCGCTGAGCCTCGGTCTCAGTGGGGAGCATCCAATGCCGCTTCACCTTCCGAACGTCCGTGGAGCACGTCGTCTTGCTGATGCCCTGAACGCGACCGAGCAAATTCTGGGAAGAGACCCTGTTCGGCAAGTGACGATGAGTGCCGGGCACCGCATGCTCGTTGATCGGCGCTCGACGACAGAGCGGGGCCCGTTCTATCTGCGCACCTACGACCAGCAGAAAATAGAGCTTCTGAGGAGGTTCATCGAGCCGGGGACGGCGGTGCTCGACATTGGAGCCAATGTTGGCTTCTTTACAGTCCCGCTCGGCATCTTCGTTCGAGACCAGCGGCGCTTCGGGCGGGTCTTTGCCTTCGAGCCAGTCCCAGGGAACCGCGACCGCCTGCAGGAAAACATCCTGATAAACGCGCTCGATGAGACCGTGACAATCATCCCGGCTGCGCTCTCCTCGAAGCCGGGAACGGTCGAAATCTCGCTGCGCGAGGATTTCCAGAACGGATCGCGCACCGGCAACGCCGCGATCGTCATTAGCACTGAGGATAATTTATTTGAAACAACCAGGATCGTGACGATGCGGCTCGACGACTATGTCGCGCACGAGATCGCTTTGCCGATCAGCGTCATAAAAATCGATACGGAAGGCCATGAAGACGAGGTGCTCGCCGGTGGAAATGAGACAATCGCCCGGAACCGCCCCGTCATTCTGATGGAAGTCGAACCGAATTATTACGAACGCAAGGGGGTCGATTTCTATGAGAGGGTCCGTGCCGTGTTGCCGCCCGACTATCGATTCCTGGCAGTCGGGTTGCATCGGCAGAGCGTGCTGCGGCCGCTCGGAACGCGGTTGAGTTTCACGGAGATCAGGGACCGCCCGTCCTTCATGCGCCCGCAGGACGTCCTGCTGCTTCCGCCCGGTCGCCACGTCTGACCGGTTGGCTCCCGACGAGTGGCCTGCGCCTCACGAGGATCCAGCGGCGCCATGTCAGCGAGGTCCCGGTACAGGGCGCCGATGGCCTCGCTATCGTGCCGAGTCACGTCGAAGTCTGGTTGCCCCCGGCGCCGGGGGCCGCCACGCTCGAACGGTTCGGCGCCGGGGCGATCAGCCCCAAGGGTGATCAGCCGCCAGGAGGTGGCCCGGTTGGACTGTCAATGGACAGTGGGTCCCGTCCACCATCGACGGCTTGGCCGGGCGCGCGCAGCGGGCCGGGCGGCGAGGGCCGGCACGAACGATTCCGGGGCCGGCGCCTCGGGAGCCGCGACGCTCCCCGCTGCCGCGCATACGGGACGGGCACGACGGCGCGACGCTGTGCGCCGAAGTCGAGGTGGCGAACAAAGATCAAGTGATCCGGGATCCGCTTGATCGAAGCGGATCCCGTATCCCAAGCCCGCGCGGTGCCTGAGTGAAGCCGACATCCGCATTGCCGAAAGGGGAGATGGCGAAGCCATCAACCGGATGGCGTATGAGCCTCCTCCGGCGTCGCGGCGGCATGGCGCGGATCGCCTGCATCGCATCGGGTGGAATGCGGAGCGGCTGCGGCGACCGCGTCCTGGACGGTCAACGACTTGGGTCGGCTGGCGCAGCGTCGAAGCGGACATCACCCTGAATTCGTCGCAGGAGGCGGACCGCTCGGCGCGGTGAAATCCGGCGACTCGGATGTGTTCCGGTTCGGATGAGCCGTCGCGTCGGGCGAGGCGGCCCGGGATGGCGGGCGTTCTCGGATCCGGACGTGCACGGCGCCGGCCGCGGACCGCGCGGCGCGCGTGCGCCCCGGCACGGCGCGCCGGCGCGAGCGGTGCGAAGGTGTTCGCGTCCTGGAGGGCGAGGAGGAACGAGCCCGACGGGTGGCATCAGACACCATCGGGGCGCGCCCTGCCCGGGCCGCCGCACGGGAGTTCACCATGATCAGCAAGTCGCTTGCCACGGCCGCGATCCTCACCGTCGGGCTCGGCACCGTCGCCCACGCGAACCTCACCATGAGCCCGCCGAGCGCGCTGCCCGCCGCCCAGCCCGGGCCGGCCGTGGCCGAGGCTCCGGCGCGCCCCGCGCCGAAACGCTACGCCGAGGTGAAGACCCTGGCACCCACGACGCAGACCGACGCCGACGAGCGCTTTCAGGGCACCCGGCCCGCGCCGCGCGTGATCGACCTGCCGCGGGCGGAGGGGCAGAACCAGGCCTACGTCGCCGCCCCGCCGGCCCCGCAATCCGCGCCGCAGGCCAGGCCGGTCGCCGCCGTGGAGGAGCCCGCCCCGGCCCCCGAGCCCGTCGCCGCGCCGCGCCGCGGCCGCGTCGCGGACCGCGACCTCGTCGAGGCCCCGCGGCGGGCGGAGCGGCCCGCCGGCTACCGGACCGCGAGCTGGAACGGCGGCCGCGGCGCCACCTGGAAGACCGGGAAGAACGATTACGGCTTCGAGGGCACCTTCGGCGGCTGCCGCTTCGCCGGGTTCAGCGGACCCGGGGGCTTCAAGCTCGATCGCGTCTGCCGCTGAGCCCAGGGTCGGAAGCGGGCCGCCGCCGCGGCGGTCGACCTGCGGCCCGCTTCAGGTCACGGCATTGCCGCCCTCGCACAGGACGAAGGGCTCGCGGCCGCGGATCCGGTCCCCACTCGCGACCAGGGTCGCGCTGGTGAGGTGCTCGCGGCCGAACACGTCGCGGTAGGTCACCTGACCGACCAGGTAGAGGCCGAGTTCCGAACTCAGCAGGCGCTCCGCCACGCCGGGCGCCGCCTGGAGGTTGACCCGCCGGGTCACCAGGCGCGTCTCGCGCGCACCCACGATGCAGGGGAGGCGGTCCGCCGCCGCGGTCACGCTCGGCAGGCTCGCCGCCGGGAAGGGCTCGACCGCGAGCGTGAAATTCGCCACGAGGTCGAGGGCCGGCGTCAGCCCGTGATTGCGCAGCTCGATCTGAACGACGAGGTCCTGGCCCGGCGCGAAGCGCTGGAAGGACGCGAAGGTCACCCCCACATAGGCCCGCAGCTGACGCTCGCTCGCCTCCCGCTGCAGCTCCATCCCGGCCGCCTGGAGGGCGACCGCGCGCTGCGTCGCCTCGACCAGGTCCCGGGCGGTGCGGTCGCGCCGGGCCAGGACGCGAAGGAGGAGCGCCAGGACCAGCAGGCCGGCCGCCACGCCGCCCAGGAGCCAGGTGTCGCGATCGAGCGTCCGCACGGCCTGAATGGCGGGCGCCGCGAGATCGAGCATCCACTGCTTGGCCTCGAGCAACCGGGTCACGAAATCGGATGAACTGATCATCGATCGGATGTCATCAGCGGCGCACCCGGCGTCGGCAGGACTCGTCGCGCGCCGGCGGCGAGGTCCGGCGCGCGCGGACGGCCTGACACCTACCCGGTTTGCGGCGGCGGGCGAAGCCGAAAGAGTACCGAGGCCGCGATTCCTTGACGTCCGGCTCCGGCCACCCTCGACCCACCATCCGCACCCGCCGGGATCGGCCGAGTGGACCGGCGGGGCGCTGATATACCGGATTACTCTTTCGAGATAACGCCGATTACCACTTGACAGCGCTTCAAAGTAAGTAAAACCTGCCTCTCGGGGAGACCAGAATCTCCCGCCCGAACGAGGCGGGGTACCAATGACTTGCCGCTGCAATCGTCCGCGCCCGCGCGAGGCGGAATCGCTCGCGGGACTGAGCTATCGCGCCTACCTCATCGACGGACAGGACCACATCGTCGGAGTCGAACGCATCGACGCGGAGGACGACGTCGAGGCGCTGCTGAAGGCGCGCGGCCTCGACGTGCCGTTCGACATCGAATTATGGGACCGGGATCGCCGCGTGATCGGCATCCAGCGTCACCGGATGCGGGCGGCGCGCAACTGAGCCGCCCGGACCGCGCGCGAAAAACCCCGCGCAGCTCCAGCCGCGCGGGGGCGATCCTGTCCGGGGAGGCGGCCGGTCAGGCCGCGAGCTTCGCCGCCAGCAGGTCGTTCTCGTTCCCGGCGACCAGCGGGGTGCGATCCGCCGGAGGCGTCAGCCGGTCCGCCGCGACGAGGACCAGCGAGGCGTTGGCGGCGAGGGCGGCGACGAGGCCGAGAAGGGCGAAGGCGATCATCGGAGGCTTTCGGTCTGCGTTGTGCGATGCACCATATATGGCACCGCACCATTTTCGTTGGTATGCCAGATGCCAACGGTCAGGCATGCGCCGCGGGCATGGCCCGGGCCGCTCCGGCCCGGCTGCCGGGGCGCGCCTGCCGCGACCGGCCCGCGCGCCCGAGAGTCAACGCTTTCTTAATACGCCCGGACCACTCTCTCGCCCGTGCGAAATCCGCCCGCGTTTCGCTGCCCCGCACCCGGACAAGGCCATGGACGACGAGATCAGGATCCGCGTGATCGAAACGGCGTTGCGCATGATCGCGAAGCACCTTCAGGACACGGATCCGAGGTTCGGCGTCAACGTCAACGGGCGGCTCGACGCCCAGACCATGGCGGTGGCGTCGAACGACGACAAGGGTCCGGTCGAGAAGGACAAGACCGTGGAATTCTACGATCAGGTGCGGCGCCTGTTGAATCCCGGCCGCTGAGCGCCGCGTCAGGGTGAATCCGCGAGCCGGTCGCAATCGCGCCGGTGCGCGGCGAGGCAATCCTCCCGCTGCGCCTCGCGCCGCAGGGTCGTGAACACCCAGACGCTCCCGAGCACCAGCGCGGCGACGAGGGCGAGGGCGAGGAGCGCGCGCCCGCGCTGATCGGCATCCTCCCGAGGATCATCCGTCGGCATCGTCCGGTCCCGCACCGGCGGGCGCGCGGCCCGACCCGCGGAAGATCGGGTCGCGGCGCCCCCCCGTCCAGGGCGCGCCGTTCGGGACGCGGACGGCACGGCGCCTCCCCTCGGCCTCCTCCCGAATCGGCAGGTCTTCCCGAATCGGCGGGCCTTCTTCCCGAATCGGCAGGTCTTCTTCCCGGACGCGAATCAGCTTAGCCTGCGCTGGATAAGATGCCGGCCACCGCTGGGTGAGCTGGCCGGATTCAGGGAGACGCCGATGTCCGAGCCTGTGCGCATCACCGTGAAACCTGACGGCAGCTACACCCTCCTGCGCGGGGATCGTCCGCTGATCTTCGGGCTCACGCGGGAACTCGCCTTCAGCCTCGCGGAGAGCTGCGGCGTGGTGATCGAGCGCACCTACAGCATCGGCTGAGCGACGCACGACCTCCCGCCGCGCGGCTCCGAGACCCGCTGCGGGATCCGATCGCGCCGCGGTCGGCTCCCGCCCGCGCGTCACGCGTCGAGCGGCTTCTCCGCCCGCACCATCAGGACCTGGCCCGAATGCGGGACCAGCCACGTCATCGCGTGCAGCGTGAGCGCGGCGATGCGCGTCAGGATGTTGCGGAATTCGCCCGGCCCGTGCCCGACGTTGAACGTGCCGGGCGTCACGCCCACGAAGCCGATCAGCCGCAGCATGCGGGCCAGCCGGGCGCCGTCGTAGTACATCACGTGGCCGAGCAGGCCGCGCTCGGCATCGTCCGGCCCGTCCATGAAGTGCAGGAAATCCCACTGGCCGAGGGCGAACCGGATCCGATGCTCGAGGAAGACGGCGTTCGGCGTGGTGATCACCAGCAGCCCGCCCGGCCTCAGGGCCCCGCAGGCGCCGCGCAGCAGCCGCATCGCCACCGTGTAGTCGAGGTGCTCCAGGATCTCGGTGCAGATCACGACGTCGGCGTCGCCCTCCGGCAACCGGCAATCGGGATCCCGCAGATCGCGGGGCAGGCGCGCGATGCCCCTTGCGTCGAGCCAGCCGCGGATCGTCGGCTCCGTGAAGGTCTGCGAGAGCGGATGATCGACCACCGTCCAGGACAGGCGCCCCGGCCCGATTCGCTCGGCGACGAGGTCGAACAGCAGGGGATCCGGCTTGCCCTCGTTCAGGCCCGACAGGTTGAGCACCGCGACGCGGTCGAGCTGCCGCTCGGCGACCTGTCCGAGGATCACGTCGAGCAGCCGAACCACGCGTCGCCCGTTGCTCCGATTCCAATCCCGGGAAGCGGCGCTCAGCGTTCCGAAGAGGTCGCGATCCATCGCGTTGAAAGCCGAGACAGCGAAGGACACGATGTCGTGCCGCGGGCCGGAACGCCCGATTGACCGCACGAAATCCGGACGAAAACGGCCAGCACAGGGTCCGCGCGCGCGATCCGTCCGTGCAATACTCATATCGCCTGCCCCTACGAAACCGCTCCCGGTCGGACGAGCGATACCATGCGAAGCTGACGGATACAGACGGTCAGACTGCGTAGCGCATATCGCGCAGATTTCCCGCCGCATCCATCTCTCAAACTCTACGGAACATCGTTCTCGCCCGCCGCATCCGGCCTCGGGTGAACGCAGGATACGGGAACCGCCCGCGGGTTCACGCGCGCACGGTCTCGCGGCGCGAACGGCCAGGAGATCCGGGCGCGTCGCCCGCCGACCTTTATCCCAGCCCGGATGCGCTGCACGACCACGGTCGACCTCCGCTCTCAACTGATGGGCGACGCGGTTCGTGAAGCATCGAGCGGGCAGCCTGAGCGGACAAACCTTGCCGAGAGCTGGCGTGAAACCGGACGTTAACCACCACGGCATAACGCTACGCTGATACCAGCCGGTCCGGGCCATGGCGGCAGCGGGCCGGGAGCGAGGTGAGGTCGCCCATGTCCCGTGTCATCGCCCACCCGGCCCGTCCGGGACAGGCCCGCCGGAGGACCCGGCGCGGCGCGTGGCGGCCGGTCGAGGCGATCGGCCTCATCGCGGCAGGACTGACGCTCCTGGTGATCGGGACCGCCCTGAGCGTGGCGGACGCGATCGATGCCTCGCTCGCCGAGTTCCCCCGCCAGCACCTCGACTGAGCAAGCGAACATCCCGCGATGTCCGGCGCGATCGCCCCGCCGGAATTCGAGGGGTCGTCTCGGGCCGCGGGCCGGTCTGGCGCGGATCTCCCTCGAGAAGAAACAGGCGATGAGGCCGGACGGTGCCGGCACTCCCCCCTTCCTCATGACGGGCGGCGAGCGAGAGCTGCGCCCCGAAGCATCCTGAACGGTGATCCGAACGGGTGACCGTCGAGCGGGCTGCGAGGCAGCCCGCGTCTGCAGCTCAGCATGGGGAGGGGGCGATGCGCGGAAGGACGGGCGGCTATTGGCCGCCGCCGCCGGACCCGTTGCCGCCGTTCCGACCGTACTGGGGAACGGGACGGGTCGTCTGCTCGGCGTTCGCGCCCGCCGCGGAATCGGATTCCAGCGTGCTCGCGCCGGTCCGGCCGGGCACGACCTCCACCGCACCCGGGCCGCTCTTGTCGGGCGCGCCGAGCGAGCCGGTGACGTCCGGCGAGGCGGGGGCGACCAGGACGGCACCGCCCGGGATCCGAACCGGGGTCTCGACGATCTGGGCGAGGGCGCAGGTGGGGAGGCCGAGCGCGAGCGCGGCCGTGGCGAGCCTGATCATGGTGTTCCTTGAGGTGAGGGGAGGGGCGGTGGGCCGCCGACCTGCCGGGCCAAGTCGCCAGCCAGGCGAGTCGCCAGCCAGGCGAGGGTTCGCGTCGTGCGAGCAATTTTTCTGCGCACAATCGATCGGCGCGAATCCGGGCCGGCGCGCGCCTCAGGCCAGGAAGGTCAGGACGGCCACCGCCACGGCACCGCCCGCGACCGCGAGACCGAGCAGGATCACGCTGCTCAATTGATCGGCGTCGTCGAGCGTGCGGCCCGACCGGTCGCGGAACGTATCGGAATCCATGACGATCTCCTGGTTGGCGGGATCCGGCGGGGCAACGCCCCGGCACGCGCTCCGGTCGCGCGCGATATGGCCGCACCCGACCAATAAAGCCGATCATCGGTCCGCCGCCCGGCCGGACCGACCGCAAACTCTCCGACATCCTCCGTCAGCAAGTCCGGCGCAACGCACTCTATTGGGCTTGACACGTCATCTTCGACCAAAGTACGAAAACTTGCGGCCAGGGATGACGCGCATGAATAGCGAGGCGGCTTCATATAATCTGTTTTGCAGTGCACAGAAGCGGGAGCTTTATTGTGCAGTGCCGGCCTGGATGCCCGTTCCGTCATTCATCCGGATGCCGGCCTGGCAGTTCGTGACGGTCATCGACGACGTCGCCGATGCGCCCCGCGGCTTCGTCTCGGCGGCGGCCCGGCAGGCGGCACGGTGGAACGGCTACTACCTGTTCCAGTCCTGGGGCCTCGCCGTGATGCGGCGGGCGCGGCCGGACGCCATCCCGGACGCCATCCCGAACGCTGCCTGAGCCGCGCCGCCGGCGCGCGGTCGGGAATCGTTTACCGAGGCCCGCCTAGACTGGGCACGTGCCTCGCGGCGGGTCGCCGCGGCCGTTCCCGCGTCGGCGCACCGCGGCGACGCCCGATCACCGCGGTGCGTCATGTCTCTCCCGCAAGCACCGTCCGTCGACGGCTGGTCCCTCGGTCGACCCTCGCCCGCGCTCCGCGGCCTGCGACTCGGCCTGCTGGCGGGGCTCCTCACGGTCGCAGCGGTCGCGCTCCTGCTGCCCCTCGGGCTGCTCGCCGAGGGCAGCCTCGTGACGGTGTTCTTCAACACCGACCGGGCGGCCTCGGGCGCCGTCGCCCTGAGCCTCCTCTTGGCGCTCGCGGGGCTCCGGGCGCGCGCCGGAGTGCCGGCCGCTTGGCATCGGCTGGCGGCCCGGCCCGGACGGGGCGGCGCGGTCCTCGCCGCGGGCGTCGCGGCGGCGGCTGCCGGCCTCACCCTCCTGCTCCATCGCGGCCACCCGCTCTCCTACGACGAGGCGATGGCGGTCTTCGACGCGCGAATCATCGGGAGCGGGCACCTCGTCGCGCCGCTGCCGGAGGCGTGGCGGGACTACGCCCCGGCCCTGGCGCCCTTCTTCCTGCTCCCCGTCCCGGGGCACGCGGGCTGGGTCTCGTCCTACCTGCCGGTCAACGCGGCCCTTCGGGCGGGCTTCGGGCTCCTCGGCCTCGAAGCCCTGACCGGACCGATCCTGGCCGCGGCGGCGGCGTGGCTCGTCGTCGCCGTCGCCCGGCGCCTGTGGCCGGCCAGACCCGACGCCGCGATCCTCGCGGGCCTGCTCCTGGCCACCGCCCCGCAGGTGCTGGTGACGGCGACCACCGCCTACGCGATGACCGCCCACCTCACCCTCAACCTGCTCTGGCTGCGCCTCTTCCTGCGGGGCGGGCGGCTCGGCCACGCGGGCGCCGCCGTGGTCGCCTTCCTGGCCTGCGGGTTGCACCAGATCGTCTTCCACCCCCTGTTCGCGCTTCCCTTCCTGGCGGGCCTGCTGCCGGCCCGGCGCTGGCGCCTCGCCGGCTTCTACCTCGCGGCCTACGCCCTGATCGGAATAGTCTGGGTGCTGTACTGGAAGCTGGCCGTGGCAGCCTCCGGGCTCGCGCAGCAGGACGGCGGCGCCGGCCTGGGGGGCGGCTACCTCGCGGCGCGCGCCGCCGAGCAGATCGGCACGGTCGGCCCCTTCGCGCGCGACCAGATGGTCAAGAACCTCGTGCGCTTCCTCATCTGGGAGAATCCCCTGGTCCTGCCGCTCGGCCTCCTGGCCTGGCCGGCCCTGCGCCGGGGCGACGGGGTGCTGCGGCCGCTCGCGGCGGGCCTCCTGCTCACCTGCGCGGCGATGGCGGTTCTCTCGCCCTTCCAGGGCCACGGCTGGGGCTACCGCTACCTGCACGGGATGATCGGCAGCGCCTGCCTGCTCGCCGCCGCCGGCTGGATCGAGGCGACGCGGGGCCTCGCGCCCGACGCGCTCGCGCGGGCGCGCGGCAGCGTGGGCCTTGCCTGCCTCGCCTGCCTCGCCCTGGTGCTTCCGGTGCACGCGCGCGTGGCGCACGCTTTCGCGGCCCCCTACGTGGCGGCCGACGCGGCGATCGCCCGCGCGGAGGCCGACATCGTCGTCGTCAACGACGACAGGCTCGCCTTCGCGGCCGACCTCGTGCGCAACGCGCCCGACCTCTCGAACCGCCCGCTGCGGCTCCACCTGCAGGCGATGGACGCCGCGCAGCTCGAAACCCTGTGCGGGCGCGGGCGGATCGCCACCTTCGCGGCGGAGCAGGGCCACCGGCTCGGCATCCCCGAATTCGTGACCCCGCGGGCGCGGGTGCCGCTGCCGATCCCCTGCGCGACGACGCCCGTCCCGGTGCCCTGAACCTGCATGCGAGGGGGCCTCGGCTCGGCGGCGGGAACCGCGCGGGGACGATGACCCGAGCGGCCGTCTCGCGGCCCGATCCGCCCGAGGGTGCCGCCGGCCCGCCCGCATGCGGCTGCTCGGGCAGCCTCTAAATAGAAACTCGCTATGCTGGCGTGCGAGACTCTGATCTTATACACGCTCAGGTTTCATCCGTGAGGGACGGCGAAGCCGGTGCGCAACTCATACCCAATCCGCTCGATCCCTCCGGGATGGCGGATTTGGGCTTCGCTCAGGCGCCGCTCAGGCGCGTGAGACGGGATCCGCTTCGATCAAGCGGATCCCGTATCATACGTTTTCCGGAACTGACTTTGCGGAAAACGGATCACCCCTCGATGCGGGAGAAATCCGCCACCGCCAGGGTCGCGGTCCGCAGGGCGCCGAGGAGCGCGAGGCGGTTCTCCCGCATGGCCGGGTCCTCGGCATTCACCGTGACCTTGTCGAAGAAGGCGTCGACCGGGGCGCGCAGGCCGGCGAGGGCCCGCATGGCGCCCTCGAAATCCTCCGCCGCCACCGCCCGCTCGGCCGCGCCCCGCGCCGCCGCGAGGGCCTCGGCGAGCGCCGTCTCCTCGGGCAGGGCGAAGCGCGCCGGGTCGGGCGCGCCGTCATGGGCGCGGCCGTCCTTCTTCTCCTCGATGCGCAGGATGTTGGCCGCGCGCCGGTAGCCGGCCAGGAGGTTGGTGCCGTCCTCGGTGTCGAGGAGGCGGCCGAGCGCCTCGACCCGCCGGACGACCAGCAGCAGGTCGTCCTGGCCCGGCAGGGCGAAGACCGCGTCGATCAGGTCGTGGCGGGCGCCCTGGTCGCGCAGGTGGACCTTGAGGCGGTCGGCGAAGAAGCCGAGGAGGTCCGCCGCGAAGCCGCCCGGCGCGGCCCCGTGCCCGCCCGCCGCCGCCGCGAGGGCGGGGAGGAGGGGCAGGCGCGCCCCGGCGCCGAGCACGAGGCGGATCACGCCGAGCGCCGCCCGCCGCAGGGCGTAGGGGTCCTTGCTGCCGGTCGGCTTCTCGTCGACGGACCAGAAGCCCACCAGGGTGTCGAGCTTGTCGGCGAGCGCCACCGCCACCGAGACCGGCCCGGTCGGCACCCGGTCGCCGGGCCCGAGCGGCTTGTAGTGCTCCTCGATCGCGGCGGCCACCGCCTCAGGCTCGCCCTGGAGCTCCGCGTAGTAGCGGCCCATCAGGCCCTGCAATTCGGGAAACTCGCCGACCATCTCGGTGACGAGGTCGGCCTTGGCGAGGCGCGCCGCCCGCTCGGCCTCGGCCGGATCGGCCCCGACCACCGGGGCGAAGGCCCGGGCCAGGGCGGCGATGCGGCCGACCCGCGCCGCCTGGGTGCCGAGCTTCTCGTGGAAGACGATGTCGTCGAGCTTCGGCAGGCGCTCCGCCAGGGGGATCTTCCTGTCGGTCTCCCAGAAGAACTTGGCGTCCGAGAGCCGGGCCCGCACCACGCGCTCGTTGCCCGCCACGATCGCCGCCCCGCCGTCCGAGGCGGCGAGGTTCGAGACCAGGATGAAGGCGTTGGCGAGCCGCTCGCGGCCCTTGGCCGCCGGATCCGCCGCGGGCGCGCGCAGGACGAAGCACTTCTGGTTCGCCCGGATCGTGGCGCGGATCACCTCGGGCGGGATGTCGAGGAAGCTCGCGTCGAAGGCGCCCATCAGGGTCACGGGCCACTCGACGAGGCCGGCCACCTCCTCCAGCAGGCCCTCGTCCTCGACGAGGTCGAGGCCGCGGGCGAAGGCGAGGTCGCGGGCATCGTGCAGGATGATGTCCTTGCGGCGATCCGCGTCGAGCACGACCTTGGCGCGCTCCAGCGCCGGCAGGTAATCGGCGAAGCGGCGCACCTCGATCGGGCCGGGGCTGAGGAAGCGGTGGCCGTAGGTGGTGAAACCCGCCTCGATCCCGTCGACCCGGAAGGGCACCCGCTCGGGCGTCTCGGTCTCGGGACCGAACGTGGCCACGATGGCGTGGAGCGGGCGCACCCAGCGCAGGGCGCCGGGCTCGGCCGAGGCCGCGCCCCAGCGCATGGATTTCGGCCACGGGAAGGCGCGGATGATCGCGGGCAGGATCTCGGCCAGCACGTCGAGCGTCTCGCGGCCGGGCCGCTCGATCACCGCCACGTAGAACTCGCCCTTCTTCGGGTCGGCGACGACCCGGGCCTGGTCGAGGCTCGCGAGCCCGGCGCTCTTGAGGAAGCCCTGCACGGCGGCCTCGGGCGCGCCCACGCGGGGTCCCTTGCGCTCCTCGCGCACGTCCTGGCCGCGCACGGGGAGCCCCGCGACGTGGAGGGCGAGGCGCCGGGGCGTCGAGAAGGCCTTGGCGCCCTCGTAAAGGAAGCCGCGCTCGACCAGCGCGTCGGTGACGAGCTTGCGCAGGTCCTCGGCGGCCCTGCGCTGCATGCGGGCGGGGATTTCCTCGGAGAAGAGTTCGAGCAGGAGGTCGGGCATCGGGCACCGGGGATCGGGGGAGGCGGGCGGGCCTCGGACGGGACGGCGGAGAGCTGGGGAGGGGCGTCGCGGAAGAGGATCCTCGGGCGCCTCAGCCGGCCGCGCCCCCCGCCTGGGTGCGTAGCCACGCCGCGCCGCAGGCCTTGGCGAGGTCGCGCACCCGCAGGATGTAGCTCTGGCGCTCCGTCACCGAGATCACCCCGCGCGCGTCGAGCAGGTTGAAGACGTGGCTCGCCTTGATGCACTGGTCGTAGGCCGGCTGCGCCATCCGGTGGCGGGCGTCGTTCGCCGCCGGGCCTGGCTCGCCGAAGTCGAGGTAGCGGCGGCAGGCCGCCTCCGCGTCGCGGAAGTGGCGGAAGAGCATCTCGGTATCCGCCGCCTCGAAATTGTGGCGCGAGTATTCCTGCTCGGCCTGCAGGAACACGTCGCCGTAGCTGACCCGCTCCGGCCCGTCGAGGCCGTTGAAGTTGAGGTCGTAGACGTTCTCGACGCCCTGGACGTACATGGCGAGGCGCTCGAGCCCGTAGGTGAGCTCGCCCGCCACCGGGGCGCATTCGAAGCCCGCGACCTGCTGGAAGTAAGTGAACTGGCTCACCTCCATCCCGTCGCACCAGCATTCCCAACCGAGGCCCCAGGCGCCCAGCGTCGGGCTCTCCCAGTCGTCCTCGACGAAGCGTATGTCGTGGAGGGCGAGGTCGACCCCGATTACCCGCAGCGAGGCGAGGTAGAGGTCCTGCAGGTCGGGCGGATTCGGCTTCAGGATGACCTGGAACTGGTAATAGTGCTGGAGCCGGTTCGGGTTCTCGCCGTAGCGCCCGTCCTTCGGGCGGCGCGAGGGCTGCACGTAGGCGGCCTTCCACGGCCGGGGCCCGAGCGCCCGCAGGGTCGTCGCCGGGTGGAAGGTGCCGGCGCCCACCTCCATGTCGTAGGGCTGCAGGATTACGCAGCCCTGCGCGGCCCAGAAGCGCTGCAGCGTCAGGATCAGGCCCTGGAACGAGCGCGTCGGCTGAAGGGCGTCGTCGGTGGCGGTCATCGGGTTCTCGCGGACAGGCCCGGCCCGTTTACGGGCGGGCCTCCCCAAGTCAACCCGGAGCTCTCAACCCGATCCTTCTAGAGGCCGAAGCGCGCATAGGCGGCGCGCTCCTCCAGCACGGCCAGCGCGCCCTCGACCAGGGCGAGGCCCTCCGCGCCGGGCTCCCTGCGCCGCAGCAGCCGGGCGAGGAGGCCGCCGCGCACCTGCTCGACGACGCGGATCTCGACCTTGTCGCCGTAGCGGGCGCGCAGCACCCCGCGCAGGTCGCCGAGGGCGTCGACGAGGCCGAGGGCGAGGGCCTGGCGCCCGCTCCAGACCGCGCCGGAGAACAGGTCGGCCGGTTCCCCCGACAGGGAGGGCCGGCGGGCGCGCACGAGGTCGGTGAACAGGGCCTGGATGTCCGCCTGGATCCCCTTGAGCCGGGCGACGTCGGCGGGGTCCTCCGGCCGGAAGGGATCCAGCATCGCCTTCGAGGGGCCGGTCGTGTGCACCCGCCGCTCGACGCCGAGCCGCTCGAGCAGGCCCTGGAAGCCGAACCCGGCCGAGACCACCCCGATCGAGCCGACGAGGGAGGAGGGATCCGCGACGATCTCGTCGGCCGCGCAGGCGATCATGTAGCCGCCGGAGGCCGCCACATCCTCCACGAAGGCGAGCACCGGCAGCTTCTTCTCCTCGGCCAGGGCCCGGATCCGGTGGTGGATCAGGTGCGACTGCGCCGCCGAGCCCCCCGGTGAGTTGATGACGAGCGCCACCGCCTTGAGGCCCGGCAGCCCGAAGGCCCGCTCCAGGGCCGGCGCGCAGGTGCCGAGGGACAGGCCCTGGCGCAGCGGCGAGACCGCGCCGATCGGCCCGCTGAGACGCACCACCGCGACGAGCGGGTGATCGCGCCGCCAGCGCGCGGGCAGGAGGGCGCGCAGGGCGGAGCGGAACGCGGACGGCATGGCGGGTCGGGTCTCCCTCGGGTCGACCCGGCGGAGGTAGGCCGCGCCGCCGCCGCCCGCAAGCGCGACCTCTCGGTGGTTATTACGGACAGATGTCCGGCAGAATTGTGCCAAGTCTTGATTGAATGTTCACAGGGAAAGCCTAGAATCGGGCGGCGGCTCACCGGTCCAACCCGTTTCCGAGGGGGGCCCGCGGGCGCGCATGAGGTCGGGCGTCCGCGCAGGGGCGCCCTCGTCTTGTCTCGCGTGCCCGCCGCAGGCCGCGCCGGGGACGGAACTCGGGAGAGCGTGGATGCGTGTTCTTCGTTGGGTGACGGTCGTCCTGACCCTCGTCCTGGGCAGCCTCGGCCTCACGGTGGGCCGGAGCGAGGCGGCGGCCCTGCCGACCGCCGGCGCCATCGCCGCGGGCGACCTCTCGACGGCGGCCTCGCACGTCGAGAAGGCCTACTACTACCGGCGCTACTACTACCGGCCCTATCGTCGCTACGGCTACTACCGGCCGTACCGCCGCTACTATTACTACCGGCCGTATCGGCGCTACTACTACTACCGGCCGTACCGGCGCTATTACGGGCCGCGCTTCTACTTCTAGAGCATTGTCCGACGAAGCGGCCGCCGGTTCGCCGCAGGCCATGCGGCACGCGCAAGAACCCGGAGCAGGAGCCGATCGCGACCCGGTCGGATCCCGCTCGCGGGATGACCGGACGAGCGCCTCGCGGCGCCCGGCCGCGCGGAGAGCCCCGCGCGGGGAGCCTCACGCCAGCACCGCCTCGCCGCGATGCAGCGCCTCCGCGAGGGCGGTGAAGCGGCCGTCCGGGCCGTGCAGGACCAGCGGCGGCAGGAGCGCGAACGGCGCCCGGCTGCCGCGCCGGCCCGCGATCAGCACCCGCGAGGCGGGGGTCTCGGCGCGGGGCTGGACCGGGCGCACCGCGACTGCCCCGAAACGCCCGGCGAGGGCGCGCAGGCAGGTCGGCAGCGCGTCGGCCCGGTGGATCAGCACGAGGCGGCCGCCGGGGCGCAGGAGATCCGCGCAGGTGCGCAGCCACGCGTCGAGCCCCCCTTCCGGCAGCGCGTGGGCCGCCGCGCGCGCGGCCACCGGCGAGGGCCGGTGCCCGGCGCCCTCGAAGAAGGGCGGGTTGGTCAGCACGAGATCGGCCGCGTCCGGCATCAGGCCCGCGGCGCGGCGCGCCGCGGCGGGGGCGGTGACGTCGGCTTCGAGCACGGCGACGCGCCCGGCGAGGCCGTTGGCGGCGGCGTTGGCCCGCGCGAGGGCGGCGGCCTCCCCATCCCGCTCGACCAGCACGACGCGGCAGAGCGGCGCCCGCAGGGCCACCGCGAGGCCGACCGCCCCGGTTCCGGCGCCGAGATCGTAGACGTCCCCCTCCGGCGCGCCGGCCGCCGCGGCGAGCAGCGCCGCATCCGTGCCGGCCCGGTGCGCGCCCGGCGGCGGCTGGCGCAGGCGCAGCCGACCGCCGAGCCAGGCCTGCGGCTCAGGGCCGGGCGGCATCGCGCAACTCGTGGGCGAGTCCCGCGTCGGTGAGCAGGCGGCGGGCCTGGGCGGCGTGGTCCCCGGGCACGAGCAGGCGGCGCGGGAAGGCGCCGATCATGCCCTCGAGGGCGCTGATGTGCGAATCGGCCACGAGCACCGGGATCGCGGCGCCCTCCAGCAGCGACTGCGCGAAGCCGATCAGCACGATGTCGTTGGTGCGCAGGATCTCGACCATGGCGCAGTCTTGCCCCGGCCGGGCCGGCGGCGCCAGCCTCAGGCGGGGAAGCGCACGCGCGTCGTCACCCCGGGCCCGCTCGTGATCTCGACCTCGCCGCCGAGCTGGCGGGCCAGCGAGCGCACGATGCGGAGGCCGAGGCTGCGGCTGGTCTCCGGGTCGAAGCCGGGCGGGAGGCCGACCCCGTCGTCCCGGATCGCCAGTTCGAGGTCGTCCCCGGCCCGGTCCAGCGTGATCGCCACCTGCCCGCTCCGCTCGTCCGGGAAGGCGTGCTTGACCGCGTTCGTCACGGTCTCGGCGACGATGAGCGCGAGCGGGACCAGCCGGCGCAGGTCGAGGCGCACCCCCGGCGCGGCGACATCGCAGCGGATCCGCCCGGCCGCTCCCACGGCCTCCAGCAGGTCGGCGCAGAGGTCGCGCAGCTGCTCCTCGACCGGGCGCTCCGCCGCCTGCGGGTCGTGCAGGCGGCGGTGGATGCGGGCCATCAGGGCGAGGCGTCCCTGCGCCCGCTCCAGCACCTCGACCGGGTCGCAGGGCTCGCCCTCCTGTAGGCGGCGCTGCTCCAGCCGCAGCAGGCTGGCGATGAGGCTGAGATTGTTGGCGACCCGGTGCTGCAATTCCTCGAACATGGCCGCGGAGCGGTCCCGCTCCTCGATCAGGTCGTCGAGCGTGCGGTTGAGCGCGTCGATGATCCAGAGCACGGCGCCGGTGGTGCACAGGTAGAGGCCGAGGGCGACGGCGCCGCCCGGCCAGCCCACCGGCCTCGCCGGTGCGGTGGGCCAGAACAGCAGGATCGCGGCGCCCGCGGTCAGCAGGACCGTGACCGCGCCCGCCCGCACCCCGCCCAGCACCGCGGCCGCGACCACCGCGGGGAAGAAGGTGATGAAGGGCACGCCCTGCACGCTGCTGCCGAGGGCCGCGCGCAGCGCCACGGCGGTCAGGAACAGGAGGAGGCCGATCCCGTGCCCGAGCCAGGGATTCCGGCGAAAGCGCTGCATCGCCCGGATGAGCGTCATGGCCGCATCCCGCCCCGATGCGCGGCGTCGCCGCGCGCCGCGGCCCCGGCGCGTCCGCACGCGGCCGGCCGGAGCCCCTGATCCGCCTCAGGATTTCGACGCTCAACCAACACGTTTATACCCTCGGAACTGCTTAGCAGTCCGAGCAGCGGCCCGGAAGCCCGCTGCGGGCCGACCGGCCTGCTTCCCTAATCCGCTGCGGGCTGCCGGGCTGGCGAATTGACGATTGTTGACAATCGTCAATTTCAGGATAGGGTCCCGCCGCAGCAGCCGGGCCGGACGGACCGCGGTCATCCGCCCCTCGGCCGGGGCCGGTCCCGGCCCGGCTGCGGCACCTCTCTCGCGGAGCCGCCGGCATGGCACGCCCCTTGGTGACCCCGATCCGCCTCGCCGCCGCCCTCGGCTGGCTCGCCCTCGCGGGCTGCGACGAGCAGAAGGCGCCGGCCGCGGGGGAGGGCAGCGGGGCCAGGCCAGTCCTGGTCCAGCGCGCCACCTTCGAGGACCGGGTGCCGAGCCGCACCTTCGTGGGCACGATCCGGCCGCGCATCGAGAGCGATCTCGGCTTCCGCGTGCAAGGGAAGATCGAGACGCGCCTCGTGAATGTCGGCGACGTGGTGCGGGCGGGCCAGCCCCTGGCGCGGCTCGACGAGGTCGACCTGCGCCTCCAGACCGAGCAGGCGCAGGCCGAACTCGCCGCCGCCACGGCGTCCCTGGCCCAGGCCGAGGCGGATCTGCGGCGCACCGCCACGCTGGCGGTCCAGGGCTGGAGCGCCGCCGCCTCCCTCGACCGCCAGAAGGCGGCGGCCGAGGAGGCGCGCGGCCGGCTGCTGCGGGCCGAGCGCGCCCTGATGCTCGCCCGCAACGCCGTCTCCTACGCGGTGCTGGCGGCGGACGCGGACGGGGTCGTGACCGCGGCCCTGGTCGAGCCCGGGCAGGTGGTGGCGCCGGGCCAGGCCGCGATCCGCCTCGCCCGCACGGCCGAGAAGGAGGCGGTGATCGCTGTCCCCGAGGCCCTGATCGGGCAGGTGCGGGAGGGCGCCGCCACGGTCGGCCTGTGGTCCGACCCGAAGGCGAAGCTCGCGGCGCGGCTGCGCGAACTCGCGCCGGCGGCCGACGCGGCCACCCGCACCTACCTCGCCCGCTTCTCGCTTCCCGACGCCGATGCGCGGGTCCAGCTCGGCATGACCGCCACCGTGACGCTGTCCGGCGCCTCGGCCGAGCGGATCGTCCGCGTCCCGCTCTCGGCCCTGTACAATCAGGGCGGCGGGCCGGCGGTCTGGACCGTGGACGAGGCCGGCGGGCTCAGCCTCAAGCCGGTCAGCGTCGCCGCCTACGAGGCGCAGGACGCGCTCGTGGCGGGCGGACTCGCGGAGGGTGAGCGGTTCGTGCGCCTGGGCGTGCACAAGCTCGATGCCGGGCAGCGCGTGCGCGTCGTCGACGCGCTGCGCTTCTGACCGGGGGGAAGGGTCCGATGCCGCGCCTCAACCTCTCCGCCTGGGCGGTCCAGCACCGGGCCGTGGTGCTGTTCCTGATCCTGGCGGTCGCGCTCAGCGGCAGCCTCGCCTTCCTGCGCCTCGGCCGGGCGGAGGACCCGAACTTCACCGTCAAGGTCGCGGTGGTCACCGTGCTCTGGCCCGGCGCCACCGCCCGCGAGATGCAGGACCAGGTCGCCGACCGGATCGAGAAGAAGCTGCAGACGCTGCCCTATTTCGAGAAGGTGGTCACCTTCTCGAAGCCCTCCTTCGCGGCCCTGCAGGTGACCTTCCGGGACAGCACCCCGGGCGCGCTGGTGCCGTCCCTGTTCTATCAGATCCGCAAGAAGCTCGATGACGCGCGCGGCGACCTTCCGGCCGGGATCATCGGCCCGAACGTGAACGACGAGTACGGCGACGTCGACTCGATCCTCTCCATGCTGACCGGCGAGGGCGCCGACTACGCGCAGTTGAAGAAGGTCGCCGAGGGCCTGCGTCAGCGCCTGCTCAAGGTGGACGGCGTCGTCAAGGTCAACCTCTACGGCGTGCAGGACGAGCGCATCTTCGTCGAATTCAGTCACGCCAAGCTCGCCACCCTCGGGATCACGCCCCAGACCCTGTTCGACTCGCTCGGGCGGCAGAATGCGGTGACGCCCGCCGGGACGGTCGAGAGCGCGGCGCAGCGCATCCCGCTGCGCGTCACCGGCGCCCTCGACGGGGTGCAGGCGGTCGCCGAGACGCCGGTGGAGGCGGGGGGGCGCACCTTCCGGCTCGGCGACGTCGCGACGGTGACGCGGGGCTTCGTCGACCCGCCCGACTTCCTGGTGCGGCAGATGGGCAAGCCCGCCCTCGGGATCGGCGTGGTGATGGCGCGGGGCGCCAACATCATGGCCTTCGGCGCGGGCGTCGAGGCGGCCTCGCGCGAGTTCATGGCGGCGGTGCCGCAGGGGATCGACCTGACGCGGGTGGCCGACCAGCCCAAGGTGGTGGACGAGGCGATGTTCGAGTTCGAGCGCTCCTTCGCGGAGGCGCTGGTGATCGTGCTCGCCGTGAGCTTCCTCTCGCTCGGCTGGCGCACCGGCATCGTGGTGGCGCTGTCGGTGCCGCTGGTGCTCGCCCTCACCTTCGTGGTGATGCAGGCCCTCGGCATCGACCTCCACCGCATCACCCTCGGGGCCCTGATCATCGCCCTCGGGCTCCTCGTCGACGACGCCATCATCGCGGTCGAGATGATGGTAGTGAAGATGGAGCAGGGCTGGGACCGGCTGCGCGCCGCGGCCTTCGCCTGGGACTCGACCGCCTTCCCGATGCTGACCGGCACCCTGGTCACGGTGGCGGGATTCCTGCCAGTCGGCTTCGCCAACTCGTCGGTCGGCGAGTACGCGGGCGGCATCTTCTGGGTGGTGGCGATCGCCCTCGTCGCCTCCTGGTTCGTGGCGGTCCTGTTCACGCCCTATCTGGGCGTGCTGCTGCTGCCGAAGGACCTCGCCAAGCACGGGGCCCACCAGGATCCCGACGCGCTCTACGACACGCGGCTCTACCGGGGGCTGCGGCGGCTGATCCGGGCCTGCACGCGCCGGCGCCTCGCGACCGTGCTGGCGACCTGCGGGATCTTCGTCGCCGCCGTGGTCGGATTCGGCCACGTGCAGCAGCAATTCTTCCCGCTCTCGGAGCGGCCGGAGCTCTTCCTGCAGCTGCGCCTGCCGCAGGGCAGCGCGATCGGGACCACGACCGCCGCC
This sequence comes from Methylobacterium sp. CB376, assembly GCF_029714205.1. Lineage (NCBI taxonomy): Bacteria > Pseudomonadati > Pseudomonadota > Alphaproteobacteria > Hyphomicrobiales > Methylobacteriaceae > Methylobacterium > Methylobacterium sp. CB376. The sequence goes on along the minus strand of NZ_CP121648.1, from coordinate 3,090,451 downwards.
GTGCGGGAGGCCGAGGCGCTGCTCGGACGGGACGATCCCGACATCGCGACCTACACGGCCTATGTCGGGCAGGGCAGCCCGCGCTTCTGGCTCGGCCTCAACCCGGAACTGCCGAACGAGGCCTCCGCGGAGATCGTCGTCGTCGCCCGCGGGGTCGAGGCGCGCGAGCGGGTCAAGGCCCGGATCGAGGCGGCTTTGGCGGCCGGCGCCCTGTCGCAGGCCCGGGTGCGGGTCGACCGCTTCAATTTCGGCCCGCCGGTGGGCTTCCCCGTGCAGTTCCGCGTCGTCGGCCCCGATCCGGCGCGGGTGCGCGAACTCGCCTATAAGGTGCGCGACCTCGTTCGTCTCAACCGAGACGTCGTGGAGCCGCAGCTCGACTGGAACGAGATGACCCCCTCCCTGCGCCTCGTCGTCGACCAGGAGCGGGCCCGGGCGCTCGGCCTCAACGTCCAGGACGTGGGGCAGACGCTGCAGACGCTGCTCTCCGGGATCACCGTGACGACGGTGCGCGACGGCGTCGAGCAGGTCGGCGTGGTCGCCCGCGCGGTGCCGGCCGAGCGGCTCGATCTCGGCCGCATCGGCGACCTGACGGTGGTGTCGAGGGGCGGGGTGCCGGTGCCGGTGGCGCAGGTGGCCCGGCTCGACTTTAGCCACGAGGAGCCGATCCTGTGGCGGCGCAACCGCGACATGGCGATCACGGTGCGCGCCGACGTGGTCGACGGGGTCCAGCCGCCGGACGTGACGAGCGCCATCTGGCCCGGCCTCAAGCCGCTCCGCGACGCGCTCGAACCCGGCTACCGGATCGAGATCGGCGGCGCGGTCGAGGAATCGGAGAAGGCCAACGCCTCGCTGTTCATCCTCTTCCCGGTCATGATCCTGGCGATGCTGACGCTGCTGATGCTGCAGCTGCAGAGCTTCTCGCGCCTGATCCTGGTCTTCCTGACGGCGCCGCTCGGGCTGATCGGCGCCTCGCTCGGCCTCAACGTCGCGGCCAAGCCCTTCGGCTTCGTGGCCCTGCTCGGCCTGATCGCGCTCGCCGGCATGATCATGCGCAACGCGGTCATCCTGGTCGACCAGATCGAGGCCGACGTGGCGGCGGGCCGCCACCGCCGCGGCGAGGCCATCGTCGAGGCGACCGTGCGCCGGGCCCGGCCGGTGATCCTGACCGCGCTGGCCGCGATCCTGGCGATGATCCCGCTCACCCACAGCGCCTTCTGGGGACCGATGGCGATCACCATCATGGGCGGCCTGTTCGTGGCGACCTTCCTGACCCTGTTCTTCTTCCCCGCCCTCTACGCCCTCTGGTACCGCAAGCGCCTCGACGAGGCTGGACAACCGGCGCCGGTGCGGCAGACTGTCGTGCCGCTGGCGATGGCGGCCGAATGACAGGACCCCGACATCCCGGGCCGCGACGCGGCCGCAGAGCGTAACCCGCGCATGACGACACGGAACCTCATCCGGGAGCCCGAGGGCGCAGGGTCCGGCGACCTGCGCTGCCGGATCCTGGCGATCGCGGAGCGCCTGTTCCGCGACCTCGGCTATCGCAAGACCACGGTGGCCGACATCGCCGCGGACCTGCGCATGAGCCCCGGCAACGTCTACCGCTTCTTCCCCTCGAAGAAGGCCCTCAACGAGGCGGTGGCGGACCGGCTGCTGACCGAACTCGGGACGGAGCTGGAGCGCATCGCCGCGCAATCCGAGGTTCCGGCCTCTGCCCGGCTGCGCGCGCTCCTCACCACGATGCACCACCGCAACGCCAGCCAGTTCACCGCCAACCGCCGCATGCACGAGATGGTCGAGGTGGCGATGGCCGAGAGCTGGGAGGTGGTGCACCGCCACATCGACCGGGTCGACCGCATCCTCTGCCGCCTCGTGGCCGAGGGGGCCGCGTCCGGCGAATTCGACGTCTGCGACCCGATGGCGGCGGCGCGCTGCGTCCAGACCGCCTTCGTGCGCTTCTGCCACCCGGCGCTGATCGCCCAATGCGCCGACGAGGTCGGCCCGACCCTGGAGCAGATGATCGACTTCCTCCTCGCGGGCCTGCGGGCGCGCTGACCCGCCGCCCCACTTGCGGCAAGCTTGCGTGTTGCCGCCGGGGCGGAACGCGTGCAAAGGGGCAGGTGCGCCGCGGGCGGGGAGACGTTGTCCCGGGCCCGGCGGCGGGGGCCTCACCTCATCGGAGATCTGCCGCGCGTGGGCGTCGTCATCCCCCTCGAAGACACCTCCTCCGATCCGGAGGCGAGCCTCAACGACCTCGTCGCGCTGGTCGCGAGCGGGATGGAGCGGGTGAACGCGATGATCCTGTCGCGCACCGGCTCGGACGTCGCGATGATCCCGGAGGTGGCCAACCACCTGATCGCCTCGGGCGGCAAGCGCCTGCGGCCGATCCTGACGCTCGCGACGGCCCAGCTCTGCGGCTACCGGGCGGGGGAGGCCGGCCGCGACGGCGACGTGAAGCTCGCCGCCAGCGTCGAGTTCATGCACACGGCGACGCTCCTGCACGACGACGTGGTGGACGAGAGCGACATGCGCCGCGGCCGCGTCGCCGCGCGGATCAAGTGGGGCAACCAGGCGAGCGTGCTGGTCGGCGACTTCCTGCTCGGCCAAGCCTTCAAGATGATGGTGGAGGTGGGCAGCCTGCGCGCCCTCGACATCCTCTCCTCGGCCGCCGCGGTGATCGCCGAGGGCGAGGTGATGCAGCTCGGCGCGGCCAAGAACACCGAGACGACCGAGGACGAGTACCTGGCGGTGATCCGCGCCAAGACCGCGGAGCTGTTCGCGGCGGCCTGCGAGGTCGGCCCGGTCCTGGCGGAGCGGCCGAAATCCGAGGCGGCGGCCTGCCGCAGCTACGGGATGAATCTCGGCGTCGCCTTCCAGCTGATCGACGACGCCCTCGATTACGGCGGCACCAGCGCGGCGCTCGGCAAGAACGTCGGCGACGATTTCCGCGAGGGCAAGATCACGCTGCCGGTCGTGCTGTCCTTCCGGCGCGGCTCGGCGGAGGAGCGCGCCTTCTGGCGCCGCACCCTGGAACAGGGCGAGATCGACGAGGCGCGCGACCTCGACACCGCGATCGGCATCATGCGCCGCCACCGGGCCCTGGAGGACACGGTCGAGCGGGCGCGCCACTACGGGGCCATCGCCCGCGACGCGCTGGCGCTCTTCCCCGACGCGCCGATGAAGCGGGCGCTGCTGCAGGCCGTGGATTTCTGCATCGCCCGGGCGCGCTGAGGGTCGGGATCGGCGAGGATCCCGCCGGCCGGATTCCTCGGGATCCGGGCCGCCCGAGGGCGTGCGCGAGGTCGCGGCGCCGGCCGCGGACCTCGCGAGGCCGGCAGGCGCGGGGCGCGCAGGTCCCCGGGCTTCAGCGCAGGATCGTGGCGCGGACCCACCAGCCCGGCCGCGCCTGCGCGATCGCGCGGGCCGCCTGGGCGGCGCGGCCGCGATGCCCGAACAGGCCGAACACCGTCGCGCCCGAGCCCGACATCCGGGCGAGCCGGCAGCCGGGCCGCTCGCGCAGGGCGCCGAGCGCCTCGCCGATGACCGGCGCCACCGTCAGGGCAGGCGCTTCGAGGTCGTTGCGGGCCGGGCCGATCAGGGCGAGCAGCGCCGGGCCGTCGAGCCGCGGACCGATCGTCGGATGCGGCACCGACGCGGCCGGGTTGGCCTCGCCGACCTTCAGCCCGAGGGCCCGGAAGACCGGTGCGGTCTCGACCGGCACGCCGGGATTGATCAGCACGGCGGGCAGGCCCGGCAGGGCGAGCGCCGGTCCGATCGCTTCGCCGGCGCCCCGCATCATCCGGGCGCGCGGGTCGAGGCAGACCGGCACGTCCGCCCCGGTGCCGCGCGCCGCCTCGATCAGGGCCGGGTGATCGGCCGGCAGGTCGTTCAGGCGCCCGAGCAGGCGCAGGGCCGCGGCCGCGTCCGACGAGCCGCCGCCGATGCCGGCGGCCACGGGCAGGCGCTTCACCAGCGAGAACCGCCCCGTCGCGAGGCCGGGGACCAGGGCGGCGAGGCGACGGGCCGCGCGGAGCACGAGGTTGTCGGCCGTCGGGCCGGCGGGCCCGGCCGTCGGGCCGGAGACCACCAGCGCGAGGTCCGGGCCGGGCTCCAGCGTCAGCGTGTCGCCGACCCCCGCGAAGGCCACCAGGCTTTCGAGGGCGTGATAGCCGTCCTCCGGTCGCCGGCCGAGGACGTGCAGCGTGAGGTTGATCTTCGCGGGAGCGCGGGTGGTCAGGCAAGTGGTCGGGCAGGTGGTCGGGCAGGTGGTCGGGGACGTCACGGTCGGGCTCGTGGGGCTGCGCGACCGGAATGCCGGGCGGGCTCGGGTGTCCTGCCCTGGCGGAGGCTGTCCGCGACGGCCGCAAGTCTCGAGAGGATAGCGCGGGGCCGCACCGGCCCCGCGCGTCCGGGAGCGAAGGAGGCGAGAGCGTTTTCGACGAAGCGGATCCCGCTTCGTCGCGGAAAATGCGGCGGAATCAAAGAACGAGAGCGGCGTCCGACGGCACCGCGATCGGGCGTCGCTCTAGCCGCCGCCCTTCGGGGTCGAGCCCATCGCGGGCGGATCGCTCGGGGCGGGCGAGCCCTTCGGCATCGCCGGCTGGTCCGGCGTCGGCCGGCTCTCCGCGGTGGCGGCCGGCTTGTCCGCGTCGGGCAGGCCGTCCTTCAGCTTCTGCTCGATCTTGGCGAGATCCTCGGGCTCCGGGTTCAGGTCCTTGGCGTGCTGCCACTGGAACTTCGCCTCGAGCCGGCGGCCGCTGCGCCAGTACGCGTCGCCGAGATGGTCGTTGATGGTCGGGTCGCCCGGCTTGAGGTCGACGGCCTTCTCCAGTTCGCGCACGGCGTCGTCCCAGCGGCCGAGGCGGAAATACGCCCAGCCCAGACTGTCGACGATCATCCCGTCGCGCGGCTGCAGGTCGACCGCCTTCTCCAGCATGCGGAAGGCCTCGTCGATGTTCATGTTCTGGTCGACCCAGGAATACGCGAGGTAGTTCAGCACCTGCGCGCGCCCGTTCGGCTGATTCTGCGGCACCAGCTCCAGGGCCTTCTTGAGATCGGCCTCGGCCTTCGGCCATTGCTTGGCCCGCTCGTAGGCGGTGCCGCGGTAGTAGTAGAGGTTCCAGTAATTCTGGGGCGGCTCCGAGCCGATCAGGGCGATCGCCTTCGAGTAGGTCTCGGCGGCCTCCGCGTATTGCTTGCGCAGGCGCTGCACGCTGCCCAGCGCCGAGATCACGTCGACGTCCTTCGGGTTGGCCTTGGCGACCTGGTCGAGATGGGCCAGCGCGTCGTCGTTCTTGCCGAGCTGCTCCAGGTTGAGCCCGATCTGGATGTCGGTGTTGAGCTTCAGCGGCGAGGTCGCCGGCATGCGGGCGAAGATCTCGTTGGCGCGCTCGGGCATCTTCATGCGCTCGAGCGTGTCGCCGAGGGTGAGCAGCGCCAGGGGATGCTCGGGCGCGAGGTAGAGGGCGAGCCGCAGGTAGATGACGGCCGGCAGCTCCTCGCCCTGCGAGGTGCCGGCGGTGCCGAGCCCGTACAGCACCTCGGCGGCGCCCTCCTGGGCGCTCGCGATCAGCGGCGGCAGGGGTTTGCCGGCCTTCAGCTTCTCGAGGGCGTCGCGCACGATCGGGTGGCGCGGCAGCACCGCGTCGAAGGCCTCGTAGGCCGCGACCGCGAGGTCGGGCCGGCCGGAATCGGCCTCGAAGCGCGCGTAGGCGTCGACGATCCGCAGGGTGTTGCGGTCCGCGTCGTAGGCGGATTTCAGGCGCCGCTCGGCCTCGACCTTGTCGCCCACCACGCTGGCGATCAGGCCCGCGTGGTAGTCGCGGAAGACCCCGATGTAGCGCTCGCCCTTGAGCTTGTTGATGGTCTCGAAGGCCTTCTTCCCCTGGCCCTCGCCCGCGTAGGACCACGCGGTCAGCAGGGTCGAGGTCAGGTCCGCGGTGGCGCCCCGGCCGCCGCGCTGCAGGTTCTGGCGCGCCGCGCCCCATTGCTTGGCCTTCAGCTTCTGAACCCCGAGGGCGAGCTGGGCGAGGCCGTTCGACGTGTCGCGGGCGGTAAGCTTCTCGGCCGCCCGGAACGCCTCCTGCAGGGACCCGTCCGCCAGCAGCGCCACGAAGGAGCGCTCCAGCAATTCGGCGTTGCGCGGGTCGCCCTTCACCGCCTCGCGATAGTAGGAGGCCGCCGCCGTCGTATCCCGGGACGCGCCCGCGATGTAGGCCGCCAGGAAATTTCCCTCGAGGGAGTCGGCCGGCTCGTAGGTGGTCGGTCCGGGGACGTCGCGGGGCGTCAGGCGGGCGGCCAGGACGGGCGAGGGGGCCGCGAGGAACAGCGCCAGGAGGGCGGCGCCGCCGCGCAGGCGGGACGAAAGAGGACGGGACATGGGCACCAAGCGACGGCTCCAGCGGCGTGCCGGCCGCGGCGACGGCACGCGAGATCGGGCGCGACATTGAACCCTGGACGGGGCAGCGGCAAGACCAAACCGGGGCGAGGGCGCGGCGGGACCGCCCGGTCAGATGAATGGCATTCATCTGACGTTGCAAACTGTGCGTTTGAACACGCGGCGCCCGGCTGGCACCGTCTCCTCAACGACAGCGAGAGGAAACGCCGGGCGATCACGCCGCCGGAGGGACATCGGGTCCCGCCCGGGGGCTGCGGCGACGCGCCGCCCACGCCCCTCCGCCGTCGCGAGCGATCGCGGGCCGTCACGGCCCAGCGGCCGAGCCGGCCGCATCAGGGAGGGTGCTTTGCTTCTGTCCGACAAGGTGTGCCTGATCACGGGCGCCGCTTCGCTGCGCGGCATCGGCCGCGCCACCGCCCGCCTCTTCGCCGAGCAGGGCGGGCGGGTGGTCGTCCTCGACCTCGACGCGGGCCAGGCGGAGGAGGCGGCCCGGGCCATCGGCGCCGGCCATCTCGGCCTCGCCTGCGACGTCACCGACCGGAAGGCCTGCCAGGCCGCCGCCGACGAGGCGGTCGCCCGCCTCGGCCGCATCGACGTCCTCGTCAACAACGCCGGCATCACCCAGCCGCTCAGGATCATGGACATCGCGCCGGAGAACTACGACGCGGTGACCGACGTGAACCTGCGCGGCACGCTCTACATGAGCCAGGCGGTGATCCCGCAGATGCGGGCGCAGAAGTCCGGCTCGATCGTGTGCATGTCGTCGGTCTCGGCCCAGCGCGGCGGGGGCATCTTCGGCGGGCCGCATTACAGCGCCGCCAAGGGCGGCGTGCTCGGCCTGTGCAAGGCGATGGCGCGCGAACTCGGCCCCGACGGCATCCGCGCCAACGCGGTCACGCCCGGCCTGATCCAGACCGACATCACCGGCGGCAAGCTCACGGACGAGCTCAAGGCCGAGATCGTCAAGGGCATCCCGCTCGCCCGCCTCGGCGTGGCCGAGGACGTCGCCAAGGCCTGCCTGTTCCTCGCCTCGGACCTCTCCGCGTACACCACCGGCGCGGTGATCGACGTCAACGGCGGCATGCTGATCCACTGACGGAGGAATCCATGTCACCGGCACATGCCACCGCGGCGCGCGAGCGCTCGAACGTCTCGCTGCCCGAGCGGGCCTACCGCATCCGCCGCAACGCCCTGCGCATGGGCGAGGTCCAGGGCCAGGGCTACATCGCCCAGGCCCTCGGCATCGCGGACGTGCTCGCGGTCGCGTATTTCCACGCCATGACCTACCGGCCCGACGACCCCGAATGGGAGGGCCGCGACCGCTTCCTGCTCTCGATCGGCCACTACGCCATCGCGCTCTACGCGGCCCTGATCGAGGCCGGGATCCTCCCGGAGGACGAGCTCGAGACCTATGGCTGCGACGACAGCCGCCTGCCGATGTCCGCCATGGCCGCCTACACGCCCGGCATGGAGATCACCGGCGGCTCGCTCGGCCACGGGCTCGGCATCGCGGTCGGCTTCGCGCTCGGGCTGAAGCGCAAGGGTTCGAAGAACTTCGTCTACAACCTGTTCTCCGACGGCGAACTCGACGAGGGCTCGACCTGGGAGGCCGCGATGTCGGCCGCCTCGTTCGGGCTCGACAACCTGATCGGCCTCGTCGACGTGAACGGCATGCAGGCGGACGGCCCGTCCCGGGGCGTCCTCAACTTCGAGCCGCTGGCGCCGAAATTCGAGGCCTTCGGCTGGTTCGTGCAGCGGGTCGACGGGAACGACATCGCGGCCCTGGTGGCGGCCTTCGACGCCGCCAAGGCCCATCCGGAGCCGAGGCCCCGGATCATCATCTGCGACACGACCATGGCCAAGGGCGTGCCGTTCCTGGAGGCGCGCGAGCGCAACCATTTCCTGCGCGTCGAGCCGGCCGAGTGGAGCCAGGCGCTCGCGGTGCTGGCCGAGGGGAGGGCGGAATGAGGCGATCCAAGTACGAGCGGCCGACCCACCTGCTGCAGGGCGGGCCCCGGCTCACCACCTCGGCGATGATCGCCTCGCTGGCGGCGCCGGGGCAGCGCACCAGGGCGGCGCCGTTCGGGCACGCGCTGGCGCGGCTCGCCGCCGAGCGGCCCGACATCGTCGGCCTCAGCGCGGACCTGAGCAAGTACACCGACCTGCATATCTTCGCGCAGGCCCATCCGGACCGCTTCTACCAGATGGGCATGGCCGAGCAGCTGCTGTTCAGCGCGGCGGCGGGCCTCGCCCGCGAGGGCTTCACGCCCTTCGCCACGACCTACGCGGTGTTCGCGGCGCGGCGGGCCTACGACTTCATCTGCCTCGCGATCGCCGAGGAGAACCTCAACGTCAAGATCGCCTGCGCCCTGCCGGGCCTGACCACGGGCTACGGCCCGAGCCACCAGGCGACCGAGGACCTCGCGATCTTCCGCGGCCTGCCGAACCTCACCATCATCGATCCCTGCGACGCGCACGAGATCGAGCAGGTGGTGCCCGCCATGGCGGCCCACCAGGGCCCGGTCTATCTCCGGCTCCTGCGGGGCAACGTGCCGCTCCTGCTCGACGAGTACGGCTACCGGTTCGAACTCGGCAAGGCCAAGACGATCCGGGACGGGCGGGACGTGCTGGTCATCGCGAGCGGCCTGATGACCATGCGGGCGCTGGAGGCGGCCGACGCCCTCTCGGACGACGGCGTCGATGTCGGGGTGCTGCACGTGCCGACGATCAAGCCCCTCGACGAGGAGACGATCCTGCGCGAGGCGGGCCGCGGCGGCCGGCTCGTGGTGGTGGCCGAGAACCACACGGTGATCGGCGGCCTCGGTGAGGCGGTGGCGGGCCTGCTGATGCGCGGCGGCACGCGCGTCGAGCGCGGCTTCCGCCAGATCGGGCTTCCCGACGAGTTCCTCGACGCGGGCGCGCTCCCCACCCTCCACGACCGCTACGGACTCTCGACCGCCGCGATGGTGCGGAGCATCCGCGCATGGCTCTGACGCCGGTCGCCTTCGTGGGCCTCGGCGCCATGGGCCTGCCGATGGCGCAGAACCTCGTCGCCAAGGGCTTCCCGGTCCGCGGCTACGACGTCCGGCCCGAGAGCCGGGCCGCCCTGGCGCGGGCCGGCGGCGAGGCGGCCGACACGCTGCGCGCCGCCGCCGCCGGCGCCGGCGCCCTCGTCCTGATGGTGGTGAACGCCGCCCAGGCCGAGGCCGTGCTCTTCGGCGGGGGCGCCCCGGCCGAGGGCGCGCTGGAGGTCCTCGCCCCCGACGCGGCCGTGATCCTGATGGCGACCTGCCCGCCGCAGGCCGTCGAGGGCCTCGCCGCGCGGGTCGCGGCGGCCGGCCGCCGCTTCGTCGACGCGCCCGTCTCGGGCGGGGTGGTCGGCGCCGAGGCCGGCAGCCTCACGGTGATGGCGGCGGCCCCCGCGGAGGTGTTCGGCGCGGTCCGGCCGCTGCTCGACGCGGTCGGCGCGCGGATCTTCCACGTCGGCACGCGGCCCGGCCAGGGCGCGACCGTGAAGGCGGTGAACCAGCTCCTGTGCGGCGTGCACATCGCGGCCGCCGCCGAGGCGCTGTCGCTGGCCGAGCGGGTCGGGGTGGACCTGCCGGTCGTGCTGGAGATCCTCTCCGGCTCCTCGGCCGCGAGCTGGATGCTGCGCGACCGCGGGCCGCGCATGCTGGAGGAGGCGCCCCGCGTCACCAGCGCGGTCGACATCTTCGTGAAGGATCTCGGCATCGTGCTGGAGGCCGGCCGCGACCAGAAGGCGGCTCTGCCGCTCGCGAGCCTCGCCCACCAGCTCTTCCTCGCCGCCTCCGGCCGCGGCGAGGGCGCGGCCGACGACAGCCAGGTGATCGGGTCCTACCGGGCGCTGAACGGCACGGGATAGGGCGGGCCCGTCCCCGCCCGAGGGCCAGCGGATCCGGCCCCGCGTGCGGCTCCCATCCCACTCGACCAGGGCAACACCGCCGGACGAACCGGCGCTTCGCAATCAATGGAAATCCAGGGAGAACGCCATGTCGACGACCCTCTCGCGCCGCACGCTCCTCGCCGGCGCCGCCAGCATCCCCCTCGTCACCGTCCTGCGCCGGCCCGCCAACGCGGCCGAGTTCGAGTACAAGCTCGCCACCGGCCAGGACCCGACCCACCCGGTCAACATCCGCGCGCAGGAGGCCCTCAACCGCATCCGCGAGGCCTCGAACGGGCGACTCGACATCAAGCTCTTCCCGGCCAACCAGCTCGGCTCCGACACCGACCTGCTCTCGCAGGTCCGCAACGGCAGCGTCGAGTTCTTCAACCTCTCGACCTCGATCCTCGCCACCTTCGTGGCCGCCGCGAGCCTTCCCAATACCGGCTTCGCCTTCAAGGACTACACCGCCGTCTGGGCGGCGATGGACGGCGGGCTCGGCGCCTACATCCGCGACCAGATCGCCAAGACGCCGATCCAGGCCGTCTCGAAGGTCTGGGACAACGGCTTCCGCCACATCACCTCCTCGACCCGCGAGATCCGCACCCCCGAGGACCTCAAGGGCTTCAAGATCCGGGTGCCCCCGGCCCCGATGCTGACCTCCCTGTTCAAGGCCCTCGATGCGGGCGCCGCTCCCCTGAACTTCAACGAACTCTACTCCGCCCTGCAGACCAAGATCTTCGAGGGTCAGGAGAACCCGCTCGCCATCACGGCGACGACGCGCCTCTACGAGGTGCAGAAATCCTGCAGCCTCACCGGCCACGTCTGGGACGGCTACTGGATCCTCGGCAACAAGCGCGCGGTCCAGCGCCTGCCCGAGGACCTGCGCGCCCTCGTCACCCGCGAACTCGACAAGTCCGCCGACGATCAGCGCGCCGACATCCTCCGCCTCAACACCACGCTGCGCCAGGACCTCACCGCCAAGGGCATCACCTTCATCGAGGTCGACCGCGAGCCTTTCCGCGATGCGCTCGGCCGCACGACCTTCTACAAGGACTGGCGCGCCAAGTTCGGCGACGCGGCCTGGGGTCACCTGGAAGCCGTGTCCGGAAAGCTGGCCTGAGGGAGGAGACGCATGCATCTCGAACTCGCGGATGAGTCGCCGGTCGCACCGGCGCTCACCGGCCGCCGGGCCCGGCTGAGATGGCTCGACGACACGCTCGGCCTGCTGATCGAGCTGCCCGCGGCGCTCCTGGTCGTCCTGGAGATCGTGGTCCTGGGCTCGGGCGTGGTGAGCCGCTACGTCTTCCACCAGCCGATCGTGTGGGCGGACGAACTCGCCTCGATCCTGTTCCTCTGGCTCGCCATGCTGGGCTCGGTGGTCGCCTACCGGCGCTCCGAGCACATGCGCATGACCGCCGTCGTCAGCCTCGCCTCCCCGAAGGTGCGCGCCTTCCTGGACGCGCTCTCGCTCGCCGCCGGCCTCGTCTTCATCGGCATCCTGCTCGAACCCGCCTACGAGTTCGCCAGCGAGGAGCTCTTCGTCCAGACCCCGGCGCTGGAGATCACCAACGCCTGGCGCGCCGCCGCCCTCCCGGTCGGCTTCGTGCTGATGCTCGCCATCGCGGTGCTGCGCCTCGTCGAGAGCACCGACTGGAAAACCTCCCTCGGCGCCCTCCTGCTCACCGGCGCCGTGGTGGCCGGCCTGTTCTATGCCGAGCCGACCCTGCGCACCCTCGGCAACTGGAACCTGCTGATCTTCTTCGTCCTCGGCGTCGGCGCCCTGGTCTTCTCGGGCGTGCCGATCGCCTTCGCGTTCGGGCTGGCCACCTTCGGCTACCTCACCTTCACCACCCGCGCCCCCTCCATGGTGGTGGTGGGGCGCATGGACGAGGGCATGAGCCACCTCATCCTGCTCGCCGTGCCGCTCTTCGTCTTCCTGGGCCTGCTGATCGAGATGACCGGCATGGCCAAGGCCATGGTCGGCTTCCTCGCCGCGCTGCTCGGCCACGTGCGCGGCGGCCTGCACTACGTGCTGGTGGGCGCCATGTACCTCGTCTCGGGCATCTCCGGCTCCAAGGCCGCCGACATGGCCGCGGTCGCCCCGGTGCTGTTTCCCGAGATGAAGGCGCGCGGCGCCAAGGAGGGCGACCTCGTGGCGCTGCTCGCCGCCACCGGCGCCCAGACCGAGACCATCCCGCCCTCGCTGGTGCTGATCACCATCGGGTCGGTGACGGGCGTGTCGATCACCGCGCTCTTCACGGGCGGCATGCTGCCGGGCGTGGTGCTCGGGATCATGCTGTGCGCGCTGGTCTGGTGGCGCTACCGGGGCGAGGATCTCAGCCACGTGCGCCGGGCGCGCGGGCGCGAGATCGGCCGCTCGCTGGTGATCGCGCTGCCCGCCCTGGCGCTGCCCTTCGTGATCCGGGCGGCGGTGGTGGAGGGGGTGGCGACCGCCACCGAGGTCTCGACCATCGGCATCGTCTACGCGATCCTGGCCGGGCTGCTGATCTACCGTCAGTTCGACTGGAGGCGGCTCTACCCGATGCTGGTCTCGACGGCATCCCTGTCGGGGGCGATCCTCCTGATCATCGGGGCGGCGACCGGGATGGCCTGGGCGCTGACGCAGTCGGGCTTCTCGCAGAGCCTGGCGGTGATCATGAAGAGCCTGCCCGGCGGGTCGCTGGGCTTCCTGGTGGTCTCGGCGCTGGCCTTCATCGTGCTGGGCTCGGTGCTGGAGGGGATCCCGGCGATCGTGCTGTTCGGCCCGCTGCTGTTCCCGATCGCCCGGGCGGTGGGGGTGCACGAGGTGCACTACGCCATGGTGGTGATCCTCGCCATGGGGATCGGGCTGTTCGCGCCGCCCTTCGGGGTGGGCTACTACGCGGCCTGCGCGATCAGCCGGATCCACCCGGACGCGGGCATCCGCCCGATCGTCGGCTACATCCTGGCGATGATCCTCGGCCTCGTCGTCGTCATCCTGGTGCCCTGGATCTCCATCGGCTTCCTCGGCTGAGCGTCATTCGCCGAAGCGGTCATCGGCTGTCCGGACGATCACGTCCGGACAGCGCATGATCCGGGATCCGGTTGATCCAAGCGGATCACGACCCCGCGCGGCCGCCCCTCCCGGCGGCCGCGGACGCCCCCGCCTTGCCTGAGAGGACCTCACCATGAATGCCGCGCCGAGCCGCATGGCCGATGCCGTCCGGTTCCTCGCCCTCGACGCCATCGCCCGGGCCGGGGACGGACATCCGGGCGCGCCGCTCGGCTGCGCCGAGATCGCCACCGCCCTGTTCACCCGGCACCTCGTCTGCAACCCGGACGATCCGGAATGGCCCAACCGCGACCGCTTCGTGCTGTCGAACGGCCACGGCTCGATGCTCCTCTACGCGGCCCTCCACCTCGCGGGCTACGCGGCGATCTCGATCGAGGCGATCCGCGGCTTCCGCGAACTCGGCTCGCCCTGCCACGGCCACCCGGAATACGCGCCCCGTCACGGCATCGAGGCGACGACCGGCCCCCTCGGCCAGGGCATCGCCAACGCGGTCGGCATGGCGGTGGCGGAGGCCAAGCTCGCGGCCGAGTTCGGCCCGGACCTCGTCGATCACCGCACCTACGCCCTGGTCGGCGACGGCTGCCTGCAGGAGGGCATCGCCCACGAGGTCGTCTCGCTCGCCGGCCACCTGCGCCTCGGCAAGCTGACCTTCCTGTGGGACGACAACCGCATCACCGACGACGGCAGCACCGACCTGTCGATCTCGGAGGACGTGCGGGCCCGCTTCCGGGCCGCCGACTGGCAGGTGATCGACTGCGACGGCCACGACGTCGAGGCGGTCTCGGCGGCGCTGCTCCTCGCCAGGGGCGATCCGCGCCCGAGCCTGATCGCCTGCCGCACGGTGATCGGCCGCGGCCTGCCGCGGCTCGAAGGCCAGCGCGGGGCCCATGGCGGGCGCGTCTTCGAGAGCGACTGCGCGGAGGCCCGCGCCGCCCGCGCCTGGGACCATCCGGCATTCGCGGTGCCCGAGGATGTCGCCGCCGCCTGGCGGGCCGGGGCGGGGGCGCGCAACCGGGCCGCCTACGCGGCCTGGCAGGCGAGCCGGGCCGCCCTGCCGGAGGCCCGGCGGGCGGAGTTCGACCGGAGGATGGCGGGCCGGCTGCCCCCGTCCTGGCGCGAGACGCTGCTCGCCCTCAGGCGGCACTGGTCCGAGACCGCCCCGGAGCGCCCGACCATCGAGGTGGCGGCCGACATCCTGGCGGCCCTCGCCGAGACCGTGCCGGACCTGTTCAGTGGCGCCCCCGACCTGGAGGGCCCGACGCGCCACAAGCAGCGGCTCGCCGCCTTCACGGCCACGGAAAGGGCCGGGCGCTACCTGCATTACGGGATCCGCGAGCACGCCATGGGGGCGATGATGAACGGGATGGCGGCCCATCGCGGGCTGATCCCGGTCGGCGCCACCTACCTGGTCTTCTCCGACTACCTGCGGCCCGCCCTGCGGATGGCGGCGCTGATGGAGCTTCCGGTCATCACGGTCTACAGCCACGATTCGATCGGCATCGGCCGCAACGGGCCGACCCACCAGCCGGTGGAGTTCCTGGCCTCGCTCCGGGCGATCCCCAACATGCTGGTGCTGCGCCCGGCCGACGCCGTCGAGACCGCCGAGGCCTGGGAGATGGCGCTCGCGCACCGGGACGGGCCGACCTCGCTCATCTGCTCCCGCCAGCCGCTGCCGGCCCTGCGGCGGGAGGCGGGCGCGGAGAACCTGAGCGCGCGGGGCGCCTACCTGCTCGCCCCGGCGACGGGCGGGCGCAGGCGGGTCACCCTGGTCGGCACCGGTTCCGAGGTGGCGGTGGCGCTCGCCGCCCGCGCGGCGCTGCAGGCGGAGGGGATCCCGACCGCCGTGGTGTCGATGCCGTCCTGGGAGGCCTTCGCGGCCCAGCCGGAAACCTACCGCCGCGAGGTGATCCCCCGCGACACCGTGCGGGTCGCCGTCGAGGCGGCCATCCGGCTCGGGTGGGAGCGCTGGATCGGCGAGGAGGGCGGTTTCGTCGGGATGACCGGCTTCGGTGCCTCCGGGCCCGGCGAGGAGCTCTTCCGCCACTTCGGCATCACGCCGGAGGCGGTCCTTCGCGAGGTGCGGGCGCGGCTCTGAGCCCGAGCCGCCGAGCCCGCGGCGCGGCATCGGCCTTGCGGGCCGATGGCCCGGGGCGCCGGACGGTGCCGTGCTGCGACCAGTTCGACGCCGCCACTCTGCGCCGATTTTCGAGCTTGCTTCGCGTGGAGCGGCGCTGCGGGGCGGGGTCCGCTCGCTCGCCTGGAAGATCCTGTCCTTCGCCTTCCTGTTCGCCGTCGCAGGCGTGCTTCGTCGCAGGCGTGCTCGGGCGCGGCTTCGCGGTGGTGGCCGCGGAGGTGAAGGAGCTGGCCGGCCAGACCGCGCGGGCGACCGAGCAGATCTCGGGGCAGATCGGCCAGATCCAGGGCGCGACGCGCCAGGCGGTGACGGCGATCGGCGGGATCACGGCGCGGATCGGGCAGATCCGCAGCGTGGCCTCGGCGATCGCCGCGGCGGTGACCGAGCAGGGGGCGGCGACGCAGGAGATCGTGCGCAACGTGGCGGAGGCGTTGCGCGGGACGCGGGCGGTGACGGACACGATCGGGGCGGTGGCGGGCGCGGTCGCGCAGACCGGGGAGGCCGCCTCCCAGGTGCTGGGCGCGGCGAGCGCGCTGTCGCGGCAATCCGAGCAGCTCTCCGCCGGGACCGACCGCTTCCTCGCCGGGATCCGCGCCGCCTGAGGCGCGACGCTCGCGCGGGATCCGAGGACGGCGCACCCGGATCCCGTTATCAGTCCGAGCCAGGCGGCGCGCATCCCACCCGCCAGGAACCCCTCTCGAACCAATAAGGCGAGGCAGAATCAGCCCTCACATGCCGCATAGGGACGATGCTTTACCCGACAATTCAGTGGAATTTGTCAAAATATACTCGCAAAAAACTGATAGGATCAATCGTTCTCGCAAAGTCATCGCGATGTACGAAAAAAATTATTGGAGAAATTACACACTGGGCTGGAAGCTGTGACGAAGATGATTGAAGCGCAGGTTACGAAGTTTTTAAGGCAAGTTGACCAAACTGCATGAAGCCATACCCAACCGAGGTCTCCATGCCGCTCAGATTTCGCCTCGTTCACCGCTTCGTGGCGCTCGCGCTCGCCGCCCTGTTCCTTCTCGGGGGTTCGATGGGGCTGGCCCTGACCCAGATCCGCAGTGCGATGCTGGAGCAGAAGCGCGGCGAGATCCAGCACGCCGTCGAGGCCGCCGCCACCATCCTGCAGGGCTACCTCGCCCGGGCGAGGGCGGGCGAGATGAGCGAGGGCGAGGCGCGCCGGGCCGCCCTCGAGACCCTCCGGATGGCCCGCTTCGACGGCGGCAATTACTATTACGTTTACGACTTCGATGGCCGCAGCGTCATGCATCCGATCCGGCGCGAGCTCGAAGGCAAGAGCATGCTGGACCTGAAAGATAAATTCGGCACCCAGATCACCCGAGAAATGGTCGATCTTGTCAATCGGAACGGCCGGGGATCCTCGCAGTTCTACTGGCTGAAACCGGGAGAGAGTGAGGAAACCCTGAAGGTGACCTACGTGATCGGGATCCCCGAATGGCAGATCCTGGTCGGCTCGGGGCTGCACGTGGACGATGTGGACGCGGCCCTGTGGGGCGAGGTGCGCTCGCTCGCCTGGAAGATCCTGCCCGTCGCCCTCCTGTTCGTCGCCGTCGCCGGCGTGCTCGGGCGCGGCGTCGCCCGGCCGCTCGCCAGCCTCACCGCCTCCCTGCGCCGCCTCGCCGCCGGCGAGATCGCCGCCGCGGTCGAGGGCGTCGGACGCCGCGACGAGATCGGCGAGATCGCCTCCGCCGTCGTCGCCCTGCGCGAGGGCCTCCAGAGCCGCGCCCTGGAGGAGCGTGCCCGCGACGAGGCGGCCCGCGCCGAGACCGAGCGCGCCCGCCGCGACGCGATGCGCAGCATGGCCGAGGAGTTCGAGCGCGGCATGGGCGGCATCGTCGCGCAGGTCGCCGCCGCCGCCACCGAATTGCAGGCGACCGCCGAGACCATGACGGCGACCGCCGACCACACCGCCCGGCGCTCGACCGCCGTGGCGCGCGCCGCCGACGAGGCCAGCGCGAATGTCGGCACCGTGGCGGCGGCGGCCGAGGAACTCGGCGCCTCGGTGAGCGAGATCGGCCGGCAGGTCGAGGGCTCGGCCGAACTGGCCGAGGCGGCCGTGCGGGAGGCCGACCACACGCAGGAGCTGGTGCGGGCGCTGAGCGAGAGCACCGCGCGCATCGGCGACATGGTCGGGCTGATCTCCTCGGTCGCGAGCCAGACCAACCTGCTGGCGCTGAACGCCACGATCGAGGCGGCGCGGGCCGGGGAGGCGGGGCGCGGCTTCGCGGTGGTGGCCGCGGAGGTGAAGGAACTGGCCGGCCAGACCGCGCGGGCGACCGAGCAGATCTCGGGACAGATCGGCCAGATCCAGGGCGCGACGCGCCAGGCGGTGACGGCGATCGGCGGGATCACGGAGCGGATCGGGCAGATCCGCAGCGTGGCCTCGGCGATCGCCGCGGCGGTGACCGAGCAGGGGGCGGCGACGCAGGAGATCGTGCGCAACGTGGCGGAGGCGTCGCGCGGGACGCGGGCGGTGACGGACACGATCGGGGCGGTGGCGGGCGCGGTCGCGCAGACCGGGGAGGCCGCCTCCCAGGTGCTGGGCGCGGCGAGCGCGCTGTCGCGGCAATCCGAGCAGCTCTCCGCCGGGACCGACCGCTTCCTCGCCGAGATCCGCGCCGCCTGAGGCGGTCCGCTACTCGGCCGCGGCCTCGAGCGCCCTGTCGTAGGCGCCCGAGGCCAGGGCGGCCTTGAGCCAGCCGTCCACCGCCGCCTTGAGCGCCGGGTCGCGGCTCATCCAGTAGCCCTTGTCGGCGTGGTCGAAGGAATCCGCCACCGTGGCCGGGCAGAGCACGCCGCGGTGGCGCCGCGCCTGGTAATCGACCTCGGCCCCGTCCGTGACCATCAGGTCCGCGCGGCCCTCCGCGACCTCCTCGAAGATCGTGCGGTTGTCCGGGTGCAGCCGCACGGCGGCGTGCGGGAAGTGGGCGGCCGCGAAGCGCTCGTTGGTGCCGCCGGGATTGACCACCACGCGCACCTCGGGCCGGTCGATCGCCGCGATGCTCGTGTAGGTCCCGGCATCGGCGCAGCGCACGATCGGGCGCTTGCCGTCGGTCATTACCGGCACCGAGAAATCCGCCACCGCGGCGCGGTCGGACGTCACCGAGACGCCGCCCATGGCGATGTCGAACCGGTCGGCGAGGAGGTCGTCCTTGAGGCCCTTCCAGGTCGTCGGGACGATCTCGAGCGAGACCCCGAGGCTGCGGGCGAGATCCCGCGCCATCGTGACGTCGGCGCCCTTCACGTCGCCCTCGGAGCGCCTCAGCGAATAGGGCGCGTAGTCGCCGGTCAGGCCGACCCGCAGCACCCCCGCCTCGCGGATCGCCGCGAGGGGTCTCGCCGCGGCCGGCGCGGCCGCGAGCGCCGCGGCCACGATCCCGATCCCGGCCCACAAAGTCCGGCCCATCACCCACCCCCTGCGCTCTGCCCGGCCCCGGCGCGCCCGGCGACGCGCCGCGCATCATCGCGGGCCCGTTCTTCCCGCCTAACAGAGCCGAGAGCGGACACGCTTGCAACGGGGCGGCGGGCGAAGCGCGCCGGCGCGGTTGACAGGCCGGCCCCCGCTGGCGTCGAAGAGGCGCCATCCGCGGAGGCACGATGACGATCGACGCGAGCGGCGCCGCGCGCCTGGAGGCTTGGCTGTCCCGGAACCGCGCCAAGCTGGTCCAGGCCGCCCGCATGACGGTGTCGAGCCTCGCCACCTTCGGGCTCGCCGCCGGGCTCGGCCTGCCGCAGGCCTTCTGGGCAGTGATCACCGCGCTGATCGTGACCCAGAGCAGCGTCGGCTCCTCGCTGAAGGCTGCCCTCGACCGCTTCCTCGGCTCGGTGCTCGGCGCGGTCTACGGGGGCGCGGTCGCCCTCGCCGTCCCGCACCAGGGCGGGATCACCACGGCGGTCGCCCTCCTGCTGGCGATCGGCCCGCTCTCCGTCGCGGCGGCGCAGTCGGCGGGGTTCCGGGTCGCGCCGATCACCGCGGTGATCGTGCTCCTGAGCACCACCGGCAGCACGCTCGGCCCGATCGCCTTCGCGCTCGACCGGATCCTGGAGGTCGGCCTCGGCTGCGCGATCGGCCTCGCGGTCTCGCTCGTGGTCGCGCCGGCCCGCGCGGCGCGGGTGGTGCGCGAGCAGGCGGCGCGGACCGCCCGCCTCCTCGCCGATCAGCTGGAGGTGCTGGCGCGCCGCGACGACGCCGCCATCGACGCGAAGGGGCTGCCGCTCGCGACGCGGCGCAGCCTCGACCGGCTGGAGGTGCTGGTGGGGGAGGCCGCCCGCGAGCGGCGCAGCCGCCTCGCCGCCGCCCCGGATCCCGAGCCGCTCGCCCGCACGCTCCTGCGCCTGCGCCACGACGTCGTGATGCTGCGCCGGGCCGCGCGCGAGGCGGATCTCGGCGCCGACCTCGCGGCCCCCTGGGCGGCGGCGGCCTCGGCCGCGGCCGCGCGCCTGCGGGGCATCGCCGCCTGCCTCGAGCAGGACGCCCGGGCCCCGGAGGAGGATCCGGCCCTGCCGCGGGCGATCGCCGCCTACCGGGCGGCGATCGACGAGATGCGCCGCCGCCGGCTCACCCGCGACCTCCCGACCGACGAGGTCGGGCAGATCTTCTGGATCGCCTTCTCGCTCGACCAGATGCGGCGCAACCTCGACGACCTCGCCGAGCGCGCCGCCGAGGGGCGGGCCGCGCCCGCCGGGTGAGGCGCGCGGCTCACGGCGCGGCGCGCTTGCGCAGCACCATCTCGCCCCGGAGCAGGACCTTCCGGGGGCGCTGGCCGAAGACCGTCTTCACGACGGTCCGGTCCCGGTCGAGGACCAGCACGGGCGGCCCCGCTTGAACATGCCGCGCGGCGGGACGTTGGGGGAGGGCGGCCGGCAGGGCCGCGCAGTCCCGGAATCACCCGATGGCCGAATCCTCCACCGGCGCCGCGCGGGCGGCGCATCGCCGATCCGCGCCCCCGCGGGGCGCCGGGCGCCCGCGCGGCGCCGCCCCCGCGGCGCGACGGTGCGCTGTCGCCGGGCGCGGCGCTCGTCGCGGTCGGGGGCGCGCTCCTGCTCAGCGGGCTGGTCAGCCGCCGCTACAGCCCCGATCCGAGCCACCCGGACATCGCCCGCTGGTACGGCCGCCTCGACACCCCGTCCTGGAAGCCGCCGGACCCCGTCTTCGCCGGCGGCTGGCCGGTCCTGCTCACGCTGATGGCGGCGGGCGCCTACCGGCTGATGCGCCAGCCCCGCTCGCCGGCCCGCGACGAGGCGATCGCCCTCTGGGCCCTCACCCTCGCCCTGGTCACCGCCTACAACAAGGTCTTCTTCGGCGCGCGCAGCCTCACGGGCGGGGTCGCGGAGGGCGCGCTCGTGGTGGCCGCCGGGGCGGGGTTCATCGCCCGGGCGGGGCGCGTGGACGGCCTCGCGGCGGCGAGCGGCCTGCCGCTCACCCTGTGGTCGGTGTTCGGCGACGTCCTCACGGAGGATCTGCGGCGGCGCAACCCGGACCTCGACGGGCGGCAGCCCCCGGGGGCCCCGGCCCGATGAGACCCCACCCCACCCGCGAGGACGCCTCGCCGCGGATCCCCTGGCTCAGCCTCCTCTACGGCTTCGGGCCGATGCTGCCGCTCGTCGCCGGGGCCGCGGCGGCGCTCGCCAGCGCGGGCGAGACCCGGCGCCTGATCGTCAGCCTCACGCTCCTGTGGGGCGGCGCCATCCTTACCTTCCTGTCGGGCGTGCGGCGGGGCCTCAGCTTCCGGACGGTCGGCGGACCGACCGCCACGCAGATCGCCACCATGATGGTCCTGTTCGGGCTCGGATTGGCGGCCCTCGCGGGCCTGCTGTTCGGGCGCGCCACCGCCACGACGGCGCTGCTCCTCGCCGGCTACGGCCTCATCGTCGTCCTCGATCCCCTGGCGGCCCGGTCCGGCGAGGCCCCGCGCCACTTCGCGCGGCTGCGGCCGATGCAGATCCCGCTCGCGCTGCTCAGCCTCGCGGCGCTGCTCGCGATCGAACTCGCCGGCCGGGTCTGAGCGCGGGGTCGATCGCCCGGTCGGGCCGGCACGCGGTGCCCCTTCGCACGACCGACACCAACCGTGCGAAGCGCGCGCAGCGACCCCGACCCTTGCGCGCCGGGACGCGCGGCGAGGCGCGACGGCGCGGGCGACGCTCTCGCCGCGATCCCCTGGCGCGGGAAATCGGCTAGACTGGGCGCGACGGGCCTCGCCGCCCGTCGCCGGCCGCTCGGCCGGCCGGACAGGGCGTGCCGACGCGCCCGCCAGAGGGAAGGACACGACGCCATGCTCGGCCTGATGCAGGACTGGCCCCTGCTCATCCACCGCATCATCGACTACGCCGCCTCCCAGCACCGGGACCGCGCGGTGATCTCCCGCTCGGTCGAGGGACCGATGCACCGGACCACCTACGGAGAGGTGAGGGGGCGGGCGCTGCGGCTCGCCAAGCGGCTGGAGCGGGACGGGATCCGCGCGGGCGACCGGGTCGCCACCCTGGCCTGGAACACCTGGCGGCACCTGGAGGCGTGGTACGGCATCACCGGGCTCGGAGCGATCTACCACACGGTCAACCCGCGGCTGTTCGGCGAGCAGATCGCCTACATCATCAACCACGCGGAGGATCGCATCCTCCTGCTCGATCTCACCTTCGTGCCACTGGTGGAGCGGCTCGCCGAGCAGCTGCCGACGATCGAGCGCTTCGTGGTGCTGACCGACGCGGCCGGGATGCCGGACACGTCCCTGCGCAACGCGGTCGCCTACGAGGAATGGCTCGCCGAGGCGGACGCGGATTTCGCCTGGGCGCAGCTCGACGAGCGCAGCGCGGCGGGGCTCTGCTACACGTCGGGCACGACCGGCAATCCGAAGGGCGTGCTCTACTCGCATCGCTCCAACGTGCTGCACGCGATGGCCAATAACGGGCCCGACTATATCGGGCTTTCCAGCCGCGACGTGGCGATGCCGGTGGTGCCGCTGTTCCACGCCAACAGCTGGTCGCTCGCCTTCGCGGCGCCGATGGCGGGGGCGGCCCTGGTCCTGCCGGGGCCGAAACTCGACGGCGCCTCCGTGCACGACCTCCTGGAGTCGACGGGCGTCACCGTCACGGCGGCGGTGCCGACGGTGTGGCTCGGCCTCCTCCAGCACCTCGACGCGACCGGGGGCCGGATCACGCACCTGAAGCGCGTGCTGATCGGCGGCTCGGCCTGCCCGCGGGCGATGACGGAGCGCTTCGAGCGGGAGTTCGGCGTGAGCGTCACCCATGCCTGGGGCATGACCGAGATGAGTCCGATCGGCTCCTTCTGCTCGCTGAAGCCGGAGGTGTCGCAGCTGGAGGGCGAGGCGCGCCTCGACCTCAAGATGAAGCAGGGCTACCCGCCCTTCGGGGTCGAGTTCCGGCTGACCGACGATGCCGGCCGCGACCTGCCCTGGGACGGCACCACCTTCGGGCGCCTCAAGGTGGCCGGCCCCGCCGTGGCGGCGGCCTATTTCCGGGACGACACGCCGATCCTCGACGACCGGGGCTTCTTCGACACCGGCGACATCGCGACGATCGACCCCAACGGCTACATGACGATCACCGACCGCTCGAAGGACGTGATCAAGTCGGGGGGCGAGTGGATCTCCTCCATCGACCTGGAGAACCTGGCCGTCGGGCACCCGGACGTCGCGGAGGCGGCGGTGATCGGGGTGGCGCACCCGAAATGGGACGAGCGCCCGCTCCTCGTCGTGGTGCCCAAGCCCGGGCGCGTCCCGGACAAGGACGACATCCTGGCCTTCATGAGCCCGCGCATCGCCAAGTGGTGGCTGCCGGACGACGTCGTGCTGGTCGAGGAGATCCCCCACACGGCGACGGGCAAGATCCAGAAGACGGCCCTGCGCGACCAGTTCCGGGACTATCGGTTCCCCGGGACGGCGTGAGGGGACAGGAGGGGTTTCGCGGCGCCGCGGACCGCTTTAGGGAGGGGCGATGACCGCTGATCCCGCGCTCCCCGCATGCGTCGCCTGATCGTCGAGGAGCCCGTCACCCGGGCGGCGCCGTGGGCGCTGCGCTGCGGCTGGTTCGCCGTCGCGGTGGTGGCCATCGCGCTCCTGCTGGTGCGGGATCCGCGGGCCGAGACCGGGCCGGCCCTCGCCGCCCTCGGGGCGGGCATCGCCGTGGCTTTGCTCGCCGTGGCGCTCGCGCTCGGGGCCTTCGTGCGGGTCTGGAACGAGGGGGCGCGGGGCCTGCGCACCGCCCTGGGCGGCCTCTTCCTCGCGGCGCTCGTCCTCGCCTATCCGGGCTACATGGCGGTCCGCGGGGCAGTGCTGCCGCGGCTCACCGACATCGCCACCGACGTCGCCGATCCGCCCTCCTACTCGCGCTCGCGCGCCGCCTACGCGGCGCGGGGCGGCGCGCTGCCGCCGGAGATCCCACCCGCCGCCCGCGCCCTGCAGCGCGAGGCCTATCCGCAGATCGCCCCGCTCACCCTGGATCTCGGGCCGAACGAGGCCTTCGCCCTCGCCCTCAAGGCGGCCGGGAACCGCAAGTGGCAGGTGATCGAGGCGATCAAGCCGGGCGGGCGGGTCGGCAACGGCCGCATCGAGGCGGTGGTGCGCTCGCGCCTGCTCGGGCTGCCCTACGACGTCACCGTCCGGGTCAGGCCCCGCGCCGACGGCGCCCGCATCGACGTGCGCTCGGCCTCGCGCTACGGCGACCGCGATTTCGGCCAGAACGCCGACCACATCCGCTCCTACCTGGAGGAGCTGTCGAACCTCGCGCTGGCGGTGAAGTGACACCGGCGGTCATGTCTCATGACCGCTGGGTCCGTTCTCGGATCGTCGCCGAGCCTCTGGTGTCGACGATCCGGGATGGTCAACGGCCCGATGCGTCAGCATTCTGGGGCGTTGGTACGAGGCGTCACGCCGGCCGGTAGGTGCCGTCGAGGGCCGGATCCCCGTCCGTCGCGGCCTGCCCGCGGGCGACGAGGTCCTCCAGATGGGCGTAGACCGACAGCGCGGCCGCCCCGGCGAGCCGGGGATCGAGCCCCTGGTAGATCTCCGCGACGAGCGCCGGGATGGTCCGCCCGCCCGCGCCCAGGCGGTCGAGGATCGCGGCCTCGCGGGCGCGGCGGTGATGCGCGAGGGCGCGCACGAAGCGCTGCGGCTCGCGCACCGGCCCGCCATGGCCCGGCCAGTAGGTGCGCTCGGGCCGGCCCCTCAGGCGGTCCAGGGACGCCATGTAGGCCCCCATGGCGCCGTCCGGCGGCGCGACGATGCTGGTCGACCAGCCCATCACGTGGTCGCCCGAGAGCAGCGCCTCGTCCTCGGGCAGCGCGAAGGCGAGGTGGTTCATGGTGTGGCCCGGCGTCGCGACGGCGACCAGGGTCCAGCCCGGCCCGTCGATCCGCTCGCCGTCGGCGAGCGCGACGTCCGGCCCGTGGTCGCGGTCGGCGGCCGCGTCGAGGATGGTCCTCTCGCCGCCGCGCACCGCCCGGGCGGCGCGGTGCGGGCCGCACCCGACGATCGGCGCGCCGGTCGCGGCCTTCAGCGCGCGCGCGGCCGGCGAGTGGTCGCGATGCGTGTGGGTCACCGCGATGGCCGCCACGGTCTCGTCGCCGAGCGCGGCGAGGAGGGCCTCGACGTGGCTCGGCTCCTCGGGACCGGGATCGACCACCGCGACCCGGCCGTGCCCCACGATGTAGGTGCAGGTGCCGGTCTGCGTGAAGGGACCGCCGTTCGGGCAGACGAGGCGGCGGATCAGCGGCGAGACCGCCTCGACCCGCCCGGGCGCGGGCGCGTCGCGGGAGAAGGCCGGCGGTTCGGCGTCGTCGGAAGCGCTCACCCGGGGTCCCCCCTCGTCCTCGGCACCGTCCCGGGTTACCGGCGCGAGCGGCGGCTGTCGAGCGCCGCGCCGAACTGGACCGTGCGGGCCCGCCGCGCTACCGTGACGCGAGCGACGTGATCCCGCTGGATGGGTCGTGGCGTACCTGATCGAGACCATCGGCTGCATCGCGCCCTTCCTGGCGGATCGCCTGCGGGCGGCCGGGATCGCGACCAGCGACGCGCTGCTCGCCCGTGCGGGCGACCCGGCGGACCGGCGGCGCCTCGCCGACAGCACCGGGATCGACGCGGCGCAATTGCTGCGCTGGGCGGAGCGCTGCGACCTCTTCCGGGTGCACGGCCTCGCCCGCCCGATGGCGGAACTGCTCGAATCCGCCGGCATCCGCACGGTCGGCGACCTCGCCCGCGAGGAGCCGGCCTCCCTGGGCGGGCGGCTCGCGGCGCTCAACGCCGAGCGCGGCCACTGCCCGGTGTCGCCGACGCCGCGCATGGTCGCCGACTGGATCGCGCGGGCGCGCCGGCTCGCGCCGCGAATCGCAGGGGAGCCCGGGATCGCGGGGGAGCCCGCGCCCTGATCAGCGGAAGGGCGAGGGGACCACGACGCGCACCGGCGCGAAGCCGGCATCCGTCGCCAGCACCGCGAAGCTCGCCATCTGGGCGACGCGGACCGGGCGCAGCTCGGCCCGCTGCGCCCGGCCGAGCTCTGCGCGGAAGCTCGCCTGCTCGCGCTCGCGGCGCGACACGTCGAGGGCGCGGTCGAGGTCCCGGCGCCACGCCGCCGGGAGGATCTCGGCGCGCCGGAACTCGACGAAGCGCGGCCGCACCGTCCCGCTGCGCCCCGTGAAGACCTGCCCGCCGCTCCGGGTCGCGACCGCGTCGCCGGCGCGCAGGGTCGGGTCGCGGTCGAGGGGCAGGGGAGCCGCGACGAGGGCCCCGTCCGGCCGGCAGGAGCAGCCGGCGACGACGCGGCTGCGGTACAGGAAGGCGCTCGCGCCGTCCCGGTAGGGCCGGCCGTCCAGGCCGACCGCGCGGTCGAGCTCCTGCCCGGGATCGACGGTGTAGAGGCGGGTCTCGGCGCCCGGGCAGGCGGCCGCGCAGGCCGCCTCGTGCGCGGGGGCATCCGCCCTCGTCCGCAGGGTCGCCAAGGGGAACATGTAGCCGTCGCAGGTGCGCACGCAGACCGAGCGGCTCCCGCCCCTCTCGTGCGGCGCCGGCGGGGCGGCGCGGCCGGCGGCGGCGAGTCTCGGCCGCATCGTCTGGACCGCGCGCGGCGCCGGGCGCGACGCCCAGCGCCGGCGCGGCGGCGCTTGCGAGGCGCGCGCGGCGCGCGGCGGGGCCGGCCGCACCTCGAAGAGGCGCGGGGCGGCCGCGCGGGGAGCCGTGCCGAAGAGGAACTCGAAGAGTCCGGCATCATCCGCGGCGCGCACCAGCGTCGTCGTTCCCACCGCCCCGCCGAGCCCGATCAGCGCCCCGAGCAGGCTCGTGCGCAGCACCGACCGGCCGCTCGACAAAGACCGCATGCCCATGACGTCTCCCCGACAAGCTCGGCGCTGATACGACCGAGTCGAGCCGGCAAGCAATCGGCACGAAACACCGAGGGCTGCATCAATTTCAGGCGCCGCCCGGCCAGACGAAGGGCAGAGGGTTCCGCTGCCGGCGTCATTCACCGAAAGTGGTCGCCGGCACCGCGTCAAGAATGGCGCGGAAACAACAACTCAAGCATAATTTCACGAGCTATTCTGCGAGGAGACTTGAAATCGATCGTCCGGTCTCGCGGTGTCGAGTTTGCAATGCCGATGTCTAGGAACTAACTCAATACGGCGGACGGCAGCCTTGCCCGACCCCTGCTCCCCCGGCAACGGAATACCGTGTCACGCCGCCCGCGGTGCCCACGCTCTCCCTCGTGTCGGGGGAGGGCTCGGGTACCGCGACTGTCTCGCTTCATGATCTCCGGTTCGGGGCAGAGCCGCGTCGGACAGGCACGCCCGCATGCGACGGTTCTTCGCCCTCGCGAGCCCCGGCCGGGCGCGGGAGGCGGGCCGCGACGGGTGTCGGGCCGGGCTCAGCCGCCGCGTCTTCCGCGACGGGCCCGCACCGGGACGGGAACCGGCGCGGGCTGCGCCACGCCCCGCAGGGCCGCCGCGGCAGCCGCGAGGGCCGCACCCGCTGCGATGGCCGGGATGAGGGCGCCGGCCTCCACGAACCCGACCAGGATCAGCCCGATCAGGAGGGCCAGGCCGGCCTGCAGGGCAAGGGATCGGTTCATCGAGCGCCTCCAATGGTTCGCCTCGGCAACGTGCGGCACGAAACCGGGGTTCCGCTTCCCCAAGATGGGGGCGGATTCGGCCCCTGTCGCTGCGACAAAGCGGAACCGGGAGACA
The DNA here is from genome assembly GCF_029714205.1 of Methylobacterium sp. CB376. Taxonomy (NCBI): domain Bacteria; kingdom Pseudomonadati; phylum Pseudomonadota; class Alphaproteobacteria; order Hyphomicrobiales; family Methylobacteriaceae; genus Methylobacterium; species Methylobacterium sp. CB376. Next base: position 3,062,750 of record NZ_CP121648.1, on the reverse strand, counting down.
GGCTTGACGTTTGTAAGCTCAAGATCGGCCGCGGGCCGATGATCCGACCATACGAAAGGTTCGCGCCATGCTGGGTTGGGCGGTTACTTTCCTGGTGGTGGCCCTGGTGGCCGCGCTGTTCGGGTTCGGCGGGATCGCCGGGACGGCGGTCGAGGCCGCCAAGATCATCTTCTTCGTCGCGGTGGTGCTGTTCGCGATCTCGGCCATCGTCGGCCTGCTGCGCGGACGCTCCTCCACGCTCTGAGCCTCGGCCGCCGAAGTCGTCATCGGTTCGGCGGCCAGCAACGTGCGGGACCAGACCTGAACAGGTCTTGCCCCGCAACTGCGCGGGCGCGGGCCCAAGGGGCCCCGGGCCCAAGGAGGCTTGCTCCGGGACGTCGTCGCAATGTCAGCCCGACGATGGCGAGCCGGCCCCCGGCCCAGGATGGCCGGAGCCTCGTCGTGCGGGAGCGGACGAGCCGCGGCCGCGCGCCTCAGGAGTTCTTCGAGGTCTCGGCGGGCTGGTCGAGGCTGGCCAGCAGCTCGACGAAGCGCTCGGGAATCGGCTGCTGCACGAGCTCGTCGTACATGGCGCGAAGGTGGGAGCCGAGCCTGCCCTGAGTGAGTCGATCGAGCCCAGGCTGATCGGACCCGCCTGCGACCCCGTGGTCCGCCGGCGTCTGCGCGCCGCCCATCCCCTTGCCATCGATCATGCAAATCCCCTTCGCCCCGCCCCCGGGCAGACGGGCAGGGCGATACTGCGGCGCTTGTTGACCAACACGCGCTCTTGCGCCGACAACGCGTCCGGGCCGGGGCGGTTCCACGGAACCGGAACGATCGCGCGGGCGCGGCGTTGTGGATCAGGGTCTTCGCACACGGACACCACTCTCAAGGGGAACTGAATGTCGACAGCACAACTCGTCGTGCAGCACCTGCCGTACCTGCGCCGCTACGCACGCGCGCTCACGGGCAGCCAGGTGGCCGGCGATGCCTACGTGGCCGCGACGCTCGAAACGCTCGTCAACGAGCCCGAAACACTGGGCCGCAGCGCGAACGTCAAGGCCGATCTGTTCAGGGTCTTCACGCGGATCTGGAACTCGTTGTCGGTGAACGGTCAGAGCGACCAAGTGCAGCACGACCTGCCCGCCGAGGTCCGGCTCGGCCAGATCACGCCCCTGCCGCGGCAAGCCTTCCTGCTCTCCTGCCTCGAAGGCTTCTCCGAGGAGGATGCCGCGACGATCCTGGGCGTCGACATCTCGGAGGTGCGCGACCTCGTCGACGAGGCGGGCCGGGAACTGGCCGCCGACATGGCGACCGAGATCCTGATCATCGAGGACGAGCCGCTGATCGCCATGGACCTGGAGGCCCTCGTCGAGGGGCTCGGCCACAACGTCACGGGGGTCGCCCGCACGCGGTCGGAGGCGATCAAGCTCGCCGAGGGCCGCAGGCCCGGCCTCATCCTGGCGGACATCCAGCTGGCGGACGGCAGTTCCGGCCTCGACGCGGTCAACGACCTGCTCAAGACCTTCGAGGTGCCGGTGATCTTCATCACGGCCTATCCGGAGCGCTTCCTCACCGGCGAGCGGCCCGAGCCGGCCTTCCTGATCGCCAAGCCGTTCCAGCCCGCCAACGTCTCCGCGGTGATCAGCCAAGCCCTCTTCTTCCAGCAGAGCGCCCGCCGCCGCGAGGCCAAGGCAACGGCCTGATCTCGCCCGGACCTCGCAGCGACACCTGCCAGGGCCGTCCCACCGGGGCGGCCCTTTGTCATGAGATGGTCTTGGGATCATCAGGTGGCTTTGGGATCATCTCGGGCGCTGCGTCGCTCCGACATAAAGAAACGGGCCGGATAGGCTCCAGCCCGTTCTGAGTTTCCGGCCGATGCACAAGGGGAATGCGGGGAGGACCAGGTGGCCGGGTTGCCTAATCAACGTCGCCCCGCCCGGCGGGGTTCCCGCGCCGGCGCGTTGATTTTCGGCGAGTGTTGCGGCGAGGCCGCATGCGCCGCCGGCGGGCGGCCTGCACATGGTCAACGAAGCGTGAAGGGCCTCACTCGGATCCGCCCCAAAAACTGTGCCGTTCGTGCACGGCCACACGGAACGACTGGGCCGGTCGCGACGTTATCGGATCGACGTGTCAAGCTTCGCTCCGAGGACCCGCGTATGCTTCGCGCTCACCTCTTCTTCAGCATCACCGCCCCGGCCGCGCTGCTTGCCCTGATCGCGCAGCCAGTGGTCGAACACTCGCTCGCGGCGATGGCCGGGCCGGCCAAGACCCCGGCTCAGCTTGTCAAGGGCGACCGGATCGCGCCACCGCGGCCGGCCGGCCTGCCGCAGAAGCCGGTGGCGGTCGAGATCACGGGGCTCGGGGCCGCGAAGGTCACGCTGCGCAACGCGGCGGGCGACGTGGTCTTCGAGACCGATTCCTCCGCCAACACCACGCTGGTGGCCCGGGACACGGCACTGCCGCACGTCACCCTGCGCACCCGGGAGGGCGTGCCGGTGGTGCAGCGGGCACCCGGCCCGCCGGCGGGCGAGGTCGGCACGCGCCGCACCATGCCGGAGGGCTGCGAGGGCGCGATCAGCGGCCTCGCCGGCCACGAGGCCCGGCGGCTGCTGCCGAGCCGCTGCCTCGCCCAGGCGGCTCTGGCTCCGGCCGCGGGCTGAGCCGCGGCCCCGCACGCGCGTTCATGGAGAGAGAGACATGCTCGGCTACCGCGAAATCGACGACCCGGCTCCCCCGCCCGCGGCGGAGCGCGTCCGGCGCGAGCCCGCGACCCTGCCCGAGGGCGAGCGCCTGGAGCGGCTGCTGGCCGGGCTGGTGGTCACGCGCCCGTCCGACGACACGGTCTGTCCGGCCCTGCTCAAGCGCAACCTGGTGGTGACGCAACTCGCGGCCTGAGGCCGCCCCCGGCGGGGCGAGGACGACACGGATACGGGCGCCGCGAGGCGCCCGTTTCGTTTGTCCGGCGAAGGTGAGGCGAGGCATGCCGACGCCGTGGCCCGGCAACCATGCCGGACCACGGCGAAGCGTCAGATGAGGTTCAATCCTCGCTCGAGCGGCCCGACCCGGAGGCCTGCCCACCCTTGCGCCCCGCGGACGAGGCGAGTTCGCGATCCTGGGAGAACGAGCGCTTTTCGGCGGGAACGCTGCGGCCGCCCTTGCTGGCGATCTCGCGCTGCCGCTCCATGTCCATCGAAGCGAAGCCGCGCTTCGAGGTCGAATTGCCGGTTGCCATGAATGCCTCCTTGGCCGGTGTCCTCGTGCTCTCAACCTTCAGCGCAAATGATGGTTCCTAATCCCCTTCGGCCCCGTCCCGGCCTGGGACGGCGGCGGGGGCGCCGGGGCCGGAACCGTGTCCCGGCGCTGACGTTCGCCCCGGTGCCGGTCCGGGCCGGAATCCCGCCCGGACCGGCATGAGCGGGCGTCGCCGACGCGGTGGCCGCGCCTCCGGTCGAGCCAGGAGCCTCCCCGATGACGAATCCCAACATGGTCCAGCGCCGCGCCGCCACGCAGCCCGACACCGCCCCGGCCCCCAACTGCGACGCTGTGCCGCCCGTGCCCGCGCCCGAGGACAGCCCTACGCCGACCACCGACCACGACCCGGAGGATTCGCCGCACGCCCAGGACCTCGTCGTCACGCGGCGGGCCGGCGGGCTGACGACCCGGAAGGAGTGAGGCCGGCCCGGGGGGCGCGGGACCCGCGCCCCGCGCGGAGCGGGCGGCGGGCGGCCCCGGCGCCGGCCCGGCCGGCTCCCGCTCCGGCCGGTCGCCGCAACGTGCCGGGGCGGACGTCCCGCCGGGCGCCGGGAGCGGTCCATCACAGCCTCTAGCGACTCCCGCCGGGTTCCCGCCTAGACTGAGCCGGCGCGGGAGGTCACGCTCGGTCGTTCGGGCAGGGACGTCCGGCCGGGCCGGGACCTGCGGAACGGCGCGGGCCGGCGGCCCGGCGGCGTCCGCCCGCTCCGCCCCGAACCGTCGGCGATCCTGCCATGCGGGTGCCGGCGCGGGGCGGGCGCCACAGGGACGGGGTCGTCGCGCGGAGCGGGCAGGAGCGGATGGACGGGGCAGAAGCGCTCAGACGCAACGGGGTCGCCGCGCCGGTGGCCGATCGGGCGACGCCGCGGGCCGCGCCCATGATCGGGACCGATCCGGAGGCGGCCGACGCGGCGGGCGGGCTCGACCGCAGCCTGTTCCGCTACATCTGGCGCCACTCGAAGCGCGACCAGATCCTGATCTGCGCCGTCGTGCTGGCCTCGCTGCCGCTCTACTTCGCGTCCCTCGACCTGCCGCGGCGCATCGTCAACGAGGCGATCCAGGGCCACGCCTTCGAGAAGGGCAACGCGACCGCCCACTTCCTCGTCCTGCGCCTGCGCGTGCCGGACTGGTTCGGCGGCGAGAGGGCGCTCTTCGACGGGTTCGAGGTCGACCGCTTCGAACTCCTGTTCGGGCTCTCCTCCCTGTTCCTCCTCCTCGTCCTGATCAACGGCGCCTTCAAGTACTGGATCAACGTGGCCAAGGGGGCGCTCGGCGAGCGCATGCTGCGGCGCCTGCGCTTCCAGCTGTTCTCGCTGATCCTGCGCTTCTCGCCCGAGTCGATCCGGCAGGCGAAGGCCTCCGAACTCGCCACGATCGTGCGCGACGAGGTCGAGCCGATCGGCGGCTTCATCGGCGACGCCTACATCCTGCCGGCCTTCCTGGGAACCCAGGCGGCCACCGCCATGGCCTTCATCCTGCTCCAGAACGTCTGGCTCGGACTGATGGCGGCCGCGGTCGTCGGCGTGCAATTCGTGGTCATCCCGCGCCTGCGGCGGGAACTCCTGCGCCTCGGGCGGCGGCGCCAGCTCGCCTCGCGCCGCCTCGCCGGGCGGGTCGGCGAGGTGGTGGACGGCATCGAGGCGGTCCACGCCAACGGGGCCGAGCCGTGGGAGCGCGCCGAGATCGGCCAGCGCCTCTTCGGCCTCTTCGACCTGCGCCTGCGCATCTACCGGCGCAAGTTCATGGTCAAGTTCCTGAACAACCTGCTCGCGCAGATGACGCCGTTCCTGTTCTACTGCATCGGCGGCTACTTCGCGCTCAAGGGCCAGCTCAGCATCGGCCAGCTCGTGGCGGTGATCGCCGCCTATCGCGACCTGCCGCCGCCCCTCAAGGAACTGATCGACTGGGATCAGCAGCGGCTCGACGTGCAGGTGAAGTACGAGCAGGTGGTGCAGCAATTCCTGCCGGACCGCCTGCTGCCGGCCGAGGTCCCGGGACGCGACACGCCCCTCGTCGGCCCGCTCGAGGCCGACGACCTCTGGGTCAGGGAATCGCAGGGCCCGCTCCTGGAAGGGGTCTCACTCTCCGTCACGCTGCCCCTGCGGCTGGGCATCGTCAGCGACGGCAGCCAGGCCGCGAGCGCCCTCGCGCGGGTCCTCGCCCACCGCCTCGCGCCGAGCCGCGGGCGGATCACGGTCGGCGGCCACGACCTCGGCGAATGGGGCTCGCTGGCGCTGGCGCGCCGCATCGCCTACGCCAGCGTCGAGCCCATCCTGTTTCCAGGGTCGCTGCGCGAGAACATCGTCTATGGGCTGCAGCGCCCGCCCGAGCAGGTGCCGCCGCCCGAGACCCTCGAGGACCGCCGCCGCCTCGCGGAGGCCCGGCGCACCGGCAACCCGCTGGCGAGCCTGTCGGGGGACTGGATCGACTACGCGCAGGCGGGCGTGCCGGACGCGGCGGCCCTGGACGGGGTGATCCTGGGCTGGCTGCGCCGCATCGGCATGGGCGAGGAGGTCTACCGGTTCGGCCTCCTCGGGCAGGTCGATCCGGAGCGGCATCCGAACCTCGCCTCCCGCATGATCGAGGCGCGCGGCGCGCTGCGGGCCCGGCTCGCCGCGCAGGGCATGGAGAACCTCGTCGAGCCCTTCGACCCGGAGCGCTACAACAGCCAGGCGACGGTGGGCGAGAACCTCCTGTTCGGCGTGCCGACCACCGCGAGCCTGACCGGGCGGGCCATGGCGGAGCACCCGGTGGTGCGCGCCGTGCTCGACGAGCGCGGGCTCGCCGAGGATTTCGTCACCATGGGCGAGCAGATTGCCCAGACGATGCTGGAGATCTTCCAGGGCCTGCCGATGGGCCACCCGCTCTTCGAGCAATTCTCCTTCCTGTCGGCGGACGAGCTGCCGGAATACGAGGCGATCCTGGCGCGCCGGACCGCCACCGAGGCCTCGGAGGCGCGCCACGGCTCGTCCTGGCTCGCGCGGGTCCGGCGTCGCTGGCTCGGGCTGGAGCGCTACGGCGGGGCGGACGCGACGCGGCTCATCGCCCTGCCGCTCGCCTATATCGAGCCGCGCCACCGCCTCGGCCTGCTCGACGACGCGTTGCGCGCCCGCTTGGTCGAGGCCCGCGCGGCCCTGCGCGCGGCGCTCGCCGAGGCCGGCGAGGGCGGGGTCGAGTTCTACGAGCCGGACGCGGTCTGCGCGGCGGCCCCGCTGCGCGACAACCTGCTGTTCGGGCGGATCAACCAGTCGGCCGCGGACGCCGCCGCCGCCGTGACCGCCGCCATCACCGCCACGGTCGAGGCCATGAACCTCGCGGACGCCGTCGCCCGCGTCGGCCTCGACCACCAGGTCGGCCCGGCCGGGCGCTTCCTCACCGGCGGCCAGCGGGCGGCGATCAGCCTCGTGCGCGGCCTCGTGCGCCGGCCCGACCTCCTCGTCCTCGACGGCGCGCTCGGCCCGATGGGCGAGAACCGGGCCCGGGCGGTGCTGACGCTGCTGGTCCAGCATTTCGGCCGCGAGGGCAGCCTCGTCGCCGTCCTGCCCAACGAGCGCTTCGCCTCGCATTTCGACGTGGTGCTGCGGGCCCGGGGCACCTCCGTCGCCGCGGATGCGCGAACTTCCGGTTGAGGCCGGCCGCCCATCCGCCCCGGGGGGCTGGCGCCCGGACCCGCGCTGCGGCAAGGTCGGCGCGTCAGGGGCCGGGATGCGGGGCATGACGCTCGAGACCGAGGTGCAGTCGCTGCGCCAAGTGCCGATGTTCCGGGAGGTCGATCCTCCGCGCCTGAAGCTCCTGGCCTTCACCAGCGAACGCGTGCATTTCGCGGCCGGACAGAAGTTCTTCGACCAGGGCGACGCGGCGGACGCCGCCTACCTGATCCTGGAGGGGGAGGCCGCCGTCACCCTCGACCGCCCGATCGGGCCGATCCGGGTGGCGGTGCTCGGCGTCAACGCCCTCGTGGGCGAGATGGGCATCCTGGCCGATCAGCCCCGCTCGGCGACCGTGACGGCGGTGGTGCCCACCACGGCGCTGCGCATCGACCGCAGGGTCTTCCTCGAATTGCTGAGCCAGTTCCCGCAGATCGCCATCGCGGTGATGCGCGAACTCGCCCACCGCCTGGAGATGACGAACCAGCAGCTCGCCCAGAGCCGGTCGGGCTGAGGGCAGACAGGGAGCGCGCCATGGATCTCGCCGCCGGCCTGCGGGGCCGCCACGTGCTCGTGACGGGCGCGTCGAGCGGCCTCGGCGCGCATTTCGCCCGGCTCTGCGCGCGCAGCGGCGCGGAGGTCACCGTGGCGGCGCGCCGCCGCGACCGGCTCGACCGCCTGGTCGAGGCCCTGCGCGAAGCCGGTGCCCCCCGGGCCTCGGCCGTGGCCCTCGACGTGGCGGACGCCGACTCGGTCGAGGCGGCCTTCGCGGGCCTCGCCCGGCTGCCGGACGTGGTCGTGAACAATGCCGGCGTGGCGGAGGGCGGGCCCGCCCTCGACACCGACCTGTCGGTCTTCGACCGGGTGATCGCGACCAATCTGCGCGGGGTCTGGGCGGTGTCGGTGGCGGCGGCGCGGCGCTGGCGCGGCGCCGCGCGCGGCGGCGTGATCCTCAACGTCGCCTCGATCCTCGGCCTGCGGGTCGCGGGCGGCGTCGGCCCCTACACGGTCTCGAAGGCCGGGGTGGTGCAGATGACCGAGGCCCTCGCCCTCGAATGGGCCCGGTACGGGATCCGGGTGAACGCGCTCGCGCCGGGCTACATTGACACCGACATCAACCGCGACTTCTTCGCCACCCCGGCCGGCGAGGCGCTCGTCAGGCGGATCCCGATGCGCCGGCTCGGGCAGCCCGAGGATCTCGACGCCGCCTTCCTGCTCCTGGCGACCGACGCCTCCGCCTGGATGACCGGGGTGACGCTGCCTGTGGATGGGGGGCACCTCGTCTCGGGGCTGTGATCCGCTGTCCGGACGATCACGTCCGGCCGCGTCAGTTGGTGATGCGCCGCTGCGAATCGACCACCTTCTTGAACAGGCCCTTCATCGCGTCCGCGATCCCCTCCGAGGGGCTCACCGGCCAGTACAGGTCCGGCGACGCGCAGGCCGCCATGTTGGTGGCGATCTGGCTCGAGAACGGGGCGATCCAGGTATTGTACCAGCCGTTCGTCGGCAGCGGCAGGTAGGTGGTGTAGAGCACCGCGACCCGGATGCCGCGGTCCTTCAGGGCCTGGCAATTGGCGAGCGTGATCGGCTCCTGGCAGCGCCCGTTGGTGGTCGGCTTGGTGCAGGTGCTCGGGTAATTCGCGTCGGCCACCCCGTCGGAGACGAAGAAGACCACCTTCTGCGGGGAGGCCGCGCTGGCGCCGCTGCCGGGATTGGGCACCGCGCTGTTCAGCCGCGCGAAGATTCCGTCGAAGTCGGTGCACTGGTCGTTGTTGTAATTTTGGTAGGGCACCGTCATCAGGTCGAGCGCGCCCGCGTCGGTCTTCGAGGTGGAGAGATTGGCGGTCAGCGCGGAGACCTGGTTGAGCCCGATCCCGGAGCAGCTCGTCCCGAAGCTGTAGATCGCCATCCGGTACTGGCCCGCCGCGATCGCCTTGGCGCTCGCGGTGTCCATCAGCTGCTGGGTGGCGTCGCGCACCACGTCGATGCGCATCTTCACGCCGAGGTTCTTGGCCTTGGCGTAGTAGTCGTTCCCGCCCGCCGACATGTCGTGGCAGGCGAAGGCGCATTGGTCGGAGGTGTTGGCGACCATGGTGGCGATGTCGGCGGTGGTCGCCGCCACGCCCATCGACGGCGAATTGTCGAGGAGCAGGTAGAAATCCGTGAAGATCGGATTCGGCGAGGCCGCCGTCGCGGTGCCCCCGAAGGCGACCGTCGAGAACCCGGCGAGCCGCATGATTCCCGTGCGGATCGTGGCGCTGTAGGTGAGGCTCGCCGTGCGCACCCCGTCCGTCGTCGGGGCCGTCGCCGCGCGCGGGCTGGCCGAGACGTTCGGCAGCGCGGCGGCCGCGTCCGTGAACAGCTTGGCCATGGCGGCCTCGGCATCCGCCTGGCTCATCTTCATCCCCGCCGCGCTCACGGCGGCGAGGACCGCCTGGTCCGCGACAGCGTCGAGCTCCGTCCGGGCCTTCTGGTAGGAGGTGAAGTCGACCGCCGCCCCGACGAGCAGCAGCACCGGGACGAGGGTGACGACGAACATCATGCCGATGCTGCCGCTCCGGTCCGCCGCGAAGACGCGACGCGACCGGGTCACCCCGCGCCGAACCCATCCGCCCTCGGACCGCATCCCGGCCTCCACGCGCCCGCACGCCGGCGCCCCGGGGGCGCTGCCGTATAGGCGAGTCCTGACTCGGCACGGCTTTCGGAAAATTTAAGCCGTTCGCCGAATCAGCGGCTCATTGACCAGCAGATCGGCACAGAATGCAGACGACCCGGGGACAAGATGTCTCTCGCCGGAGGGACGGCACTTATCAAGGCGGCTGGGTGGTGGCAGCGCCGCGCGGGCGCCCGGGACCGTGCGGCGCGCGGCGGATGGCGGATGACGCGGCCGCGCGGACGGGCCTCACGGCGTCGGATAGGTGATGAATTCCATCAGCGACCCGTCCGGATCGCGGAAATAGACGCTCAGCCCCGGGCCGGCCGCGCCGTTGCGCGGCACCGGCCCGAGCTCCACCGCGACGCCGTGGCGCTCCAGGTGGGCGACGGCCTCCTCGATCGGCCCCGACCAGCGGAAGCACAGGTCGCTGCCGCCCGGCATCACCGGCAGGCGGGCGCGCGGCTCGCCGATCTGCCCCGGGCCGTGCACGTTGAGCTGCACGCCGCCGAAGCGGTAGGCGAAGCCGCGGCCGACCGGGACCGGCTCGGCGCCGAGCACGTCGCTGTAGAAGGCCGTGGCGCGGTCCCAGTCCGAGACGTGGATGACGCAGTGGTCGAGGTGGATCGCCGGGCGCAGGACGCCCTCGGTCAGCACCTCGGCGAGTTCGGGAAGCGGTTCGGGATCGGGCATCGGGACGTGCTCGCGGTCGAGGAGGGGGCGGGCGCCGGAGAGGGAGGGCGCCCGCTTGCGGCGAGAAGCGCCGGCCTCAGGCGACCTCGTGCTCGATCGCCCCGAACACCGAGTGGCCGCCGCGGTCCTTCACCTCGACCCGCAGGCGGTCGCCGGGCGCCAGGTAGGGCAGGCGCGCCCAGCCGGACGCGACGATCTCGGCGGCGCGCGCCTCGGCCAGGGAGGCGAAGCCCGCCCCGCCCTCGGCGACGGAGCGGCCCGGCCCGCCATCGATGCCGCGATTCGAGACCGGCCCGGCGCTCACGATGGTGCCGGCCCCGAGCGGGCGCAGGCGCGCCGCCTCGGCGATCAGCTCGCCGAAACCCGACCCGAGATCGGAGCCGGCCTCGGGGCGGCCGAGGAGCGCGCCGTTGCGGGTGACGCAGAGCGGGCGCTGGACCATGCCGTCCTGCCAGTCCGGCCCGAGCTCGTCGGGCGTCACCGCGACCGGGCCGAGGCTCGCCGCGAAGCCCGCCGCCAGGGGGCCGTCGAGGTCGAGCCCGTCCGGTTTGAGGCGGTCGCGGCGAATCACCTCGGTGACGAGCGTGACGAGCCGGACCGCGCCCGCGGCCTGCGCGGGCGCGGTGCCCTGGGCCACGTCGCCGGTGATCACGGCGAGGCCCGCGGAGACGTCGAGGGAGGCGGCGGGATCGGCCGGGAGCGTCGCGCGCGGGGCCAGGAACCCGTCCGAGGCCGCGTGGCGCAGGGGCGTGCCGGAATCGGACGGGGCCTCGGCACCCTCGGCTTGGCGCAGGAGCCGGACGTGCCCCGGCCAGGCGGCGGCGTGGCGGCGCGCGAAGGCCCGCGGCAGCGGCGCCGCGCAGGCGTGCTCGTGGAAGCGGAAGGAGGGGACGGAGCCGTGCTCCAGCTGCTCGGCCAGGGCCTCCAGGGCCGGGCCGTGGCGGTCCCACTCGTCGAGGGCCTGCTGCAGGGTCGGCACCACGATGAACGCATCGGTGGCGCGGGTGAGGTCCCGCGACACGACGACGAGGCGGCCGTCCCGGCCGTGCGCGAGGCTGGCGAGCTTCATGTCCTGTCCTCCCGGCCCCGCTGGCCGGGAGGCGCCGATGGCGTCGGCGCATCCCCCGGGGGCATGCGGCCCATCATGGACGGGTCCGGGAGCCGGCGCCAGCGCGGCCTCGGCGGCGGCGCCCCGGTCAGATCCGCCGATGGACGAGGTCGTGGATGAAGCCCAGCTTGGCGATGACCGGGGGCGCCAGCACGAAGGGATAGACGTCGTTGAGGCCCATCGCCCGGTTGACGCTGTTGAGCGCGAAGGTGACCGGCAGCCAGGTGCTGACCACCTGCTCGATGCTGTCGGCCCTGTAGGGGTCGAAGCCGATCCGGGCGGCGAGCGTCCCGGTCGCGTCGAGGAGCGGCTGGACCTGCATGCCGAAGGCGCTCGCCATCTCCAGCGTGTCGACGATGTGAAGGTAATGCGCCCAGGTCTCGGCGAAGTCCTCCCAGGGATGCGTCGTCGCGTAGGCCGAGACGAAGTTCTCCTGCCAGTTCGGCGGCACGCCCTCCGCGTAGTGGCGCTTCAGCGCCTCCTCGTAATTCTCGGAATCGTCGCCGAAGACGGCCCGGCAGGCGTCGAGCTTGCCGGCGTCGCGGACCAGCACGTCCCAGTAATGGTGGCCGACCTCGTGGCGGAAATGGCCGAGCAGCGTGCGGTAGGGCTCGCCCATCGCGGCGCGGCGGCGCTCGCGCTCGGCGTCGTCCGCCTCGACGAGCGCGATGGTGATGACGCCGTTGTCGTGGCCGGTCATCACCTTCGGGCCGTCCGCGGGCGGATCGGCCAGGAAGTTGAAGATCAGCCCGTGCTCGGGATCCTCCGCGCGGGTGTGGAGCGGCAGGTTCCAGCGCAGCAGGGTGTAGAACAGCCGGTGCTTGGCCGATTCCATCTTCCGCCACGCCAGGAGCCGGCCCGGATCGGAGATGTCCGGGATGGTGCCGTTGTGGCGGCAGGCGAGGCAGAACGCGTCGCGCGTGCCGGGCGGCACCAGCCAGTTGCAGGCGTCGTGCTCGGCATTGGTGCAGAACAGGCCGGGCCGGTCCGGGGCGGCGAGCGGCGTCCAGGACCCGTCGCCCACCGGCTCCAGGGCCGAGAGCGTGCCGGTCTCGGGCAGGTAGGCGAGCCGGTGCCCGCAGCGCTCGCAGGTGTGGTTCTCGTAGTACAGGATGTTGCCGCAGAACTGGCACTGGAACAGTCGCATCGGAGCCTCGCCGCCATGCAGGGCACCGCCCGACGACGCGGATGCCGGTTCGTCGAGGGCGGTGCCGTAAGGGTGGAAGCCCGGCGCGCCCCGGTTCCGGCGGGAACCGCGGGCGCGTCCGGGAAGCGGCCGCGGGCCGAACGGCCGAGCCTTGCACCCGTAACGGGCGGGCGGGCTTTGGGATCCCTCGGGCGGCGCTATATCGGCGGCGACGTCACAGGGACGGAGGAGCGCCCGCCGATGACCATGAATGGTGCCGAGAGCCTGGTCCGCACATTGGTCGCGGGCGGCGTCGAGGTCTGCTTTACCAATCCGGGCACGTCCGAGATGCACTTCGTGGCGGCCCTGGACCGGGTCGAGGGGATGCGCGCGGTGCTGTGCCTGTTCGAGGGCGGGGCGACCGGCGCGGCGGACGGCTACGCCCGGATGACCGACCGGCCCGCCTCGACGCTCCTCCACCTCGGCCCCGGCCTCGGCAACGGCATCGCGAATCTCCACAATGCCCGGCGGGCACGCTCGCCGATGGTCAACATCGTGGGCGAGCACGCGACCTACCACCGCGCCTTCGACGCGCCCCTGACCTCCGACATCGAGGGGCTGGCGCGGCCCGTCTCGGCCTGGCTCCGCACGGGGCTGAGCGCCCGGGAGGTGGCGCGGGACGGCGCGGCGGCGGTCGCCGCCGCCCTGACGCCGCCCGGCGGGGTCGCGACGCTGATCCTGCCCGCCGACACCGCCTGGGAGGAGGGAGGCGGGGTGGCGCCCGTGCCGGCCATCCCGGCGCGGGCGCGGGTGCCGGACGAGGCGATCACCCACGCGGCCGCGGCGCTCGCCAGCGGCGAGCCGGTGCTGCTGCATCTCGGCGACCGGGCGGTGCGCGGGGAGGGACGGCGGATCGCGGCCCGGATCGCGGCCCGGACCGGGGCGCAGCTCCTCGCCATGACGTCGAACGCCCGGATCGACCGCGGCGCCGGCAGCGTGCCGATCGAGCGGCTGCCCTACCCGGTCGATCCCGCCCGGGCGGTGCTCGCCCCCTTCCGGCACATCATGCTGGTCGGGGCGACGCTGCCGGTCGCCTTTTTCGCCTATCCAGGCAAGCCTTCCGCGCTGGCGGCGCCGACCTGCGACGTCTTCGCCCTGGCCGCCCCCGAGCAGGACCAGATCGACGCGCTGGAGCGCCTCGCCGAGGCGGTCGGCGCGCCGGCCGCGGCGGACCTCCCGGCCCCCGCCCGCCCGGTCCTGCCGGGCGGCGAGCGCCTCGACCAGGACAGCGTCGGGCAGGTGCTCGGTGCCCTGATCCCGGAGGGAGCGATCATCTGCGACGAGTCGATCACCACCGGCCGCAACTTCTTCCCCGTCACGCAGGGCGCCGCGCCCCATACCTGGCTGCAGCTCAGCGGCGGCGCGATCGGGCTCGGGATCCCGATGGCGACGGGCGCCGCCGTGGCCTGCCCGGACCGCAAGGTCATCGCCCTGCAGGCGGACGGCAGCGCGCTCTACACGGCGCAATCGCTCTGGACCCAGGCCCGCGAGGGGCTCGACGTCGTCACCCTGATCTGGTCGAACCGCTCCTACGCCATCCTGCGGGCGGAACTCGCGCATGTGGGGGCCAATCCGGGCCGCAAGGCCCTCGACATGCTCACCCTCGACGATCCGCCGATCGATTGGCCGAGCCTCGCGCGCGGCTACGGCGTCGAGGGCTGCCGGGTCGAGACCCTGCCGCGCCTCGTCGACGTCCTGACGCGCGCCCTCGCGCGGCGCGGACCCTTCCTGATCGAAGTGGCCCTTTGATTGAGAGGGGCGCACAAAACACGCCGGACGCGCAAAATCGCGCCGGCACTGCAGATTCTCTGGGTAAAGCCGGCAAAATTTCAGCAGAGCGTAACGCCGGCCGCGCGAGACATGGTTCGGTTCTGCGTGGAATTACGGTGACCATGGCGACCGATCCGACGGCAACCGACGCGCTGCTTCGCGGCTGGTCTTCCGCGCAGGCCGCCGCGCGCGGCCTGCCCTTCTACGAGGATGTGGTTCTCGGCAATCTCCGGCGGGCGGCGCCGCGCGCCGCCCTCGTGGCCCTGCCCGGCGAGGATCCGGCGCACGTGCTGTGGAGCGGCGAGGCCTTCGAGGCCTGGCTCGGGCGCCCGCCGCAGGGGGTCGCGGTCGCGGCGCTGGGGGAGGGCCTCGGCCACTCCCTCGGGGCGATCCTGCGGGACGCGCTCGCGGGCGGGCAGCCCGTGCGGGCGCGCTGCAACCAGGTCAGCGGCGGGATGGTGCTCTCCACCGAGATCCTCGGCCTGCCGCTGCGCGACCGGACGGGGGGCCGCTACGTCCTGCTCTGCCTGCTCGGCGAGACGAGCCGCACCAACCTCCTCAAGGCGATCCTGCGCGCCACCGGCCAGGGCATCCTGGCGCTCAGCGCCGTGCGGGACGAGGCCGGCGGCGTCGTCGACTTCCAGGTCGTGGCGCTGAACGAGGCCGCGGCCGAGATGATCGGCGGGCCGGCGGCGCTGATGTGGCAGCGCCTGTCCGCGATCCTGCCGGGCCCCGTCGCCGAGGCCACCACGGCGCGCCTGCGCCCCATCGCCGGCGCGTCCGGGCGCCTGAGCTTCGAGGCGGCCTATCGGCGCGCGGACGGGGCCGTGCTCCACCTCAAGATCGAGGCCGCCTCCCTCGGGGATCACCTGGGCCTCACGCTGACCGACATCGGCGACGTCAAGGCGCGGGAGGAATCCGCCCGCCTGCTGTTCGAGACCAACCCGCTGCCGATGTGGGTGACGGACGAGGCCGGCCGCTTCCTGGCCGTGAACGACGCCGCGATCGGCCATTACGGCTACGCGTCGCCGGACTTCCTGCGCATGAGCCTGCGCGACCTCGCGGTCGCGGGCGGCGCCGGCAGCGGCGAGGCGCCCGCGCGCCACCGCCGCCGCGACGGCAGCGTGATCGAGGTCGCGGCCTATTCGCGCCGCATCCCCTTCGAGGGCCGGTCGGCGACGCTCACCGCCCTGGTGGACGTGACCGAGCGGCGCCGGGCCGAGGCGCGGATCACCCACATGGCGCATCACGACGCGCTGACCGACCTGCCCAACCGGGTGCTGTTCCGGCAGCGGATCGTGGCGGCCCTCGAGGCGCAGGCCCGGGACGGGCGGAGCGCCGGGCTGCTCTGCCTCGACCTCGACCGCTTCAAGCTCGTCAACGACACGCTGGGCCATCCGGCCGGCGACGAGCTGCTGCGCCAGGCCGCCCAGCGCCTCGCCTCCTGCGCGCAGGACGGCAGCGTGGCGCGGCTCGGGGGCGACGAATTCGCCCTGCTCGCGCCCGCGGACGGGCCGGAGGCGGTGATGGCGACGGCGCGGCGCGTCATCGCGGCGCTCGCGCAGCAGCCCTTCCTGGTCGCGGGCCAGGCCGTCCAGGTGGGCGCGAGCGTCGGCGTCGCGCTCCTGCCCGCCGACGGCACGGATCCGGACGTGCTGCTGCGCCGGGCCGACATGGCGCTCTACGCCGCCAAGGCGGCCGGGCGCGGCACCGCCGTCGCGTTCGAGCCGGCGATGGACGAGGCGATCCAGGCCCGCCGCATCCTGGAAGCCGACCTGCGCGCCGCCCTGGAGGCCGGCGCGCTCGAGGTGCACTACCAGCCGCTCCACGATTGCCGCACGCTGCGCATCCTCGGCTGCGAGGCGCTGCTGCGCTGGCGCCACCCGGCGCGCGGCTTCGTCCCCCCGGGCGAATTCGTGCCCCTCGCCGAGGATCTCGGCCTGATCGGCGAGCTCGGGGCCTTCGTGCTGCGCGCGGCCTGCCGGGAGGCGGCCGGCTGGAGCGTCCCGCTGCGCGTCGCGGTGAACCTGTCGCCCGCGCAGTTCCGCAGCCCGGGCCTCGCCCTCTCGGTGACGGCGATCCTCGCCGAGACCGGGCTCGACCCCCGGCGCCTCGACCTGGAGATCACCGAGACGGTCCTGCTCTCCGAGGACGCGGCGAACGTCGCGATCCTGAGCGAGTTGCGCGCGCTCGGCGTGCGGATCGCCATCGACGATTTCGGGACAGGCTACGCCAGCCTCAGCTACCTGCGCGCCTTCCCGTTCGACCAGATCAAGATCGACCGCTCCTTCGTCGGCCGCCTCGGCGAGGACCCGCAGAGTGCCGCCATCGTCCGGGCCGTCACGGATCTCGGCCGCAGCCTCGGCATCGTCACGGTGGGCGAGGGCGTCGAGACGCCCCGGCAGCTGGAGCAGCTGCGCGCCTTCGGCTGCGACGTGGTGCAGGGCTACCTTCTCGGCCGCCCGGTCCCGGCCGCGGCCCTGCGCCCGCTCCTCGCGGCCTGATCCGACATCCGACGGATTGCTTCGCCATGCGGATGTCGGCTTCGCTCAAGCGCCGCGCGGGCTCGTGATCCGCGATCCGACGGATTGCGTCGCCATGCGGATGTCGGCCTCGCTCAAGCGCCGCGGCCGTTCGGCTCGGATCCGGGTTCCGCGCCGGGGTCGCCGCCGGACGGGCGCTCGGCGGCGCGCTGCGGCTCCCGGGACACACACGCGGCCCGCGCGAGCGGCTAGGCAGGAGCATCCGACCGCCCGCCGAGGATCGCTCCCCGCCATGACGCCGCGCCGCCTGATCCCCCTCCTCCTGGCGAGCCTGTCGCTCGCCGCCTGCCAAGCCCGCGGGCCGGCCCAGGTGGCGGTGACCGGTGTCGCGGCGACCGACGAGGATGCGGCCTGGTACATCGGCACGATGCCCGACCAGCCCTTCGACGTGCCGCTGGTCGACCGCGGCCGGATCGACCCGAAGTACCGGCGCCAGGTCGTGGCCTATGCGGGCCCGGAGAAGCCCGGCACGATCGTGGTCGATATCGACGAGCGCCTGCTCTACCTCGTGCAGGACGGGGGCGAGGCCATCCGCTACGGCGTCGGCGTGGGCAAGCTCGGCTTCTCCTGGAAGGGCACCGCCACGATCGGCCGCAAGGGCGTCTGGCCCGATTGGGGGCCGACCCGCACCATGGTCGGCCTCAACCCGGACCTGCCCCGCTCGCGCAAGGGCGGGCTCGACAACCCGCTCGGGGCACGCGCCCTCTACCTCTACCAGGGCGGGCGCGACATCCTCTTCCGCATCCACGGCACCAACGAGCCCTGGAGCATCGGCGAGCAGATGTCCTCGGGCTGCGTGCGCATGCTCAACGAGGACATCGTCGACCTCTACGGCCGCGTGCCGGTCGGGACGACCGTCCTGGTTAAGCGGCACGGCCGGTACCGGGTCTGAGGTCCCGCGCCGGCCCCGGCGCGTCGCGGAGCAGGGCCCCCACCGCCCGCGCGTCAGGCGCGTGGCGCGCCGTTCAGCTTGCGTTGTGCCTTGGGATGGTCCAACCCCGGCGACGCGTGGGGTCGCAACCCGGACAAACGGACGAACACGATGGCGAAGTGGGTCTACACCTTCGGCGACGGCAAGGCCGAGGGCCAGTCGTCGATGCGCAACCTGCTCGGCGGGAAGGGCGCGAACCTTGCCGAGATGTCGAATCTCGGGCTGCCGGTGCCCCCGGGCTTCACGATCACGACCGAGGTCTGCACCTACTTCTACGACCACGGGCGGGAGTACCCGCCCGAGCTCAAGGATCAGGTCGACGCCGCCCTGGAGGCGGTGGGAGGGCTCACCGGCCGCCGCTTCGGCGATTCCGAGACGCCGCTGCTGGTCTCGGTCCGCTCCGGCGCCCGGGCCTCCATGCCGGGCATGATGGACACGGTGCTCAATCTCGGCCTCAACGACGTCACCGTCGAGGCGCTGGCCCGCGGCGCGGGCGACCCGCGCTTCGCCTACGACAGCTACCGGCGCTTCATCACCATGTACGCGAACGTGGTGCTCGGGGTGGAGCACCACACCTTCGAGGAGGCGCTCGAGCACTACAAGGAGACGAAGGGGCTCGACCTCGACACCGACCTCTCCGCCCAGGACTGGAAGCACCTGATCGGCGAGTACAAGAGCATCGTGAAGCGCGAGCTCGGGCAGGACTTCCCGCAGGACCCGCAGGCCCAGCTCTGGGGCGCGATCGGGGCGGTGTTCGGCTCGTGGCGGAACCCGCGAGCCAACAAGTACCGCGAATTGCACGCCATCCCGGAGAGCTGGGGCACCGCGGTCAACGTGCAGGCCATGGTGTTCGGCAACATGGGCGACACGTCCGCGACCGGCGTCGCGTTCACGCGCAACCCCTCGACGGGCGAGCGCGCGCTCTACGGCGAGTTCCTGATCAACGCCCAGGGCGAGGACGTGGTGGCGGGCATCCGCACCCCGCAGGACATCACCGAGGCGGCCCGGATCGAGTCCGGCTCCGACAAGCCCTCGATGGAGCGGGCGATGCCGGAGGCCTACGCGGAGCTCGTGCGCATCTACGGGCTGCTGGAGAAGCATTACCGCGACATGCAGGACATGGAGTTCACCGTCGAGAACGGGAAGCTCTGGATGCTGCAGACCCGCAACGGCAAGCGCACCGCCAAGGCGGCCCTGCGCATCGCCGTCGAACTCGCCGGCGAGGGGCTCATCACCCGCCAGGAGGCGATCGGGCGGGTCGAGCCGGCCTCGCTCGACCAGCTCCTGCACCCGACCATCGACCCGAAGGCCGAGCGCCGCGTGATCGCGACCGGCCTGCCGGCCTCGCCGGGGGCGGCCTGCGGCGAGATCGTGTTCAACTCGGAGGAGGCCGAGGCGGCCAGGAAGGCCGAGCGCAAGGTCATCCTGGTGCGGGTCGAGACCTCGCCCGAGGACATCCACGGGATGCACGCGGCGGAGGGCATCCTGACCACCCGCGGCGGCATGACCTCGCACGCGGCCGTGGTGGCGCGCGGGATGGGCAAGCCCTGCGTCTCCGGCGCGGGCGCGATCCGCGTCGACTACAACGCCCGCACCCTCTCGGTCGGCGGCGTGACTCTGAAGGCCGGCGACCTCGTCACGATCGACGGCTCCAACGGGCAGGTGATCCAGGGCGAGATGCCGATGCTGGAGCCCGAACTCTCGGGCGACTTCGCCACCCTGATGGGCTGGGCCGACGAGGTCCGCACCATGAAGGTGCGCGCCAATGCCGAGACCCCGGCGGATGCGCGGGCGGCGCGGACCTTCGGCGCCGAGGGCATCGGCCTGTCGCGCACCGAGCACATGTTCTTCGACGAGGGCCGCATCACGGCCGTGCGCGAGATGATCCTCTCGGACGACGCCGAGGGGCGGCGCGCGGCGCTCGCCAAGCTCCTCCCCTACCAGCGGGCGGATTTCGTCGAGCTCTTCACCATCATGTCGGGCCTGCCGGTGACGATCCGGCTGCTCGACCCGCCGCTGCACGAGTTCCTGCCCAAGGAGGAGGAGGTCGCGGCCTTCGCCGCCGAGACGGGCCTGCCGGCCGACAAGCTGCGCCGCCGGATGACCGAGCTGCACGAGACCAACCCGATGCTCGGCTTCCGCGGCTGCCGGCTGGCGATCCTGTTCCCGGAGATCGCCGAGATGCAGGCCCGCGCGATCTTCGAGGCCGCCGTCGAGGCCGCCACGCGGACCGGAAAGCCCGTCATCCCCGAGGTGATGGTGCCCCTGGTGTTCACCAAGGCCGAGTTCGACCTCGTCAAGGCGCGCATCGACGCCATGGGCAAGGCCGTGGCGCAGGAGACCGGCGCGTCGGTCGAGTACCAGGTCGGCACGATGATCGAGTTGCCGCGGGCGGCCCTGCGGGCCGGCGACATCGCGCAGACGGCGGAGTTCTTCTCCTTCGGTACCAACGACCTGACCCAGACGACGCTCGGCATCAGCCGGGACGACGCCGGCACCTTCCTGGGGCCCTACACGAAGAGCGGCATCCTCTCCTCCGACCCCTTCGTGTCGATCGACCAGGAGGGCGTGGGCGAACTGGTGCGGCTCGGGGTCGAGCGCGGCCGGGCGGTGCGCCCGGGCATCAAGCTCGGCATCTGCGGCGAGCACGGGGGTGACCCCGCCTCGATCGCCTTCTGCCAGGAGGTCGGCCTCGACTACGTGTCCTGCTCGCCCTACCGGGTGCCGATCGCCCGGCTCGCCGCCGCCCAGGCGGCGCTCTCGATCAGGCCGCGCGGAGAGGCCTGATCCGGAATCCGACGGCTTGCGTCGCCAGGCGGATGTCGGCCTGGCTCACGCGCCGCGCGGGCTTCTCATCCGCTGTCCGGACGTGATCGTCCGGACAGCGGATGACGCCGTCCGGCACCTCGCCGCCTGGGCGAGGCGCCGCCGTTAACGCCCGCTCAACCATACTTCCCGATCATCGTCCCCGGCCGTCACGCGGCTTCTGGCGCAACAGCCGTGGGATCGGAACGTGGGAGCAGGGCGCAGGAGAAGAGGGCGAGGCGTGCGCTGGATCGGCGCCGCGACGGCGCCGTGGCTCGTGGCCGGGGGGGTCCTGGTCTCGTTCACGGCGGCGGCCGGCGTCGACTCGTCCTTCGGGGCCAGCACGGTGGCGCTCCTCTCGGCCCACGCGTCGCCGCCTCTCCCGCCAAGCGGGCTGGTCCCGCCAAGCGGGCTGGTCCCGCCAAGCGGGCTGGTCCCGCCAAGCGGGCTGGTCCCGCCAAGCGGGCTGGTCCCGCCAAGCGGGCTGGTCCCGCCAAGCGGGCTGGTCCCGCCAAGCGGGCTGGTCCCGCCAAGCGGGCTGGTCCCGCCAAGCGGGCTGGTCCCGCCAAGCGGGCTCTTCGCCGAGCCCCTCGACGCGGCGCCGCTGCATCCCGACCTCAAGTCCCATGCCGGGCCGACGCCGCTGCCGCAGCGCGCGGCCAAGGCGGACGCCCTCGCGCCTGGGCGCCAGGAGAGCGCGCGGCGGCGCCTCGCTTCCCTGCGCAGGGGCTGGCTCGGCGGCGCCGGGAGCGGCGTCGCCGCCGCCCTGACGCCCGGGCCGGCCACCTGGACGCCCGACCCCGACGAGACCGGCTTCGTGCCGTTTCCACCGGGCGGGAGCCCGCCGGTGGGCGGCGAGCGGTCCTCCGAGAGTTCCCCGTCGAGCGCCGCCAGCGACGAGACGCGGGGCGCCTCGACCGGCGGGCGGACCCAGGACGCCCGCCAGGACGGCGCCACCCCGGCGGTGCCCCGCGCCGTCGCATTGTCCTCGACGACGCCGGCCCCGGCGGACGCCATCCCGATCGAGGTCGCGGCGGCCCCGGTCGTGGGCGGGCTGCCGTCCTCGCGCCTCGACGCGCGCCCCGGCCTCACCCATGCGGCGCGGATCAGCCCCGAGGTGCTGCCGACCGAGGAGGCGCGGCGCCGCTACGCGGCCCTGATCACGCCCGACAATGCCGAGAAGGAGCAGCGCTGCCTCGCCGAGGCGGTCTATTTCGAGGCGCGCGGAGAACCCGAGCAGGGCCAGGCGGCGGTGGCGCAAGTGGTGCTCAACCGCGCCAAGAGCGGGCTCTACCCGTCCAACATCTGCGGGGTGGTCTACCAGAACCGGCACCGCTACCTCGGCTGCCAGTTCTCCTTCGCCTGCGAGGGCCGCTCGCTGCGCATCACCGACGAGAGCGCCTGGACCACCGCGACGCGCGTGGCCCGGGAGGTCGTCGAGGGCCGCACCTACCTCGCCGATGTCGGCGGGGCGACCCATTACCACGCCGACTACGTCCGCCCGCGCTGGTCGCGCCGGCTCAAGAAGATGGACGTGATCGGCCGTCACATCTTCTACCAGCTCAAGCCCGGCCAGACCTGAGGGCCGGCGCCGCCCGTGCCTTGCGGGGCGGCCCGCCGCGCGCGGCGCGCGGCGACGATCGATCGCGCCGCGTCGAAACCCGTCGCACGCCCCTCCCGGGCCGAGGCCGCCGGGAACCGGGCCGGAGGGCTCGCAGGCACCCGCGCGGCGAGGCGCGGCACCCGCGCGGCTCGCGCCGCCCTCGCGGGCGAGGCGAGAGCGGCGGAAAGACCGATGGGGAGGAGCGCTCGGCATTGCCCCGCCGCGGGGCGCTGCCCCCGAGGCACGAAGCACAACGCCAACCGCATCTTACTAAACGTAAGGAAACGCGCCTTATACGTATTTCCGCAAGGAACGTGGCTTGTCTCAAGGTCGGCCCCGGCATAGCCGCCGGCGGTCGTCGTCCCAAGTCGGGCCAGATCCGCGCAGCGCCGTTCCGCGCGGACGGCGCCCGACCCGTGTGCTGTCGATCTGCCGAACAGGGAACAATGATGAGGCTCGCAAGGCTGCTTCCGACGATCGTACTCGCGCTCGCCCTGCTCGGCTGCGGGCTGGCGCTCTGGATCGGCCTCGGACACCAGCAGCACCTCGACACCTACGCGGTCACCCTGACCCGGCTGAAGGCCGCGAAGGCGCTCGCCGACATCCCGGCCGCGGCCGATCCGGAGCGCGGCCTCATGCAGCTGCAGCTCGGCACCGTGGCGCCCGGCGACACCTCCCAGAGCCAAGCCCTGATCGACGCCCGCAAGCCGGCCGACGCCGCCTTCCGGGCCGCGCAGGCCGCGGTCGGGCAACTCGTCGAGGCGCTGCCTGAACTCGCGCCCGTTCGGGCCGAACTCGACCGCCAGCGGGAGGTCTTCGCCGACCTGCGCCGACGCAGCGAGGAGATGATCCGCGGCGTGCCGATCGCGCAGCGCGGCAACGCCGCCGAGGCCGCGATCGACACCACGAGCCGGATGAACGAGGCGATCATCGGCATGATCCACGCGCAGCTGGCAGCGATCGCGCAGGTCGACGGCGTCGCCTTCGGCGCCGGCGATCTCGCTCTCACCGTGTGGGAATTGCGCGACGTGGCCGGGCGCATCGGCGGCGTCCTCCAGAACCTGATCGTCCAGGGCAAGCCGGTGCCCGAGGCGACCCGCACCACGCTCACCCAGCTGGACGGGCAGCTGCACCCGATCTGGACCCGCATCGCCGCGACCGGCGCCCGCCCGACCACCGCGCCCGCCCTGCGCGAGGCGATCCGGCAGGCCACCGCCGGCTACCACGAGCCCTTCAAGGCCCTGCGCGCCTCGCTCGGCACGGAATTCGCTACCGGCCAGTTCAGCATGGATGCGCCGCGCTTCCGCGAGGTGACGCTCAAGATGTGGCGGATCGTGCTGGAGGCGCGCGACGCCGCCTTCGACAGCGCGATCGCGCGGATCGAGGACCTCTCGGCCCGGGCGCGGTCCGAGGCCCGGCTGGCCTGGCTCACCCTCGCGTCCATGCTGGCCATCGCCGCCGCCGCCTTCTGGCTCATCCGGACCCGCGTCACCCGGCCGCTCGCCGCCATGACCGCCAGCATGCACCGCATCGCCTCGGGCGACCTCGACGCCGCCATCCCGGGCGTCGGCCGGCGCGACGAGATCGGCTCGATGGCCGAGGCCGTCCACGTCTTCCGCGACGGGCTGGCCCGCAACCGCACCCTCGAGGCCGAGGCCGAGGCCGCCCGCCGCGACGGCGAGGCCGTGCGCCGGCGCGCCATGACCGAGCTGGCCGACGCCTTCGAGCACTCGGTCGGCGGCATCGTGCAGGTCGTGTCCTCGGCCGCCACCGAACTCCAGGCCACCGCCCAGCACCTGACCGGCTCGGCCGACCACGCCTCGCGCCAGTCGCGCACCGTCACCGCCGCCGCCGGGCAGGCCGCCGGCAACGTCACCGCGGTGGCCGGCGCCGCCGAGGAGCTCGGCAGCTCGGTCGTCGAGATCGGCCGGCAGGTCGAGCACGCGGCCCAGCTGGCGAGCGGGGCCGTCCACGAGGCCACGGCGACCGCCGCCATCGTGGCGGACCTGCCGGCGGGCGCCTCGCGGATCGGCGCGATCATCGAGATGATCTCCGGGATCGCGGGCCAGACCAACCTGCTGGCCTTGAACGCCACGATCGAGGCGGCGCGGGCCGGCGAGGCGGGGCGCGGCTTCGCGGTGGTGGCCGCGGAGGTGAAGAGCCTGGCCGAGCAGACCGGCAAGGCGGCCAGCGAGATCGCCGGGCAGGTCTCGGCGATCCAGGGGACGATGCAGCGGGCGGTTCCGGCGATCGAGGGCATCTCGCGCACGATCGCGACGATCAACGCCACGGCCGCGGCGATCGCCGCGGCGGTGACGCAGCAGAGCGCGGCCACGCGGGAGATCGTGCAGTCGGTGAGCCACGCCTCGGCCGGGACCTCGGAGGTGACGACCACGATCGCGGATGTGGCCCGGGCCGCGGCCGAGACCGGGGCGGGGGCGGACCAGATCCTGGCCTCGGCGAGCGAGCTGGCGCGCCAGGCGGAGGTGCTGCGGGCCGAGATGGTGCGCTTCGTGGCCTCGGTCCGGGCCGCCTGACCGACGGTGCCGCGGCGTCGCCGCGGACGAGGATTCGCCGGGCCGCCGGGCCCGACGCACCGCTTCCGCGGCGCGCGCCGGCCCGGCAAGGCTCCGGACGGCCGCGAGGACCGATCCGGATCCCGCTCAGCCTTCCACCCGCGGCAGCGACCCCGCCATGCGCGCCCCGCACGCGGCCGGGCGCGCCACCGCCTCGCGGCGCCCCTCGATCGCCTGCCACAGCAGGAGGGAGGGCAGGCCGAGCACCACGTCCGGCACGCGCTTGACCAGCGAGAGGGCGAGCGCCGTCCCGGGATCGACGCCGAACAGCCCGCCGAGGAGGACCAGCCCGCCCTCCTGCACGCCGAGGCCGCTCGGGACCGGGAAGGCCGCCGAGCGGATCGCCTGGCTGAGCGATTCGAGCACCAGCGCCTCGGTCAGCGAGACGTGCTCCACCCCGATGCAGGTGAGGGCGATCCAGATCTCCAGCGCGCCCGCGAACCAGGCCGCGAGGTGCAGCAGGAACCCCTCCGCCAGCACCCGCCAGCGCCGCAGGTCCCAGAGCGCGTCGAGGGCCTGCTGCACGCCGATCTCGGGCGCGGTCCCGGAGGCCTCGCGCATGAAGCGCCGCCCGAGCGCCGCGATCCGGCGCTCGACCGCGCCCGCGCCGCCGAAGCGCTGCACCGCGTAGAAGCCGCCGAGGACCAGGGCGGCGAGGGCGAGACCCTGCGCGCACCAGGCCGCGACCTGCGCCGCCTGCTCGCCCTCGACCCGGAGCAGCAGGACCATCCCGAACAGCGCGAACAGGGCGAGGCCGACGATCTGGAAGAACAGGTCGACCACGATGCCCGCCGCCGCGACCGGCCCGGCCACGCCCCAGAAGGTGAGGAGACGCCCGCCCAGCACCTCGCCGCCCACCGAGGCGACGGGCAGGAGCACGTTCACGCCCTCGCGCACGAAGCGCAGCAGCACGAAGGGCCCGGCACCGATCTGCGGCACCCCCGCCACCCGGGCCCAGGCGAGGCCGCAGAGCAGCACGACGAGCGCCCGCACCAGCACCACGGCCGCCAGGCCCGCCGGGCCGATCCGCCCGAAGGCGGTGGCGACCGCGGAGAGATCGTGCACGCTCACCAGCCAGAGGGCGAGGACGAGGCCGGCGAGCGCCCCGATCAGGGGGACGCGCCGCATCAGGGCGCGGGCGAGCCGGCGCGTCGCCGCGGGCGGGCCGCCGCTCACCGGTGGGGCTCCGGCACCAGGATCTCCGCCATGGTCTCGGCCTCCGTCGCCGGATCGAGGACGAGGAGGCGCCCGGCCCGCAGGGAGGCCGGCGTCGCGAAGGTGAGGCTGCGCTTCGGGCAGAGGCCGAGGCAGCCGGTCTCGACGACGCGGACCTTGCGCTCGGGGCGGGCGCGCTTGAGCGCCCGCTTCAGGTCCTTGCGCACCCGGCCGCCCAGGCCCTGCCGCTTGGCGCATTTCGCGCAGACCACGACGAGGTCGTTCCAGGGCGCCGCGGCCGCTCTCGGCCGCCGCACCGCGCTGTCGCTCGCGCTCACACCGTCCCTCCGGGCCCCCGACGGGCCGGCCGGGGAGGTAGCGAGGGCCGGCCGGCCCCGCAACGCGGCATGCTGCGGCGCCCCGCGACACGGGGAAGCGCCGGAGGATCGCGGGCGATCGCTCCGGCGGGACGGGAAGGGGGCTTTCGGCACGGGAGCGACTTGCCTGCGACGGACGCGACCATCGCGGAACGGCCGAGGTCGCGCGGCGGTTCCGCCACGCTCGCGCCGTCAGGGTGACGCGCCGAGGCGGACGCAGCGCGCCGCGTGGCCCGGCGCCACCGCGATCCGGGGCGGCAGACCCGCCCGGCAGGGCGGCGCCGCGCGGGCGCAGCGGGGCTCGAAGGGGCAGCCGGGCGGCGGATCGGCGAGGTCCGGC
Source organism: Methylobacterium sp. CB376 (assembly GCF_029714205.1). Classification (NCBI taxonomy): domain Bacteria; kingdom Pseudomonadati; phylum Pseudomonadota; class Alphaproteobacteria; order Hyphomicrobiales; family Methylobacteriaceae; genus Methylobacterium; species Methylobacterium sp. CB376. Next base: position 3,036,129 of record NZ_CP121648.1, on the reverse strand, counting down.
GGCGAGCCCGGGATGGTCGCGAGCCGCACGCCCTTCGGCGAGGCCGGCGTGATGCGCGAGGCGAGCAGTCCCTGCGTGTAGGGATGGGCGGGCGTGCCGATCACCTCGCCGCTCGCCCCGACCTCGACGAGGTGGCCGCCATACATCACCGCCACCCGGTCCGCGACCTGGACGGCGACCCCGACATCGTGGGTCACGAAGATCACCGCGAGGCCGAGATCCCGCTGCAGCTCGCGCAGCAGGAGGAGGATCTGGATCTGCACGGTCGCGTCGAGGGCGGTGGTCGGCTCGTCGGCGAGGAGCAGTTTCGGCTTGCAGGCCAGCGCCAGCGCGATCATGGCGCGCTGGCGCATGCCCCCCGACATCTCGTGCGGGTAGGCGTCGAGCCGGCGCGACGCCGAGGGGATGTGCACCCGCTCGAAGAGTTCGAGCGCCCGCGCCCGCCCCTTCGCGAAGCTCGCGCCCTCGTGGCGGACCACCGCCTCGGCGATCTGGTCGCCGATCCGGTAGACGGGATCCAGGGCGAGGCCGGGATCCTGGAAGATCATCGAGACCGTGCCGCCGCGATAGGCCGCGAGGCTGCGCCGCCCGAGGGCGAGGACGTCCTGGCCGTCGACCCGCAGGCTGCCGCCGATCCGGGTGCGCCTCTCGGGCAGGAGCCGCATCAGGGCGCGCAGCGTCACGCTCTTGCCCGAGCCGGATTCGCCGAGCAGCGCCAGGGCGTCGCCGGCCCGCAGGTCGAGGTCGACGCCGCCGACCGCCCGGACCGGCTTGCGGCCGCCCAGGAAATCCACCGTGAGGCCGCGGACCTCGACGAGGGCGTCGGCGGCCGCCGCCTCGGGGCTGCGCAGGGGTGCGTTCATGGATCAGGCTGCCATCGGGAGGGCGGGGGCCTCGGGGTGGCCGGAGCCGGCCACCGCCCTGTGGCAGGCGGCGGCGTGGCCCGGCGCGACCTCGTCGAGGCCGGGCTCGCGCGCGCCGCAGATCGCGGCGGCGAAGCGGCAGCGGGTGTGGAAGCGGCAGCCGGGCGGCGGGTTGATCGGGTTCGGCGGGTCGCCCGTGAGGGGCGCCTCCTCGATGCGGGCGCCCGGATCGGTCGAGGGCTGCGAGGCCAGCAGCGCCGCCGTGTAGGGGTGGCGCGGGCTCGCCAGGATGGCGTCGGCCGGGCCGAGCTCGGCCACCTTGCCGAGATACATCACCATCACGCGGTCCGACATGAAGCGCACGACGTTGAGGTCGTGCGAGATGAACATGTAGGTCAGGCCGAACTCGCGCTTGAGATCGGTGAGGAGGTTGAGCACCTGCGCCTCGACGGACTTGTCGAGGGCGGAGACCGCCTCGTCGAGGATGAGCAGGCGCGGTTCGAGCGCGAGGGCCCGGGCGATGTTGACGCGCTGGCGCTGGCCGCCCGAGACCTCGTGCGGGTAGCGCGCCCCGAAGCGGCGCGGCTCCAGCCCGACCCGGCGCAGCAGGTCGTGGGCGCGCCCGAGCGCCGCGCGGCGCGACAGCCCGTGCGATTGCGGCCCGAACGCCACCGTCTCCTCGACGGTGAGGCGCGGGTTGAGCGAGGCGTAGGAATCCTGGAAGACCATCTGCACTTGCCGGCGATAGGACTTCAGGTCGAGGGCGCGCGAGCCGAGGAGCTCGCCGTCGAAGACGACGTCGCCCTGGTCCGGCGCGATGATCTGCATGAGCAGGCGGGCGGTGGTGGACTTGCCGCAGCCGGACTCGCCGACGACGCCGAGCGTCTCGCCCTTGAGGATGTCGAAGTCGACGCCGTCGACGGCCCGCACCACCGGCCCCTTGCCGAACAGCCCGCCCTTCGACCCGAAATGCTTCACGAGGCCCCGCACCGAGAGCAGGGGCTGGGCGGGGCCGCCGCGGTCGCGCGGGTCGAGCGTCTCGCTCATGAGCGCACCTCCATGGCCGAGCGCAGCCCGTCCGAGAGCAGGTTGAAGGAGATCGAGGTGACGAAGATCATCGCGCCCGGCAGCGCCGCCACGAGGGGGTTCACGTAGATCGCCGTGCGCAGGGTGTTGAGCATCAGGCCCCATTCGGGCTCCGGCGGCTTCACGCCGAGGCCCAGGAAGGAGAGGCCGGAGGCCAGGATCATCGAGACCGAGATCAGGCTCGTCGCGTAGACGAAGACGGGGCCGAGCACGTTGCCGAGCACCTGCACCCGCACCACGCGGAGCGGGTTCGCCCCCGAGATCCGGGCCGCCTCCACGTAGTCGCGATTGCGGATCTGGACCGTCACGCTCTCGGCCACGCGGGTGATCTGCGGCACGAACACCACGGTGAGCGACACGATCGAGTTGAGGATTCCCGCCCCCAGCGCCCCCGAGAGCGCGATGGCGAGGAGCACGGACGGGAAGGCGAAGAACACGTCGACGACCCGCATGATCAGCGTGTTGGCCCAGCCGCCCGCGTAGCCCGCCAGGATGCCGAGGCCCGACCCGACGAAGAAGGCGATCACCACCGGCAGCACGCCCATGAACAGCGAGAGCCGGCCCGCGTAGAGGAGGCGGCTCAGCATGTCGCGGCCGAGCTCGTCGGAGCCGAGCAGGTAGGTGGCGTCGCCGACGGGCTTGAGGCGGCGGATCATCGAGCCCTTGAACGGATCCATCGGAGCGATCAGCGGGGCGAAGACGGCCGCGAGCACGATCAGGAGGATCACCAGCAGGGCGGCCATCGCGACCCTGTCGCGCAGGAGGCGGGAGAGGACGCTGCCCCAGTAGCCGCGGCCGGCCTGGACCGGGGCCTCGGCGCTCTCCGCGGGGGCCGCCGCGCCCGGATCGGCGGAGGCGAGGGTGGTCGGAGGCGTCATCGGCTCAGGCCCTCTGGATGCGGGGGTCGAGGGCGGTCTGCACCACGTCGACCAGGAGGTTGAGGGTCACGAAGAACATCGCCAGCACCAGGATCGTCCCCTGGAGGAGGGGCAGGTCGCGCTGGAAGATCGCCGCGTTGAGGAGGAAGCCGGTGCCCGGCCACGCGAAGACGGTCTCGATCAGGATCGAGCCGCCGAGCAGGTAGCCGAGCTGCAGCCCCATGATGGCGATGGCGGTGGGGGCCGCGTTCTTGACCACGTGCCGGAACACGCCGAACTCGGACAGGCCCTTGGCGCGCAGCGCCTGGACGAAGTCCTGGTGCAGGATGTCCCCGACCAGCGCCCGCACGGTGCGGGAGATCACGCCCATGGGGATCACCGACATGGTGATGGCCGGCAGCACGAGGTAGCGCAGGTGCTCCGCGTCGGGCCACCAATCGCCCGACCCCTGCGGCCCGGCCCCGGTGGGCGGCAGCCAGCCGAGCGTCGCCGAGAACACGATCACCAACACGATGCCGAGCCAGTAATGCGGCACGCTCACCCCGAACACCGCGACGGCCGAGGCGAGCCGGTCGAGCCAGGAATCGCGGGCGTAGCCGGCGACGAAGCCGAAGAAGGTGCCGAAGGTGAAGCCGATCAGCGTCGCCACCGCGGCCAGGATCAGGCTGTTGGTGACCGCGCGGCCGACCTCCGCGGCGACCGGGCGGCCGGTCGCGATCGAGGTGCCGAGATCGCCGTGCAGCACCTTCCAGAGCCAGAGCCCGTACTGGACGGGGAGGGGCTTGTCGAAGCCGTAGGCCGCGCGCATCTGCGCCTGCATCTCGGCGGTGGCGTCGACGGGCAGGATCGCGCTCAGCGGATCGCCCGGGGCGAGGTGCACGAGGAGGAAGCAGACGAGGCTCACCCCGAGGGCGACCGGCGCCGCGTAGGCGACGCGCTTCAGGACGAAGGAGAGCATGGGGCTTCGGGCCTCCGTGAGTGGCGGCCGGCGCCCGGAGCGCGCGGCGCGGGCGCGGGACCGGCTTTCCGGACGGCGGCGTTCCCCGATGGCGGCCCGGCCCGCCGCGCGGGCCGGGTCGACGCCTGCCGCGCGGGCCGGGTCACTTGTCCATCGAGATCGACGAGAAGTTCTGGAACCAGCTCTGCGCCTGGACGAAGCCCTTCACCTTCGGGCTCATCGCCCGCGGGTTCACGTCGTGCGTCACCATCAGGAAGAGCGCGTCGTCGACGAATTTCTCGTGGATCTTCCGCAGCACGGCGGTCTGCGCCGCCGGATCGAAGGTGGTGCGAACCTGATCGAACAGCTTGTCCATCTCAGGGTCGCAGTAGGAGCCCCAGTTGGTGCCGTTCGGGGGCGCCAGGTTGCACTGGGCGTGGCGGATGAAGGCGGTGAACGGATCCTGGATCAGGTAGGAGTAGTTCATGCCGGTGGCGCCCCGCGCGCTCTCGCTCTTGGCGCCGGCGCGCCAGATGTTGATGAGCGTGTTCCATTCCACGACCTCGAAATCGACCTTGATGCCGACCTCGGCGAGGTTCTGCTGGATGAACTCGTTCATCGGCAGAGGCTGCATCTGACCCGAGCCGGAGGCCGAGATCAGGATCTTGGTGGTGACCGGCTTGTTCGGGCCGTAGCCGGCCTCCTTCAGGAGCACCTTGGCCTGTTCGGGGTCGTACTTCACCTTGAAGGCCGGCGTGCCGAACCAGGGATGGCCCGGGGTCATGAAGCCCTCGGCCGGCACCGCGAGGCCGCCCAGGAACTCCTTGAGCCCCTCGCGGTCGACCGCGAGGTTCGCCGCCTTGCGGACCCGGATGTCGTTCCAGGGCGAGCCCTCGACCCGCGACAGGTGCCACGTCCAATTGTGCGGGTAGAGGTTCGTGACGATCCGGAAGCCCGCCGCCTTGAGCGACGCGAGCGCGTCCGGGGCCGGCGCCTCGATCCAGTCGACCTGGCCCGAGCGCAGGGCCGCCACGCGGGCATTGGCCTCGGGCAGGGGGATCAGCACCAGCTTGTCGAGCTTGGGCACCCGCGCCTTGTCCCAGTACGCCTTGTTCGGGGTGAGCTCCGCCCGCTCCCGGGGCACGAAGGTGGTGATCTTCCACGGGCCGGTGCCGGAGGGCGCCTTCGCGACCGCGTCCCAGCTGCGGCCCTGCTTCTCCCAGTTCGCCGGCGAGGACATCAGGATCCAGGCGATCTGGAACGGGAAGGTGGCGTCCGGGGTCTTGGTGACGATCTCGACCGTCTTGGGGTCGACGGCCCGGTAGCTCGCCACGCTCGGGATGCGGGTGCGCCCCTGCGCCGATTGGCGCGGGTCGAATTGCGGGCTGTCGTTCTTGAGGAGCTTGTCGAGGTTCCAGACCACCGCGTCGGCGTCGAAGGGCGAGCCGTCGTGGAAGGTCACGCCCTCGCGCAGGGTGAAGATCCACTTGCGCGTGTCGTCGGGGTCGGTTTTCCAGGCGGTGGCGAGGCCCGGGGTCAGTTCGGAGGCCTTGTCGGCACTGCCGAGGTCCCAGTTGATGAGCGCGTCATAGGCCGTGTAGCCCATGAAGCGCATGCCCTCGCCGCCATTGTCCGCCTGGCCGGTGGTCAGCGGGATGTCGGAGGCGGTCATCCCGATGCGGAGCACGCCCTGCGCCGCGGCCGGCAGGGCCAGGACGGCAGCGAGAACGAGACCCAGGATCGGGCTGCGGAAAGACCATGGCCTCACGGAACACCTCGCGCTTCTGTTGGCGCCGGGGGCTTAGCAAGAGGCCTGCCATCGTCCGCCGGGGCGCGGCCGGGAGGCCGTCGTCGAGGCGACTAAACCGAAGGCAGGAAAGCCGCGATCAATCGGCCCTCGGATCAGGGCCGGCGCGAATGCGTCGCATAGACGTGCAGGCAAGGATGCGGCGGAGCGGATTGCTTCAGAAATAGGCAGCGGCCGGTCGGTCGAGATCGAGTTCGACGGTCACCGGCACGTGGTCCGAGGGCTTCTCCAGGCCGCGCAGGTGCTTCTGCACCGAGGCGGAGACCAGCCGGTCGAGGGCCTGGGGCGACAGCAGCAGGTGGTCGATGCGGATGCCGAGATTCCGCGGCCACGCGCCGGCCTGGTAGTCCCAGAAGGTGTAGAGGCCGGGCCGCTCGTCGCAGGCCCGCAGGGCGTCGGCGAAGCCCTCGTTGAGGAGCGCCCGGAAGGCCGCGCGGCTCTCGGGCCGGAACAGCGCGTCGCCGAGCCAGGCCGCGGGATCGGCCACGTCGACCGGCTCCGGGATCACGTTGTAGTCGCCGGCCAGCACCAGCACCTCCTCCCGCTCCCGAAGCTGGCGCGCGTGGGCGGTGAGGCGGCGCAGGAAGGCGAGCTTGTCGTCGAATTTCGGCGTCCCGACCGGGTTGCCGTTCGGCAGGTAGATCGAGGCGACCCGCAGGTTCGCCGCCGGCGTCGGGATCAGGGCCTCGATGTAGCGGGCCTGGGCGTCCTCGGGATCGCCCGGCAGGCCGCGGCGCAGCTCGCGCAGGGGCAGGGGCTGGCGCGCCAGCAGGGCGACGCCGTTGAACGCCTTCTGGCCGTGGGTCGCCACCACGTAGCCCGCCTCCTCGATCTCGGTGCGCGGGAAGCTCTCGTCGACGCATTTCAGCTCCTGGAGGCAGACCACGTCGGGCTTGGCCTCCTCCAGGAAGGCGAGCAGGTGGCCGAGGCGCTGCCTGATCGAGTTGACGTTCCAGGTGGTGATCCGCATCGCAACCCGCTTCCGCCGAGGAGGGCCGTGCCCGCGTCGCGCGCGAGGAGGGCGGCGCCCGTCATCGGGGTTTCGCCGAGCCTTTGCAAGGAGAGGCGGGGCGAGGGGGGCTTGGCCGATGGGATGGTGGGAGCCGGTTCGCGCCTATTGCGAGCGCGGGGATGCGGGGTTCTGGGCCGAGCCGCTGAACGCGGTCTCGAACGCGGCCTTCCTGGCGGCGTGCCTGCTGCTCCTCGCCCGGGCCGGGCGCCGGCCCCGCAACGCCGCCTCGCTGGCGCTCGCCGCGCTGATCGGCGTGATCGGGATCGGCAGCTTCCTGTTCCACACGCTCGCGGTGCGCTGGGCCGAACTCGCCGACGTGCTGCCGATCGCAATCTTCATCCACGCCTATTTCTTCCTCGCCCTGCACCGGCTGCTCGGCCTCGGCGCGGGACGGAGCGCGCTCGCGACCCTCGCCTTCGCGGCGGCGGGATTAGGCTTCGAGCCGGGCCTCTCGGCGCTCGCCGGCCGCGGGCTCGCGGCGGCGACGAACGGCTCGCTCGCCTACCTGCCCGCCCTGCTCGCCCTGCTGGGCGTCGGCGCCGCCCTGCGCGCCTCGGCGCGGCCCGCCCGCGTCCAGGCCGGATCGGCGATGCTCGGCCTCTCCGGCCTGTTCCTCGCCTCGCTCGCCGCCCGCACCCTCGACGCGCCGCTCTGCGGGGCGATCCCGATCGGCATCCACTGGTTGTGGCACGTGATGAATGCGGCCCTGCTCGCCGGACTCGTGACGCTGCTCGCGCAAGCAGGGCGCGAGCCGCCGGGCTGATCCCGTCCGCTCGGGAAAGGCCGGCCCGCGCTTCCTTGCACGGGCCCGGAAATCGTTGCAGAAGGTCCGCGTCTGCCTGAGGCCGCGCTTCGGGCGCCGCGAAGGTCGTTGGATGCGCGCATGACTCAGAGCCTCCGCCTCGGCGTCGCCGGCCTCGGCACGGTGGGCGCCGCCGTCATGCGCATGCTGGAGCGCCGCGCCGCGGTGCTGACGGCCGCGTCCGGGCGCCCGATCACCGTGACGGCCGTCTCGGCCCGCGACCGCGGCCGCGACCGCGGCCTTTCCCTGGCGGAGGTGGCGTGGTTCGACGATCCCGTGGCCCTCGCCCGCTCGGGCGAGGTCGATTGCGTGGTCGAGCTGATCGGCGGGGCGGAGGGCGCGGCCCGCGCCACCGTCGAGGCGGCGCTCGCCGCCGGCAAGCACGTGGTGACCGCCAACAAGGCGCTCCTCGCCCGCCACGGCGCGGATCTCGCCCGGGCGGCCGAGCGGGCGGGCGCGGCGCTGGCCTTCGAGGCCTCGGCGGCCGGCGGCATCCCGGTGGTCAAGACCCTGCGCGAGGCGCTGTCCGGCAACGCGATCTCGCGGGTCTACGGGATCCTGAACGGCACCTGCAACTACATCCTGAGCCGGATGGAGCTGGAGGGCCTGACCTTCGAGGCCTGCCTGAAGGACGCGCAGGCCCTCGGCTACGCGGAGGCCGACCCGACCTTCGACGTCGAGGGCTTCGACACCGCCCACAAGCTCGCCGTGCTCACCAGCCTCGCCTTCGGCAGCGAGATCGACGCGGAGGGCATCTCGGTCGAGGGCATCTCGGCGATCACGCCCCTCGACCTGCGCATGGCCGAGGAACTCGGCTACCGGATCAAGCTCCTGGGCGTGGCCGAGGCGACGCCGGCCGGCATCGAGCAGCGCGTGCACCCGACCATGGTGCCGCGCTCCTCGGCGATCGCGCAGGTGATGGGCGTGACGAACGCCGTCACGATCGACACGGACGCGCTGCGCGAATTGACGCTGATCGGTCCCGGCGCCGGGGGCGACGCCACCGCCTCGGCGGTGGTCGCCGACATCGCCGACGTGGCCGCCGGCCGGATCGTCCCGGCCTTCGGGCGCCCGGCCGGCTCGCTGGTGCGCCCGCCCCGGGCCGAGATGCAGCGCCACGAGGGCGGCTACTACATCCGCCTGACCGTGCACGACCGGCCGGGCGTGGCGGCGGGCGTGGCGGCCCGGATGGCCGAGCGCGAGATCTCGCTGGAGAGCATCCTGCAGCGCCGCTCCGAGAACGCGGCCGCCCAGGACCCGCACGGGCGATCGGGCATGCCGGTGCCGCTCGTGCTCATCACCTACGCGGCGACGGAGGCGGCGATCCGCGCCAGCCTCGACGCGATGGCGGCGGACGGCTTCCTCTCGGAGCCGCCGCAGGTCATCCGGATCGAGCGGGACTGACGGCCCGCGCCGCCCTGACAGAGTTTGACGAGGAACCTGACCGCATGTCGGACGCCACCAAGGCCGCCCCGAGCCCGATCATCGAGCGCATCCTCACCCTCGAACTGGTGCGCGTGACGGAGCGCGCGGCCGTCGCCGCCGCCCGCCTGCGCGGCCAGGGCAACGAGAAGGCCGCCGACCAAGCCGCCGTCGACGCGATGCGGCGCGAGCTGAACCGCCTGCCGATCGCCGGCACGGTGGTGATCGGCGAGGGCGAGCGCGACGAGGCCCCGATGCTGTTCATCGGCGAGACCCTCGGCAACGGCCAGGGGCCGAAGGTCGACATCGCGGTCGATCCCCTCGAGGGCACCACGCTCTGCGCCAAGGACATGCCGGGCTCGGTCGCCGTGATGGCGATGGCGGAGGGCGGCACGCTGCTGGCCGCGCCGGACGTCTACATGCACAAGATCGCGGTCGGCCCCGGCTATCCGCGCGGCGTGGTCGACCTCGACGCGAGCCCCGAGGACAACATCCAGGCGCTCGCCAAGGCCAAGGGGGTCCCGCCCTCGGAGATCACCGCCCTCGTCCTCGACCGGCCGCGCCACACCGACCTGATCGCGGCGATCCGCCGGACGGGCGCCGGCGTGCGCCTGATCTCGGACGGTGACGTGGCCGGCGTGATCTTCACGACCATGCCGGAGGAGACCGGGATCGACATCTATCTCGGCATCGGCGCGGCCCCCGAGGGCGTGCTGGCGGCCGGCGCCCTGCGCTGCATCGGCGGCCAGATGCAGGGGCGGCTGATCCTCGACACCCAGGAGAAGCGGGACCGCGCCGCCAAGATGGGCGTGCAGGATCCCAACCGCCGCTACGACCTGGAGGATCTCGCCCGCGGCGACGTGGTGGTGGCGCTCACCGGCGTGACCGACGGCGCCCTGGTCAAGGGCGTCCGCTTCGGGCGGGAGGTGGTGCAGACCGACACGATCGTCTATCGATCCCACACGGGCACGGTGCGCCGCATCCAGGCGGAGCACCGCGACTTCACCAAGTTCCACCTGAAGTAGGAGGCGCGATGACGGCTCCTCTGGTTCGGCCGTTGCGGCCCGACGAGCGGGCCGTCTGGGAGCCCCTCTGGCAGGGCTACCTGCGCTTCTACGGCGGGAGCGTCGCGCCCGAGGTCTGCGACACGACCTGGGCGCGCCTGCACGATCCGTCCGAGCCGATGCACGGGCTGGTGGCGGAGGCGGACGGGGCGGTGATCGGCCTCGTGCACTACATCTTCCACCGCTCGACCTGGACGGTGGGACCCTACTGCTACCTGCAGGACCTGTTCACGGCGGAGGCGGCCCGCGGCCGCGGAGCCGGGCGCGCGCTGATCGAGGCCGTCTACGAGAAGGCGCGGGAGGCGGGGGCGAGCCGGGTCTACTGGCTGACCCAGGAGGGCAACATCACGGCCCGCGCGCTCTACGACACGCTGGCGGACCGCTCGGGCTTCATCCAGTACCGGAAGATCCTGTGATCCGGGATCCGCTTGATCGGAGCGGCTCCCGGATCACGCGCCTGAGCGCGGCGCCTGAGCGAAGACGACATCCGCATGGCCGACATGGGAGATGGCGAAGCCATCAACCGGATGGCGGATGAGGCGGTGAGCGGCCGGGGCTTTCGGCGCAGCATGTCGGGCGCGCTGCGGCGGCCGCCACATCCGCATCGGGGACGCGGCGCGCGCCGCACGGATCGGGCCGGAGCGGCGCGCGACGGTTCACCGGAACAGCGAGGCCATCCCGCCCTGCACACGCCCGAGCCCCTGGCGGGCGACCGCGTTGTTCTGGTCGATCGCCGTGGCGCGCTGGTAGCTCTCCATCGCCTCCTGGCGACGGCCCGACTTCTCGTAGGCGACGCCGCGATAGGCCCAGGAATCCGCGTCCTTGTTGTTCACGTTCAGGGCCGCGTTGAAGTCCTCGATCGCCTTGTCGTACTGGTTCGTGGCGATCAGGCTCTGGCCGCGGGCCGCGTAGGGGGCGCTCACGAAGGGGTTGCGGTCGATCGCGGCGTCGAAATCGCCGATCGCCGCCCGGTGCTGGCCCTGCGCCTGCCGCACCAGGCCGCGGGCGTGGTAGGCCTCCGCCGATTCGGGCGTGAGGCGGATCGCCTGGCTCAGGTCCGAGTAGGCCGCCTCGTAATTGCCCATCGCCCGCTGCAGGTTCGCCCGCCCGATATAGGCCGCGCTGTAGTTCGGATCGGCCGTGAGGGCGCGCGTGAAGTCCTGCAGCGCGGCGTCGTTGCGGCCCGACTGACGGTAGGCCAGCGCCCGGTTGCTGTAGGCCGAGGCGGAATTCGGATCGAGCTGCACCGCCTTGGTGAAGTCCGCGATCGCCTCGCCGTAATTGCCCGCCCGGGCATAGGCGGCGCCGCGGGTGTTGTAGGCGGCCGGATCGCTCGGGTTGCGCTGGATCACGTCCGTGAGCGAGGCGATGTTCACGTCGGCCGCGCCGGTCTTGTCGGTCTCCAGCACGGCGAATTGCCGCGTCGCGGTGGCGCGGCTGACGGTGTCGCAGCCGGCGAGCTGCAACGCCGCGAGGGCGGTCGCTCCGAGCACGGCCGCCGGCTTCGTCCGGCGCAGCACGATCACAGCCTTCATCCCCTCGTCCCCCAGCGGCGGCGCAAGCCCTGGCCGCGCGGTCTGTCACCCCATCGGATCGCGGCACCCGCGTGATCCCGTCCGGAATGGACCGTCGGGGATCGCGGTGAATGCCGCCTTAAGCGTCCGCGTGGCCCCGCTTCACAGGGCCGATGTGGCGAAGGTGTGGCTGCGGCCGGGTGCGCCGGGCCGGACGGTGCGGGGAGGCGCCCTCTGTGGCGCCGGCGCCGCAGGCGGCGCGCGGCTGCCGCCCGCGCCTCGCCGGGACGGCCTCGCCATATCCTTCGCCGAAGCGATGACCGCTTCGGCGGCGGAAGTGACGCGGGATCGCGACTCTGAGCGGAATCCCGTCGGGCGTTTGCGCTTATCCCGGCGGTGATTTCTCGTGACCGCTGGTTCCGTTCTCGGATCGTCGCCAAGCCTTTTCGCCAAGCCGTCCCGCCAAGCCGTCTCGCCAAGCCTTTGGCTTGGTGTCGACAATCCGGGATGGTCAACGCCCCGATGCGTCAGCATCCTGGGGGCGTTTGCGCTTAGAGTGCTGCACCCGGGTCCGACAGAGGCCCGCGGACGAGGGAGGATGCGATGAGGGAGACGGAGCGCGGGCCCCGCGGGGGCCTGCGGCGGACGATGCTGGCCGGGATGACGGCCCTGCTGCTGGGATTCGCCGGGCCCGTCCTGGCCGAGGCCCCCGCGGCGCGGCGCGGCGGAGACGTCCTCGCGCCGGCCAGTCCGGAGGAGGTCGGGCTCTCCTCGGAGCGCCTGAAGGGAATCGGGCGGGTGATCGAGGCCGAGGTCGCGGCCGGCCGGCTCCCGGGCGCGGTCGTGATGATCGCCCGGCACGGGCGCCTTGCCTTCGCGGAGAGTTTCGGCTTCCGCGACCGGCCGGCCGGGGAGCCCCTCGCCAAGGACGCGATCTTCCGCATCTACTCGATGACGAAGCCGCTGGTCTCGGTCGGGGCGATGATGCTGGTGGAGGACGGGGCGCTCCAGCTGACCGACCCGGTCGCCAAGCACCTGCCGGACTTCAAGGACCTGAAGGTCGCGGTCCAGAAGCCGAACGCCCTCGGCGAGGTGGCCTACGACCTCGTGCCGGCCGAGCGCGCGCCGACCGTGCAGGATCTGCTGCGCCACACGGCCGGGCTCGCCTACGGGGAGATCACCACCAACCCGCTGGTCAAGGCCGCCTACGTCAAAGCCGGCCTGTACAAGCCGGATTTCGACTACAACACCACCGACCTCACGCCCGAGGAATTCACGAGCCGCATCGCCGCCGCCCCGCTCGCCTACCAGCCCGGCACGGTCTGGCAGTACAGCCTCGCGGTCGACGTGCTCGGCCGCGTGATCGAGAAGGTCTCCGGCAAGCGGCTCGGCGCCTTCCTGGAGGAGCGCCTGTTCCGGCCCCTCGGCATGACCGAGACCGGCTTCTCGGTCCCGCCCGAGAAGGCGGGCCGGATCGCGCTGCCGCTCGCCACCGACCCGGCCACCGGGGCGCCCAACCGGCTCATCGACGGCGCGGTGCCGCGGAACGATTCGGGCGGGGCCGGCGGCTACGGCACGGCGGCGGATTACCTGCGCTTCGCGCAGGCCATGCTCGACGGCGGCCGCCTCGCCGGCACGCGGATCCTCAGCCGCAAGAGCGTCGAGCTGATGACCTCCGACCATCTCGGCGAGCGCATCCGGCCCGTCGCCACGCCGGGCGACCTGCTGATGGGCGTGCCCGGCTACACGTTCGGGCTCGGCTTCATGGTGCGCAAGGAGGCGGGGATCGCCGGGGTGCCGGGCTCGGCCGGGGAGTTCATATGGGCGGGCTACGCCGGCACCTTCTTCTGGGTCGATCCCAGGGAGGATCTCGCGGTGGTGATCATGACCCAGGCGCCGGGCCCGAGCCGGGCCTTCTACCGGCGCGCGTTCAAGCAGCTGGTCTACGCCGCGATCGCGGATTGAGGCGGCGCGCCTGCTGCCGCCGTCAGGCCGGCGGCAGCAGGCGCGTCACGTGGCCCATCTTGCGGCCGGGGCGGGCCTTGCCCTTGCCGTAGAGGTGGAGGTGGCTGCCGGGCTCGGCGAGGATCTGGCGCCACGCCTCGACCGCCGGCCCGACCAGGTTGCGCATCTCGACGGCGGCGCCGCCGACCCGCCCGGTGGCGCCGAGGGGCCAGCCGCAGATCGCCCGCACGTGCTGGGCGAATTGCGAGGTCAGCGCGCCCTCGATGGTCCAGTGCCCGGAATTGTGCACCCGCGGGGCGATCTCGTTGACGACGACGTGGGCGCGGCCGTCGCCGCCCCGGACCAGGAACATCTCGACCGCGAGCACGCCGACGTAGCCGAGCGCCTCGGCGATCCGGCGGGCGATGCCGAGCGCCTCCTCGCAGCTCTCCGGGTCCATCCCGGGCGCCGGCACCAGGGTGCGGTCGAGGATGTGGTCGCGGTGCTCGTTGCCGCAGGGATCGTAGGCCGAGAAGGTGCCGTCCCCGGCCCGGGCCGCCACCACCGAGACCTCGCTCTCGAAGGGCACGAAGCCCTCCAGGATGCAGGGCTGGTGGCCGAGCGACGCCATCACCGCCTCGGCGTCGAGCGGCGCATCCGGGCGCAGCATGCGCTGACCCTTGCCGTCGTAGCCGAAGCGGCGGGTCTTGAGCACGGCGGGCAGCCCGAGCGCGGCCACCGCCTCGGCGAGGCCCGCCGCGTCGTCGACGGCCCGGAACGGGGCGGTGGGGATGCCCAGCCCCGCCACGAAGCTCTTCTCCGCCAGCCGGTCCTGGGTGGTGGCGAGCGCCGCGGCGCTCGGGTGCAGGGGCTTGGCGGCGGACAGGATCTCGGCGGTCCGGCGCGGGACGTTCTCGAACTCGTAGGTGACGACGTCGACTGCCGCCGCGAAGGCGGCGAGGGCCGCCTCGTCCTCGTAGGCCGCCACCGTGCGGGCGGCGGCGACGTCGAAGGCCGGGCTGTCGTCGTCCGGCGCGTAGACGTGGACCTTGAGGCCGTAGGCCGCCGCGGCGAGCGCGATCATGCGGCCGAGCTGGCCGCCGCCGACGATGCCGACGGTGCGGCCGGGGGCGAGCGGGGTGGGCTGAGTCATGGGCGGGTCGCTGGTCTCGGCACTCACGGGGCGGAGGAATCCGGGCGCTCGGCCACCGCCCCGCTCTGGCGGGCGCGCCACGCGTCGAGCCGGGCGGCGAGGTCGGGATCCGAGAGGGCGAGGATGGCGGCCGCGAGGAGCGCGGCGTTGACGGCGCCGGCCCGGCCGATCGCGAGCGTGCCGACCGGGATGCCGGCCGGCATCTGCACGATCGACAGCAGGCTGTCCTGGCCCGAGAGCGCCTTGGACTCCACGGGCACGCCGAGGACCGGCAGCGGCGTCAGCGACGCCACCATGCCGGGCAGGTGCGCCGCGCCGCCCGCCCCCGCGATCACCACCTGGAATCCCGCCGCCCTGGCGCCCTTGGCGAAGGCGACCATGCGCTCGGGCGTGCGATGCGCGGAGACGATGCGGGCGTCGTAGGCGATCCCGAGGGCGTCGAGGGTCTCGGCGGCGTGCCGCATCGTGGCCCAGTCCGACTGGCTGCCCATGATGACCGCGACCGCGGGCGATGCCGCCATGCTCTCACGCCCTCCCGTACGATTTCCGGTCGATTGCCCCGCAATGCGGAAATCGGCTTCGCTCGGGCGCCGCGCGGGTCGAGGATCCGGGTGCCGAACCGATGGTTCGGATCCCGGAACGGAACCGCCCCGCGATGCCGGGCCCTCTCCCCGCACTAGCGGCCCGGGCGGCGCGCCGCAACCGCACGATGGTCGGGCCGGCCGCCCTCAGGCGATGATGTCCGGGGTGAGCTGGTCCTCCAGGAAGCTGATCCGGTCCCGCAGGGCGAGCTTGCGCTTCTTGAGCCGCTGGACCTGCAGCCGGTCCCCGCTCGCGAGCTGCATCAGCGCCTCGATCGCGTCGTCGAGGTCGCGGTGCTCCTCGCGCAGGCGCGCCAGCTCCGCCTCGTACTCGGCCGCCGATTCCGCACTCAACTCGAACGCCATATCGTCCATCCCGACGCCCTGCGCGGAGGATGCGCCAGGCCGCCGATTCCAGCAAGGCGGAGGTTGGGGGGCTGGCCCCGCCGCGCGGGCGTCCGGCCCGTTCTCCCTGCGTCGTGTCGTAGCGGAATCCTCGCCCGGCGCGCCCCGGCGGCATCGTCGAAACGCCGCAACGGCAACGCTTCCGGGATGGCGGGCAACGCTGAACCGCCGTGCTGCCGCGAGTGTCGTCCTGTCGTCGCCGCGGCGTCACCGTGCAGTGCAGCGACGAATGCCTTCGACAGGCGCCCCGGCCTGTGGCAATCTGCTTATGTCGCAACCATGACAGGAGGACTCAGCCGATGTCGCTGCAGACGCATCTGTCCGAACTCGAGCGCAAGCACGAGGCGCTCGAGCGCGAAATCCAGGACGCGATCTCCCATCCCTCGACCGACGACCTCCGGGTGGTCGAGCTCAAGCGACGCAAGCTGCACCTCAAGGACGAGATCAACCGACTTCGCACCAGCGCGGCGCGCGTGGTGCACTAGGCTCCGCGCCGCCAGACCTCGGGCGGCCCCGTTCGAACGGAACGGAAGTCCCGGCGACCGCGTGGCGGTCGGTGCGGTGAGGATCCCGACACCGTCCCGGTTCGGACGAGGCGCTCGCGGTCCAGGCGAGCCATCCCCCACGACACTCCATCGACACGCCGCGCCGCGGTCGCGCGGCCGCCGCGCCGGCCCCTCGCACGATTCTCTGCGCACCGGTTCCGCAGAGCGATCGAAGGCCGCCGGCGGCACGGTTTCTCAAGGCCCGGCCTGTCCCAAGTCCCCCTCCCAAGTCCCCCCAAGTCCCCCTTGTCTCCGGATCTCCGTCCGCCCCGCTCCCGCCATGCGGGGCCGAACGGGCCCGGGAAGAGGGGGGACCTCATCGGCCGCGCCGCATCATCCGCTGCCCGGACGATCACGTCCGGGCAGCGGATGATGCGGGATCCGCTTGATCGCAGCGGATCCCGGATCACGAGCCTGCGCGGCGCGTGAGCGAAGCCGACATCTGCATGGTGACGCAACCCGTCGGATGTCGTGTCACAGCGCTTTCGCCATCTCCCGCAGCACGAATTTCTGGATCTTGCCGGTCGACGTCTTCGGGAGTTCCGTGAAGACGACGTGCTTGGGCACTTTGTAGCCGGCGAGCGATTGCCGGCACCAGCCGATCAGCTCCTCGGCCGAGACCATCTCGGACCCTTTCAGCTCCACGAAGGCGCAGGGCGTCTCGCCCCATTTCTCGTCCGGCTTGGCGACGACCGCGGCCGCCGCCACGGCCGGGTGCTTGAACAAGGCCTCCTCCACCTCGATCGACGAGATGTTCTCGCCCCCCGAGATGATGATGTCCTTCGAGCGGTCCTTGAGCTGGATGTAGCCGTCCGGGTGCTTGACGCCGAGATCGCCCGAGTGGAACCAGCCGCCCCGGAACGCGGCCTGGGTGGCGGTCGGGTTCTTGAGGTAGCCGCGCATCACCACGTTGCCGCGGAACATCACCTCGCCGAGGCTCTGCCCGTCCGCCGGCACCGGCCGCATCGTCTCGGGATCGAGCACGTCGAGCGCTTCGAGGGGCGGGTAGCGCACGCCCTGGCGCGCCTTGCGGGCCGCCTGCTCGGGCTTGGTCAGCGCGTCCCAATCCGCGTGCCACTCGTTGACCACCGCCGGCCCGTAGGTCTCGGTGAGGCCGTAGAGGTGGGTCACGTCGAAGCCCGCCTCCGCCATGCCGGCCAGGACCGCCTCGGGCGGGGGGGCGGCGGCGGTGAAGAACGACACCCGGTGCGGCAGCGCCCGGCGCTCCGCCGCGGGCGCGTTCAGCAGGAGCTGCATCACGATCGGCGCGCCGCAGAGATGCGTGACGCCGTGATCGGCGATCGCGTCGTACATCGGCTTGGCCCGCACCTGCCGCAGGCAGACATGCGTGCCCGCCACCACCGACAGGGTCCAGGGAAAGCACCAGCCGTTGCAGTGAAACATCGGCAGGGTCCAGAGATAGACCGGGTGCTTGCCGAGGCCGGTGGTGATCACGTTGCCGACCGCGAGCAGCGAGGCGCCGCGGTGATGGTAGACGACCCCCTTCGGATCGCCCGTGGTCCCGGACGTGTAGTTGAGCGAGATCGCGTCCCACTCGTCGCCGGGCAGGGACCAGGCGTGGGCGGGGTCGCCGGAGGCGAGGAAGGCCTCGTAATCCAGGCTGCCCAGGCGCTCGCCCTCGCCGCCGAATTCCGGGTCGTCGTAGTCGATGACGAGCGGCCTGACCTTGGCGAGCGCCAGCGCCGGCTTGATCACCCGCGCGAATTCCCGGTCGGTGATCAGCACCTTGGCCTCGCCGTGATCGAGGCAGAAGGCGATGATCGCCGCGTCGAGGCGGGTGTTGAGGGTGTTGAGCACGGCGCCGGTCATCGGCACGCCGTAGTGGCACTCGATCATGGCCGGCGTGTTGGCGAGCATCACCGCCACCGTGTCGCCGCGCCCGATCCCGCGCGCCGCGAGCGCCGAGGCGAGCCGGCGGGTGCGCGCGTAGAGGTTCGCGTAGGAATGCCGCAGCGGCCCGTGCACCACCGCCACGTGGTCCGGAAACACGGTGGCCGCGCGCTCCAGGAAGGTGAGGGGCGTCAGCGGCTGGAAATTGGCCGGATTCCGGTCGAGGCCATGGTCGTAGATGGTCCCGGCACTCATGCGGATGCCTCCCGTGGCGCGTCGCGCGCCCCTGGCGCAATGTAGCGGGCCGCCGCGGCGAGAAAAATCGCAAGATGCGGGCCGTCCCACCAAAGGCGTAGGCGCATCGGCGGATTCACCGGCGCCGGCGGGTCGCTTAAAGCTCACCCCAACCAGGAGCCGCGGCGCCGGACCGGCGCCCCGCGGCCCGACCAGGGAGGCAGGCCATGGCGCCGCTCGGGAGCACGACGCAGAGCCGCTACGCGGAGGTCTACGGGGCCTGGAAGGCGGATCCCGCCGGGTTCTGGGCCGAGGCGGCCGGCGCCATCGACTGGCACCGGCCGGCCGACCGCGTCTTCGACCCGCAGGCCGGGATCTACGGCCGCTGGTTCGTCGGCGCCGAGGTCAATGCCTGCCACAACGCCGTCGACCGCCACGTGGCGGCGGGCCGCGGCGAGCAGGCGGCGATCCTCTACGATTCCCCCGTCACCGGCACCAAGCGGCGCATCACCTACGCCGAGTTGCAGGACGAGGTCGCTTTCCTCGCCGCCGTGCTGCAGGATCTCGGCGTCGGGCGCGGCGACCGCGTCGTGCTCTACATGCCGATGGTGCCCGAGGCGCTGTTCGGGATGCTCGCCTGCGCCCGCCTCGGCGCGGTCCACTCGGTCGTGTTCGGGGGCTTCGCCGCCAAGGAACTGGCCGCCCGCATCGAGGATGCGGCCCCCAAGGTTGTGCTCGCGGCCTCCTGCGGGATCGAGCCGGGGCGGGTCGTCGCCTACAAGCCCCTCCTCGACGAGGCCTGCCGGCTCTCCGCCCACAGGCCGCTCGCCTGCCTGATCCTGCAGCGCCCCCAGGCCGAGGCCGCCCTGGCGGCCGGACGCGACCGCGACTGGGCCGCGGCGGTCGCCGAAGCCCGCGCCGCCGGGCGGCGGGCGCCCTGCCTGCCGGTGGCCGCCACCGACCCGCTCTACATCCTGTACACGTCCGGCACGACCGGCAAGCCGAAGGGCGTGGTGCGCGACACGGGCGGCTACCTCGCGGCGCTCGCCTGGTCGATGCCGAACCTCTACGGCATCCGGCCCGGCGAGGTGTATTGGTGCGCCTCCGACGTCGGCTGGGTCGTCGGCCATTCCTACATCGTCTACGGGCCGCTCCTGCACGGCTGCACCACCGTCCTGTACGAGGGCAAGCCGGTCGGCACGCCCGATGCGGGCGCCTTCTGGCGGGTCATCGCCGAGACCGGGGCCGTCGCCCTGTTCACCGCGCCGACGGCGCTGCGCGCGGTCAAGAAGGAGGATCCCGAGGCGTCCCTGCTGCGCGGGCACGACCTGTCGGGCTTCCGCACCCTGTTCCTGGCGGGCGAGCGGGCCGATCCGGACACCGTCGCCTGGGCGGAGCGCATCCTCGCCGTGCCGGTCGTCGACCATTGGTGGCAGACCGAGACCGGCTGGCCGATCGCCGCGAACCCGGTCGGCCTCGGCATCCTGCCGGTCAAGCACGGCAGCCCGACCGTCGCCATGCCGGGCTACGACGTGCAGGTGCTCGACGAGGGCGGCAGGCCGGTGCCCCCGGACACGATGGGCACGATCGCGATCGCGCTGCCGCTGCCCCCCGGCTGCCTGCCGACCCTCTGGCAGCAGGACGAGCGCTTCCGCGAGAGCTACCTCGCCACCTTCCCGGGCTACTACAACACCTCGGATGCCGGCTTCCTCGACCGCGACGGCTACGTCTACGTCATGGGCCGGACCGACGACATCATCAACGTGGCGGGCCACCGGCTCTCCACCGGCGGCATGGAGGAGGTGCTGGCCTCCCACCCGGCCGTGGCCGAATGCGCGGTCATCGGCATCCGCGACAGCCTGAAGGGCGAGGTGCCCTGCGGCTTCGTGGTGCTGAAATCCGGCGTCGCCCGCTCCCCCGTCGAGGTCGAGGGCGAGCTGGTGGCCCTGGTGCGCGAGCGCATCGGCCCGGTCGCCGCCTTCAAGCTCGCCCTGACGGTCGGGCGGCTGCCCAAGACCCGCTCGGGCAAGATCCTGCGCGGCACGATGAAGAAGATCGCCGACGGCGAGCCCTGGACCACCCCGCCGACCATCGACGATCCCGCCATCCTGGACGAGATCGGCGCGACCCTGCGGGCGCGCGGCCTCGGCTGAGACATGCCCGCGGCGCGGGGATGATGCGCGGGGAGGCCCGGAGGGCTTTCCGGGCGGGCGCGCCGCGTCCAGATAGACGCGGTCCGCCAACGGAGGTCTCCCGCATGACCGCGCCCCGCCTGTTCGAGCCCCTGCGCCTCGACAGCCTGGAACTTGAGAACCGCATCATCATCGCCCCGATGTGCCAGTACTCGGCGCGGGACGGCGAGGCGAGCGACTGGCACATGATGCATCTCGGACAGCTCGCGATGTCGGGCGCCGGGCTGCTCACCCTGGAGGCGACCGCCGTGTCGCCCGAGGCGCGCATCACCTCCGGCGATCTCGGCCTCTACAACGATGCCTGCGAGCGCGAGCTCGGCCGCGTGCTGGCGGCGATCCGCGATTACGCGCCGCGGCCGATCTGCATCCAGCTCGCGCATGCGGGCCGCAAGGCGTCGAGCCAGGCCCCCTGGGACGGCGGCGCGCAGATCGCCCCCGACCATCCCTACGGCTGGCTCACCGAGGCGCCCTCTCCGCTCCCGCACGCGGAGGGCGAGGTGGCGCCGCGCGCCCTCGACGCCGCCGACCTGAAGCGCATCCGCGACGACTTCGTCGCCACCGCCAAGCGGGCCATGCGGCTCGGCATCGACGCGGTCGAACTCCACGCCGCGCACGGCTACCTGCTGCATCAGTTCCTCTCGCCCCTCTCCAACCAGCGCGCCGACGTCTATGGCGGCAGCCTGGAGAACCGGATGCGCTTCCCGCTCGAGGTGTTCGACGCGGTGCGCGACGCGGTGCCGGCGGGCAAGCCGGTCTGGGCGCGGGTCTCGGCGACGGATTGGGTGGAGCAGGGCTGGGAGGTCGAGCAGACCGTCGCCTTCGCGCAGGCGCTGAAGGAGCGCGGCGCCGCGGCGATCCACGTCTCCACCGGCGGCGTCTCGCCCAGGCAGAAGATCGCCCTCGGCCCGGGCTACCAGGTGCCCTTCGCCGAGCGGGTCCGGCAGGCGACCGACCTCGTCACCATCGCGGTCGGCCTGATCACCACGCCGGCCCAGGCCGAGCAGATCCTGCAGGAGGGGCGGGCGGACGCGGTCTCGCTCGCCCGCGCCATGCTGTACGATCCGCGCTGGCCCTGGCACGCCGCGGCCGAACTCGGCGCCCGCGTGCACGCGCCGAAACAGTACTGGCGCTCGCAGCCCCGCGAGTTCAAGGAACTGTTCAAGGACGCCGCCTTCGGCCAGCGCTGAGCGCGCCGCCGATCGCGTCCTCACCGGGCCGGGAGGCGGAAACGGTCGCTGGAAAGCCGACGAGCCCCCGCCCGGAGGGCGGGGGCCGCGCCGCCGCGGGCCATCAGTTGGGCTTGTGCGCCACGTCGCCGCCGCGGTCGATCAGCTCGCCCTGGAGGAGGTAGAGCGGCGACTTGTAGTAGAGTTTGATGTCGTGGAACGGGTCGGTGAGGATCTTGGTCGCCCAGACCAGGCCCGTCTGCACGCTCTGCGTCAGGCAGAGCTGCGCCACCCGGAACAGCAGGCCGCCGACCGCGATCGCCAGCCAGATCAGGCCGACCTGCCGCATCACGTCCAGCGGACCCTCCGGCTCCGCGAACAGGCCGAAGAAGGTCGGGTCGTAGTAGAGCGGCAGCGGCGACAACGCCCACACCGCCATCAGCACGACCTTGCGCTGCAGGTTGTAGCCGACCTTGATCTCCTCCTTGTGCTCGTGGGTGGCCTGGTTCACCTCGTCGTAGCCGTGCGGCTCGAAGAAGAAGTGGCCCGCCTGCCGGGACAGCATCGAAACCAGCCAGCCGATCACGGCCGCCATGGCCGGGTCCTTGAACGCCATCGCGTAGGCGACCAGGAAGCTCACCGCGCTCACGAGGTGCAGCGACTGGTTGATCCGGCTGTGGTGATAGTAGCGGTGGTCGTCCCAGCGCTGGATCCGCAGCGCCTCGAGAAAGCTCGTCATCGCACCTGTCTCCTCTCATGCCCGATCCGCTTGATCCCTTCGGGATGGCGGATTTGGGCTTCGCTCAGGCGCCGCGCGGGCTGGTGATCCGCTTGATCCCTTCGGGATGGCGGATTTGGGCTTCGCTCAAGCGCCGCGCGGGCTGGTGATCCGGGATCCGCCTGGATCAACCGGAACCCGGATCCGGGATCGCGTGGGAATGGCCTCAGCCGGCCGCCTTCCGGATGCGGATCAGGCAGAAATGGCCGAGCGGCGGCAGGGAGCGGCGCTCCACGATGGAGACCCCGCCATGGGCCTCGGCCCAGCGGGCGTAGCGGCTCCACGAGAACTCGGTCCGCCAGCCGAGGCGGTTGGCGATCGGCGAGAAGGCCTTCTCCAGCGCCCCGCGCAGGCCGCCCTCGGCCCCGATCCGCGTGGTGATCACGATCTCGCCGCCCGGCCGCACGACGCGGGCGAACTCGTCGAGGGCGGCCTCCGGGTCGGGCACGGCCGTGACCACGTACTGCGCCACCACCACGTCGAAGGCGCCGTCCGGGAAGTCGAGATGCTCCGCGTCCATGACCGCGAGCCCCTCGACGTTCTGCAGGCGCAGGCCGCGGACGCGCTCGCGGGCCTTCTCCAGCATCGGCTCCGAGATGTCGACGCCGTAGAGCCGCGTCGTGCGCCGGTAGGCCGGGAGCGAGATGCCGGTGCCGACGCCGACCTCCAGCACGCGGCCGCCGACCCGCTCGGCCGCCTCGATCGACAGGCTGCGCCCCCGCGCGAAGACGCGGCCGAACACCAGGTCGTAGACCGGCGCCCAGCGGCCATAGGCCTTCGCCACCGCGTCGGTGTCGAGATCCCGCGCGGGCATCGCGTCCGCCGTCGCGGCGTGACTGTGGGGCATGGAGGACATCGCTTCGGCTCTCCGGATGGAAGGGGGCTGCCGCGCGCTCGGCCGGGACGGCGCCGCGCCGAGGCGGGCGCACCGTTCCGGATTCCGTCGCATCCCCCCTCGGGCGCTCCGAGCGGTAGAGGATGTCCTTAACAGAAGCATGACGACTTCAATCCGTCACGTCGCTTCCGGCCGCGCCCGAGCAGAACCGGCCCGTCCCGCGCCCCGCAACGGGGCCGTTTTGCCAGCTATATTGTGACGTCACTGCGACACGCGGCGCCATCTGGCCCGCCCGCGGCGGCTTCCCGCGGGGATGATAGGCGATGAGCTGGCTCAATTCTATCCGGCGCAAGGCAGATGCTGGGGCTGTGTCCCGGGCGTCACGGCCGCCGATGACCGGCCCGCCGGCCCGTGATAAGGCGCGCGCAGGCGGGGAGGTGCGGATGGACGGGACCGAGCGACACCTGCGGGAGAGGATCGTGGCGCTGTGCCGCGAGATGAACCGCAACGGCCTCAACCAGGGCACGGCCGGCAACATCTCGGCGCGGCACGGCGCGCGCATGCTGCTCACCCCGAGCGCCACGCCCTACGACCTGATGACGCCCGAGATGATCGCCGCGATGCCGCTCGACGGCGACGGGAGCGTCTGGGAGGGCCCGCTCAAGCCCTCGACCGAGTGGCGCTTCCACCGGGACATCCTGCGCAGCCGCCCGGATGCCGGGGCGGTGGTCCACGCGCACCCGACCTTCGCGACGGCGATCGCGATCACCCGCCGGTCGATCCCGGCCTGCCACTACATGGTGGCGGCCTTCGGCGGCCACGACGTGCGCTGCGCGGGCTACGCGCTCTACGGCACCGAGGCCCTGTCGCGGGAGGCGCTGGCGGCCCTCCGGGACCGCACCGCCTGCCTGCTCGCCAACCACGGCATCATCGCGATCGGCGAGAGCCTGGAGAAGGCGATGTGGCGGGCGGTCGAGCTGGAGACGCTCGCCAAGCAGTACCATCACAGCCTGCAGCTCGAGGGCGGTCCGGTGATCCTCTCGCGCGCGGAGATCGACGCGGTGCTGGAGCGCTTCGCCGATTACGGGCTGCGCGGCGCGGCGGCCGGCACGCCCTGAACGGTCGGATCTTACGACATCCGGTTGATGGCTTCGCCATCTCCGACTTCGGCCATGCGGATGTCGGCGTCGCTCAGGCGCCGCGCTCAGGCGCCGCGCGGGCTCGTGATCCGGGATCCGCTCGATCGAGCGGATCCCGGATCAGGCGGCCGGCCGCAGCCGGTCGATCTCGCCGAGCGCCCGGTCGCGCCCCGCCCGCACCTCGGCCAGCATGTCCTCGAAGGCGCCGCTCTGGCAGGCCACTTCCAGGCGCTTGCACAGGCCCGAGAGCTCGGCGAAGCCGAGGGTCCCGGCCGAGGCGATCAGGCCGTGGGCGTCGCGGGCGAGGCGCTCCGGGTCGGCGCCGCAGAGCTTCTGGTCGCTCAGCCGGTCGCGGATCTCGCGGGCGAGCTCGTCGAGGAAGTAGCCGAGGCGGTCGGCGCCGAGCAGGCCGACCACGTCGTCGTAGACGATGCGGTCGAGGGCCTCCCGCGACGGGCCCGGCCGGGCGCCGTTGATCCAGCGCTCGATCACCGCGTGCAATTCCTCGCGCCGGAAGGGCTTGCCGAGATGGTCGTTCATCCCGGCCGCGCGGAACTCGGCCACCTGGCTCGGCAGGACGTTGGCCGTCATGGCGATGATCGGGATGGTGCAGACGGGCGGGCGCAGCGCCCGGATGTGGCGGGTGGCGGTGACCCCGTCCATGCCCGGCATCTGCACGTCCATCAGCACGAGGTCGTAGCGGTTGACCTGGACGGCCGCGATCGCCTCCAGCCCGTCATTGGCCACGTCGACGCTGTGGCCGCCCTTCTCCAGCACGGCGCGCGCGAGGTCCTGGTTCACGATCAGGTCCTCGACGAGGAGGATGCGCGCCGGCCGCACCGCCGGGGGCGGCGCCGCGCAGGCGGCCGGCGGCGCCTCGTCGGCCTCGGGCAGCAGCACCTCGAACCAGAAGGTCGAGCCCTCGCCGGGGGCGCTGCGCACGCCGATCGCCCCGCCCATCAGCTCGATCAGCTTCTTGGAGATGGCGAGCCCGAGCCCGGTGCCGCCGAATTCCCGCCGGATCGAGCCGTCGACCTGGCTGAAGCGCTTGAACAGCCGCGCCTGCTGCTCGGGGGCGATGCCGATGCCCGTGTCGGTGACCGAGAACCGGATCGGCCAGCCGCCCGCCCCGTCGCCGGCCTTCTCGACCGCCAGCACGACCCGCCCGCGGCGGGTGAACTTGAGCGCGTTGTTGAGGAAGTTGAGCAGGATCTGGCGCAGGCGGTTCTGGTCGCCGACGAGGGCCCGCGGCAGGGCCGGATCGAGCTCGACGCGGATCTCCAGCCCCTTGCGCTCGGCGAGCTGGCGCACGATCGCGACGGCGTTCTCGATCAGGCCGTCGAGGGCGAAGGGCACGAGGTCGAGATCGACCTGCCCCGCCTCGATCTTCGAGAAGTCCAGGATGTCGTCGACCACCGTGAGCAGGGCCGAGCCGGCCGAGCGGATCCGGGAGGCCTGCAGGTGCTGCCTCTGCGTCAGCTCCGCGTCGTCGAGCAGCATCTCGGTGTAGCCGATCACGCTGCTCAGCGGCGTGCGGATCTCGTGGCTCATCGAGGCCAGGAAGTCGGTCTTGGCCTGGCTCGCGTGCTCGGCCTGGATGCGCGCCGCCTCGGCCTGCTCGCGGGCCGCGGCGAGTTCCGCGTCGACCGCCTTGCGGGCGGTCACGTCGCGGGCGACGTCCACGAAGCCGAGCGGCGCGAGGTCGCCCTCGTCGTACAGGACGGTCGGGTTCACCTCGAGCCAGACGTCGTGGCCGTGCCGGTGGCGCACCCGGTACTCGAACTTGGCGCGCGCGCCCGGGCCGGCCTCCACCAGGGCGCTGTAGCGCCGCATCACCATCGGACGGTCGTCCGGGTGGATGTGGGAGAGGGCCGAGCGGCCGAGGAGCTCGTCGGCCGGGTAGCCGATCACCCGCTCGACCGCCGGCGAGAGGTAGCGCAGGACGCCGTTGAGGTCGGCCCGGGCGATGATGTCCCCGGTGCGCTCGGCGAGGAGCCGGTGGCGCGCCTCGCTCTCGCGCAGGGCCGCGTCGGCGGCCCGGCGGGCCGTCACGTCCCGCGAGGCCACGATCACCGCCTCCTCGGGCGTGCCGGGCTTGGTGAGCAGGAGCGTCGATTCCACCCAGACGTAGTGGCCCGCCTTGTGGCGCAGCCGGTGCTCGCTCGTGCGCCGGGGCGAGTCGGGCGTCAGCGCCGTCACCTCCCGGCGCACGCGGTCGAGATCGTCCGGGTGCAGCCGCTGGTCGGCCCGCAGCTGCGCGAATTCCTCCGGCTCCCAGCCCACCACGGCCCGGGAGGAGGGCGAGACGTAGACCCGCCCGTCGCGGCCCCGCGGCCGCAGCGAGATCAGGTCGGTGGCGTTCTCCGCGAGGAGCCGGTAGCGATCCTCCGCGCTGCGGCGCTCGGTGATGTCGGTGAGGGTCTGGATGAGGCCGCCATCCTCCGTGCGGACCGTGCGGATCTCCAGCACGGTCCCGTCGGCGTTGCGCCGCTCCGCGATCGTGTGGGTGGCCTCCGGATCCTCCTCGGAGAGCTGGAGGGGGGTGTCCGAGACGAGGGTGCCCCAGTGGGGGCTCAGCCGCGCCCGCGCCCGCACCTCCCGGTAGCTCGGCCGGCCGGCGATGAACTCCTCCGAGAGGCCGAGCCACTCCCGCGCCCGCCGGTTCGCCACCTGGACCGTGCGGTCCGGCCCGACCAGGATCACCCCCTGATCCATGCAGTCGAGGGTCTTGCCGAGGAGCGCGGCGGCGCGCGTCGCCTCCGCCACCGCCGCGGCCTCGCGCACCGAGGGCGCAGCCCGCTCGCGCTCGCCCGGGGCGTCCTGGGCGAGGCGCCGCCGCTTTCGCCGCAGCACGACCGAGGCGGTCGCCGCGAGCGCCACCAGGGAGGCCGTGAGGCCGAGCGACGCGCTCTCGAACCATCCGGCCGGCAGGTCGGGCACGGACGCGGCGGCCGGCGACGCCGCCACGCAGGCCGCCGACGCCGCGCAGGCGGGCCGGTCGCGGCGGGCGGCGCGCAGGCGCGGCCAGCGCGCGCGCCGCGCCCCGAATCCCGCGTCGCTCCGGTCCTCACCCATAAATCCGCCTAACCTGGCCACGGCCACGCTGCGCTGGCCCTCGCTTGCAAAGCCCCCAGGCTCCCCACGGCTGGCGTCGAGGCTGCCACCTGACGCATCGGCCCGAGCCTTGTCAACGTTTTGGATTGCGCGCGATCGAAAGCGGCGCGCGATCCCATCGCCCGCGTCAGGCCGCGCTCCCCTCGAACGCCGCGCCCAAGTGCTGCCACGCGATTCGACAGTCGTTCGTCTACGAATAGCAGCTGAGGCCGAGCGATGGGAAGATGTCCTAAAGGCAAACTCGCCCGGGAAGCGCGGCGCCCGGGCCGGCCTCAGCCCCGGGCCGCGTCCTGGAAGGACCGAATCGCCGCGATGATGGCGGAGGGACGGTAGGGCTTGGTGAAGAAAAGGCTGCCGGGGGTGAGGCGCGGGGCGGCGCCGGAGAAGCCGGTCGCGTAGATCACGCGCAGGTCCGGGCGCAGGCGCACGGCCTCCTCGGCGAGGCGCCAGCCATCCATCGCGCCCGGCAGGCGGATATCCGTGAACAGGAGGTCGATCGCCGCCTCGCCGGCGAGGGCCGCGAGGGCCGCCTCGGCGGTCCCGGCCTGGATCACGGTCAGGCCCGCATCCTCCAGCTCGGCCGTGACGAGGTCGAGGAGGAGGAGTTCGTCCTCCACCACGAGGACGTTCGCGATCCGGCCCCGACTCATCTCACGCCAACCCCGCATCGGCCGGCAGCGATGCTACCGGCTCGGACGCGTTCCCGGAAGACGCGTCGCGGGCGCCGTCCACGCCCGGCGCGCGCGGGAGGTAGATCTCCACGGTGGTGCCCTCGCCCGGGCGGCTGTGCAGGGCGAGGTGCCCGCCCGATTGCCGCACGAAGCCGAAGACCTGACTGAGGCCGAGCCCGGTGCCGCGCCCCTGCGGCTTGGTCGTGAAGAAGGGCTCGACCGCCCGCTCCAGCACCTCCGGGGGCATGCCCCGGCCGGTGTCGCGGACGCTGATCCGGACGTAGTCGTGCTCCGCCAGCGACGGGATCCCTCGGGCGTCCGCCCGCGGGACGTTGCGCGTCGCGAGGGTGAGGGTCCCGCCGGCATCGAGGGCGTCGCGGGCATTGACCACGAGGTTGAGAACGGCGCTCTGGAGCTGGTTGCGGTCGATGCAGGCCGGCCAGAGCCCGTCCTCGAGCTCGGTCGCCAGCCGCACCTCCGGCAGCATGGCGCCCGCGACGAGGTCCGTCATCCCGCGCAGCAGCGCGTTGATGTCGAGCCGCTCCGGGATCAGGGGCTGCTGGCGGGCGAAGGCCAGGAGGTCCCGCACCATGGCGGCCGCCCGCTCGCTCGCCCGCATGGCGCCCTGCAGCGTCGTCTCGCCGATGCCGCGCTCGGGAACGAGGCGCTGCAGCCGCTCCAGGCTCCCGACGATGATCCCGAGGAGGTTGTTGAAGTCGTGGGCGAGGCTGCCGGTGAGCTGGCCGATCGCCTCCATCCTCTGCGCTTGGCGCAGCATCGCCTCGGCCCTCTCCCGCTCGGCCACGGCCTCGCGCAGGGCCGCCAGCGCCGCGTCGTGCTCGGCGATGCGCCGGGTCAGCGCCGCGTTGACGGTCCGCAGCTCCGAGGGGGAGGGCAGGGCCAGGAGGCGCGGCAGCAGCGGCCAGAGCATGATCGCGGTCACGACCGAGGCCGCCGCGGTCACCACCTTCACCAGCGCCTCGATGCCGTAATCGGGCACGAACAGGGTCCAGATCGCGAGGAGGTGCGTGGTCCCGCAGGCCAGGATGAAGAGTGCGAAGCACCAGAACATCCACCCGAAGGCGACGTCGCGCCGCTGCGTCACCAGCACCCCGAGGGCGACAGGGATCGAGAGGTAGGACAGACCAATCAGAAAGTCCGCGACGACATGGGTCCAGATCAGCTCCGGGCGCCAGAGCAGGCAGATGCCATGTGGCGACAGGCTCCCCGTCTCGAGCAGTCGGCCGACGAAGTCGATCATGTGGACATCACCTGAAGTCGGCCGCCGCGCAGCCGGTGCGAGTATGGCGGCTCGCGCGCGGGCGCGCATCCGTTTCCTTCACGAAATCATGGCGGGGGGGTGCCTGTCGCTGCGGCGTGGCCGGGCCGGCCGGCCGGCCCGGGAACCTTGCCCGACCACGCGCATTGGGGTCGCACGCCCCATCCCACGTCCCTCGGCAGCCCGCCCTCGGGTGCGCCGCGGGACGTCGCGCTGCGGAGGGGCTTGGCGAAACCGAACGGGATGGGATCGGATGTGCGGGATCTGCGGCGAAATCCGGCTGGACGGCGCCCCGCCCGACGCGGCGGCGGTCCAGGCCATGGCCGGGCTGCTTCGCCCGCGCGGCCCTGACGCGGGCGGCAGCTTCTCGCAGGGGGCCGTCGCCTTCGGCCACCGGCGCCTGAGCATCCTCGACCTGAGCCCGGCCTCGCAGCAGCCGATGGTCGACCCGCAGCTCGGCCTCGCCGTGGTGTTCAACGGCTGCATCTACAATTTCCGCGACCTGCGCCAGGACTTGCGGGACAAGGGCTACGTCTTCTTCTCGGACGGCGACACCGAGGTCATCCTCAAGGCCTACCACGCCTGGGGGCCGGCCTGCGTCGAGCGCTTCTACGGGATGTTCGCCTTCGTGCTCTGGGAGCGCGACAGCGGCCGGATCCTGATCGCGCGGGACCGGCTCGGCATCAAGCCGCTCTACTACGCCGAGGCGGGCGGGCGGCTGCGCTTCGCGTCGAGCCTGCCGGCGCTCCTGGCGGCGGGCGACGTCGACCGGACGATCGATCCGGCGGCCCTGCACCACTACATGAGCTTCCACGCCGTCGTGCCGGCCCCGCTCACCATCCTGCGCGGGGTGCGCAAGGTCCCGCCCGCGACGACGATCACGATCGAGCCCGACGGCACCCGCCGCCAGCGCACCTACTGGGAGGCCGCCGTCGGCGAGCGGCCCGAGGATGCCGGCATGGCGGAGGACGACTGGCGCGAGGCCGTGCTGGCGACCCTGCGCAGGGCCGTGGAGCGGCGGCTCGTCTCGGACGTGCCGGTCGGCGTGCTCCTGTCGGGCGGCCTCGACAGCTCGATCGTGGTGGCGCTCCTGGCCGAGGCCGGCCAGAGCGGGCTCAAGACCTTCTCGATCGGCTTCGAGAGCGTGGGCGGCGAGGCGGGCGACGAGTTCACCTACTCGGACGTGATCGCCGAGCGCTTCGCCACCGATCACCACCGCATCCGCATCGATTCCTCCCGCGCCCTGCCGGCCCTGCACGGGGCCGTCGCGGCGATGGCCGAGCCGATGGTCAGCCACGACGCGATCGGCTTCTACCTTCTGTCCCAGGAAGTCTCCAAGCACGTGAAGGTCGTGCAGAGCGGGCAGGGGGCCGACGAGATCTTCGGCGGCTACCACTGGTACCCGCCGATGATGGAATCGCGCGACCCGGTCGCCGACTACGCCCGCGTCTTCTTCGACCGCGACCACGCCGAGATGGCGGAGGCGCTGGCGCCCGACCTCCTCGGCGGCGACGTGAGCCGGGACTTCGTGGCGGCGCATTTCGCCCGCCCCGGCGCACCGCGCCCGATCGACAAGGCGCTGCGCATCGACACCGAGATCATGCTGGTCGACGACCCGGTGAAGCGCGTCGACAACATGACCATGGCCTGGGGCCTGGAGGCTCGGGTGCCCTTCCTCGACCACGACCTCGTCGAGCTCGCCGGCCGCGTCCCCGCATCCCTGAAGATCCGCGACGGCGGCAAGTACATCCTGAAGGAGGCCGGACGGCGGGTCGTGCCCTCCGAGGTGATCGACCGGCCGAAGGGCTACTTCCCGGTCCCGGCCCTGAAATACCTGCGCGGGCCGTTCCTCGAACTGGTGCGCGACGTGCTGAACGAGCCGGTGGCCCGCCAGCGCGGCCTGTTCAACCGGCCCTACGTCGAGCGCCTGCTCGCCGAGCCGGAGGCCCACATGACGCCGCTGCGCGGCTCCAAGCTCTGGCAGGTCGCGCTGCTCGAATTCTGGCTCCAGACCCACGCGATCTGACCGCCATGGCCTCTCCCGATCCGAACCCGCCCAGCCCCGAGCCCGCCGCGGCCCGGGCGGAGAACGTCGCCGTCTCCTGCGGCTGGGGCCGGCTGATCTTCGGCCAGACCTTCCGCGATCCCGCCGACCTGGTCGATTGCCTGCTGCAGGAGGAGCCGGGCCACCGCGACGTCGCCTTCTACGTGTCGGAGCCCCACGTGGTGCTGGCGCTCGCCCCGACCGAGCTCTTCCTCGACCCGTCCCACGCCTTCCGCCTCGACCTCGGCGACCTCCCGGCGGAGACGGAGGCGCCGCGGGGCTTCCGGGTGCGGCCGGTCGCCGGGCCGGCCGACATCGAGGAGATCAACCGGATCTGCCGGGCCCGCCACATGGTCCAGATCGACCCGGCCCACGCCTGGCCCCCCCGCCCGGGGGGGCTCCTCACCCACTTGGTGGCGGAGGATGCCCAGACCGGCGCCGTCCTGGGTGCGGCGACCGGCATCGACCACGCGGTGGCCTTCGGCGACCCGGAGGACGGCTCCTCGCTGTGGTCGCTCGCCGTCGACCCGCAGACGCCGCATCCGGGGGTCGGCGAGGGCCTGGTGCGGGCCCTCGCGGCCCATTTCCGCCAGCGCGGCCGGGCCCTGATGGACCTGTCGGTCATGCACGACAATGCCCAGGCCATCGCCCTCTACGAGAAGCTCGGCTTCACGCGCCTGCCGACCTTCACCATCAAGACGAAGAACTCCTTCAACGAGAAGCTCTATATCGGGCCCTCGCCGGAGGCGGCGCTGAACCCCTACGCGCAGATCATCACCAACGAGGCGCGCCGGCGCGGCATCACGGTCGAGGTGGTGGACGAGCCGACCTCGATCTTCCGCCTGACCCATGGCGGGCGCAGCTTCGTCTGCCGGGAGAGCCTGTCCTCGGCGACCTCGGCCACCGCGATGACCATCTGCGACGACAAGGCCCTGACCCGCCGCCTCCTCGCCGGGGCGGACCTGCGCGTCCCCGACCAGACGGTCGCCGGCGACGCGGCGGCGTGCCGCGCCTTCCTGGAGCGGCACGGCGCCGTGGTGGTGAAGCCGGCCCGCGGCGAGCAGGGCCGCGGCATCGCCGTGAACCTCACCACGCCCGAGGAGATGGAGGCGGCCATCGCGGAGGCGCGCACGCTCTGCGACACGGTGCTGCTCGAGGAATTCGTCGAGGGCAGCGACCTGCGGGTGATCGTGATCGACTTCAAGGTCGTGGCGGCGGCGATCCGCCGGCCCGCGCAGGTGATCGGCGACGGGCGCCACACCCTGCGCGAGCTGATCGAGCGCCAGAGCCGCCGCCGGGCGGCGGCGACCGGGGGCGAGTCGCGCATTCCCCTCGACGACGAGACGCGGCGCTGCGTCGAGCGGGCCGGGCGCCGCCTCGACGACGTCCCGGAGGCGGGCGAGACGCTCCTCGTGCGCCGCACCGCCAACCTGCACACGGGCGGCACCATCCACGACGTGACCGACGAGATCCATCCCGACCTCGTCGCGGCCTCCGTGAAGGCCGCCCGCGTGATCGACATCCCGGTCGTCGGGCTCGACCTGATGGTGCCGGACGTGCGCCGGCCGGAGCACTGGTTCATCGAGGCCAACGAGCGGCCCGGCCTCGCCAACCACGAACCGCAGCCCACCGCCGAGCGTTTCGTCGACATGCTCTTCCCGCAGACCATCACCGCCGCCCGCATCCGGAGGCCCTTCGCGTGAACAGGCCTTTCGCGGCGCACTCCGCCGGGGTGCGGATCGACATCGACTACATGCTCGACGTCCTCAAGCGCCTGATCGAGATCCCGAGCCCGACCGGCTACACCGATCAGGCGGTGCATTTCTGCGGGCGCGAGCTGGAGCGCCTCGGCGTGCCCTTCGAACTGACGCGGCGCGGCGCCATCCGGGCGACCCTGCGGGGCGCCGGGCCGGGGCCGGCCCGCGCCATGGTCGCGCATCTCGACACGCTCGGGGCGATGGTGCGCCAGCTCCAGGAGAACGGGCGCCTCGGCCTCGTCCCGATCGGGACCTGGTCGGCCCGCTTCGCCGAGGGCGCGCGCTGCACGATCTTCACCGACCGGGGCAGCTACCGCGGCACGATCCTGCCCCTCAAGGCCTCGGGCCACACCTACAACGAGGAGGTCGACACCCAGCCGGTCGATTGGACCAACGTCGAATTGCGGGTCGACGCCTTCGCGTATCGCCGGGACGATCTGCGCCGGCTCGGATTCAACGTCGGCGACTTCGTCGCCATCGACCCGAACCCGGAGATCTCGCCCCGGGGCTACATCAACTCCCGCTACCTCGACGACAAGGCGGGCGTCGCCGTGATGTTCGCTGCCATGAAGGCGATGGCGGATGCCGGGCGCAGGCCCACCGTCACCACCTACATGCTGTTCACCATCGCCGAGGAGGTCGGGGTCGGCGCCTCCTCGGTGCTGCACGGCGACATCGCCGAGATGGTGACGATCGACAACGGCACCGTCGCGCCCGGCCAGGGCAGCCGGGAATCCGGCGTGACGATCAGCATGGCGGATTCGGCCGGGCCCTTCGACTACCACCTCACCCGCCGCCTCATCGAGCTCTGCGAGGCGAACGACATCCGCTACGAGCGCGACGTGTTCCGCTTCTACCGCAGCGACAGTGCCTCGGCGCTGGAGGCGGGCAACGACCTGCGCACGGCGCTGATCTGCTTCGGGGTGGATTCCTCGCACGGCTACGAGCGCACCCACGTGAACGCCCTGCGCTCGCTCGCGGAGCTCTCCTGCCTCTACCTGCAGAGCGACGTGCTCTTCCGAAGGGACGTGAAGCCCCTCGGGCCGCTCGCCGACTTCCCCCACCAGGAGAGCGAGACCGCCGACCCGCAGGCGGACATCCAGGAGGGCGCGATCCCGCCGGATTGAGGCGCGCGGCCGCGACGCCGCACTGGGCGGGCGCCCGCGCCCGGCGTATCAGGGCGGCGCGCCGCGCCGGACCTCCCGCGCGAGCCGTCCCGGCCGAGCCCCGCCATGCCCGTCACCTCCCGCCGCACCGACGTCGCCGTGATCGGCCTGGGCGCGGTCGGCGCCGCCATCCTGTACCAGCTCGCCCGCCGCGGCGTGCGCGTCCTCGGCCTCGACCGCTTCAGCCCGCCCCACACCCAGGGATCGAGCCACGGCGAGACGCGGATCACCCGGGAGGGCGTCGGCGAGGGCGAGGCCTATCGGCCGCTGGTGTGGGAGAGCCACCGCATCTGGCGCGACCTCGAGGCGCGCACCGGCGAGAAGCTGCTGACCGCCTGCGGCCTCGTCCTGATCGCCCCGGCCGACGGCGCCTCTCTCGCCCACGGCCGCTCGGACTTCGTCGGGCGCTCGGCCGCGGCCGCGCGGGCGGGCGGAATCGCGCACGAGGTGATCGACGCGGCCGAACTGGCGCGGCGCTTTCCCCACTTCGCCGGGCTGCGCGGCGGCGAGCAGGCCTACCTGGAGCCCGGCGGCGGCTACGTGGCGCCCGAGCGCTGCATCGCCGCGCAGTTGCGGCTCGCCGCGGCGCACGGCGCCGAGATCCGCACGGACGCGCCCGTGCGGGCGCTGCGGCCGGAGGCGGCCGGCGTGCGCGTCGAGACCGACGCGGGCGCGGTCACGGCCGACCGCGTCGTGGTGGCGGCGGGCGCGTGGCTGGGGCCGCTCCTCGGTCCCCCGTTCGACGCGCTCCTCACCGTGAACAGGCAGGTGCTGCACTGGTTTCCGGTCGATCCCGGCGCCCCGTTCCCGGCGCGCGCGCCGGCCTTCATCTGGATCGCGCCGTCCCCCGGGGTGGATTTCCTGTACGGTTTCCCGCCGCTTCCCGGCGAGGCCCGGGTCAAGCTCGGGACCGAGCAGTTCGTCCGCCCGAGCCGGGCCGAGGAGGCCCGCGCCGCGGATCCGGCCGAGGCCGAGGCCTTCTACGCCTCGCACGTCGCCGGGCGCCTCGCCGGGGTCGCGCCCGGGGCGGTCGCCTCCGCCGCCTGCCTCTATACGGTGACGCCCGACCGGGACTTCCTGATCGACGACCATCCGGAGAGCGACCGCATCCTCGCGGTCTCGGCCTGTTCGGGCCACGGCTTCAAGCACTCGGCCGGGCTCGGGGCCGCCCTGGCCGAGCGCCTCGTCACCGGCCGCTCCCCGGTCGACCTCGCGCCGTTCGGGCTCGCCCGGTTCCGCTGATCCGCTGTCCGGACGATCACGTCCGGAGAGCGTATGACACGCTCGCGCGGCGCGTGAGCGCCGCCGAGATCCGCTTAGCAAAGCAATCCGTCGGATGTCCTGTGAGGGCCCGAGGAAACCCGGGGGCGGCGGGGCGACGCTCAGGCATTGTTTACGATCGGCCCCGCAGGATCGCGCGAGATCGAACCGCGTCCGGTGCGTGCCATGCCGCTTCCCACCCGTCCCGCCCTGGCGCTCGCAGCGCTGATCCTGGCCGCGCCGGCCGGCGCGGCCGAACTGACCGTGGTCGGGACCGGCGACGCGATCGACCTGATGCGGGCGCTCGGCGCCAGCGCCCGCGAGGCGGATGCGGAGCTCGACGTGACGGTCCCGCCAAGCATCGGCTCGGACGGCGGCATCACGGCGGTGGGGTCGGGCAAGGCCTCCCTGGCGCGGGTGGCGCGCCACCTCACCGAGGCCGAGCTCGGCCGCGGCCTGGTCTACACCCCGGTGGCGCGGCTGCCCTCGGCGATCTTCGCGCATCCGAGCGCGGGGGTGACGCGGCTCAGCGCCGAGCAGCTCGCGGGCATCTATGCGGGGCGGATCACCGGCTGGAAGGAGGTCGGGGGGGCGGATCTGCGCATCCGCGTCGTGCGCCGGGAGGAGACCGACAGCACCCTGCGCATCCTGCGCGCCAGCATGCCGGGCTGGAAGGACCTCGCGATCACCGAGCGCTCGAAGACCGCGGTCTCCACCCAGGAGGCGATCGAGACGGTGCGCTCCGTCGAGGGCGCGATCGGCTTCGGCCCCTACAGCCGCTCCCTGGAGGTCGGCACGCAGGTGCTCGCCATCGACGGCAAGCTGCCGACCGATGCCGGCTATCCGAGCGCGGGCGAACTCGCCTTCGTGCACATGGGCGGGCAGTTGACGCCCGCCGCCGCCCGCTTCGTCGCCTTCACGCAGGCGCCGGCGGCCCGGGAGGTGATCCGCAGCTTCGGCGCCGTGCCGGTGGCGCGCTGAGACTCGTCCCGACCGCCCGGGACGCCGAGCCACCGGGCCGGAGACGTGACCGTCGGGATCAGGCGGCGCCGCGCGCCGCTTCGGCCGGCGCGGCGACGGACAAGGCGCGTCCGGGCTCGGCCCTCGGCCGGCGCGCGAACAGCAGGTCGAACAGCGCGTGGCGGATCGTGCGCTTGCGCGCGGAGGCGACGAAGGGATCCGCGTAGCAGGTCGCGTTGACGCCCGCGGCGACCAGACGGACCGCCGCCACCAGCCCGGGCGAGCCCGCGACGTGCACCACGTCGCTCTCGCGCAGCAGCGGCAGGTGGGCGGTCGGACGGCCCGCGAGCCGGCCGGGCCCGGGCT
The DNA here is from genome assembly GCF_029714205.1 of Methylobacterium sp. CB376. Taxonomy (NCBI): domain Bacteria; kingdom Pseudomonadati; phylum Pseudomonadota; class Alphaproteobacteria; order Hyphomicrobiales; family Methylobacteriaceae; genus Methylobacterium; species Methylobacterium sp. CB376. The sequence goes on along the minus strand of NZ_CP121648.1, from coordinate 2,999,304 downwards.
CGCCGCCGCTCGCCGTGGCGATCACCCGCTCGACGCCGCTGCGGCGAAGCCAGTCGAGGGCCTCGCCCATGTAGAGGTTGCGGGGATCGCGGGCGCCGGCGATCACCATCATCTCGCGGCCGGGCTCGCGGAAGCGCGCCGCGCGAGCGATGCTCCAGATCGGCGCCCAGCCGGTGCCGGCGCCGATCAGCACGAGGCGCCCCGGCCCGAGCCGGTGGAAGGCGCTCCCGAAGGGGCCGCGGATCTGCACGTCGTGGCCGGGCCGGATCCGCCCGCCGAGCTCCGCCGAGACGGCGCCGTCCGGGACGCGGCGGATGTGGAAGATGAGTTCGTTGATCTCGCCCGAGCCGTCGCTGCGCAGCGTCGGGCTGTAGTCGCGGGCCGGGAAGCCCGCGAAGGCGCAGGACACGTACTGCCCCGGCAGGGAGGTGAGGGGCTTGGCGAGCGCGACGGTCACCTCGACGATCTCGTGCGAGAGGTCGACCATGCCGACGAGGGTGCCGCGGCGCTTCGCGACCGGCGGCACGGCGTCGAACTCGATCACCGCGTCGCCCGCCACCCGCGCCTGGCAGGCGAGAACCGTGTCGCCCTGGCGGGTGCCGGACTCGTCCACCTCCCCCGCGTAGACCCGCACCCGGCAGGTGTCGCACTGGCCGGTGGCGCAATCGTGCGGGATCACGACCCCGCCCGTCATCGCGGCGTCCACGAGCGTGTCGCCGCGCGCGGCCCGGATGGTCTTGCCGTTGACGACGAGCGAGCAGGAAGAGGCCATGGATGCGCTCCGGAAGGCGGGGATCAGCGCAGGACGACGCGGACCGGTCGGACGTGCCGGGTGTGCCGCGTCTGCGTGTGGTCGAAGACGGCGACCCAGAGATAGAGCGGCTCGCCCGGCACGAAATCCACGTCGTAGCGGCTGCCGGTCCTGAGGGCGCGGGAGACCTCGAGCGTCCAGTACCCGTCCTTCCACTTGGCCCCGCCGCTGAGGTCGGCGCGGTCGCCCTCGTAGGTGCCGGTGTTGAGGACGCCCGGGATCACCGTCCCGACCGGGATCCGGGCGTCGTCCTCCTCGGTGTAGGGCTTCGAATCCGCGCCGGTCAGCCACCAGCGGGCGCCCTCGTCCTGGTGCGTGTCCGGGTTCTTGAGGTCGAAGTGGCCGAGCGCCGCCATGGTCGCGGCCGGATCGACCGGCAGGCGCTTCGGCTTGACCGGGCCGGCATAGCCCCCCGGACCCTCGAACGGGAAATTGTAGCTGTAGATCGTCGAGCCCGGGTCGTTCCAGTAACCGCCCTGGTAGCGGGCGCGCTTCCGGGCCTCGTCCGGCGTCGGCTCCCGCGGCGGGCCCATGTACTGGTCGTCGACGTGGCCGAGGAGGCCGCCGCGGGACGACTTCCACTGCCACATGTCCACGTAGGAGCCGTCGGTCGTGTAGTGCAGGCCGCGCTGGTTGAGCGAGGAGGGCTTGTCGGGCAGCGGCCGCGGGCCGAGATGGGTGACGCCGCCGGCGCCGAACCCGTCCGAGTGGGAGAAGATCGCCGCGAACTTGTCCTCGTAGAAGTCGACCACGTCGGCCTCGCCGGCCCGGCTCGCGTGCACGTGCCAGCCGTCGGCCTCCTTGATCATCGGCACGCGGGCGATCGAGCGGGTCGGATCCTGCCAGCGGAAGGCGAAGTAGATCCTGGTGCCGTCCTGGACGGCCCGGATCTCGACCGTGGACTCGCCGGTGCCGCCGAGATTGGCACCCTGCTGGGTGCGCACCCGCACCGGCCGCGCCGCCCGCCACGCCGCGTCGTCGAGCACGCCGTCGAGGGTCGGCGCCTGGGCGACCGTCTCGACGGTCAGGGTGTCGCGGTCGACGAGGTCGAGGCCGACCGCCGCGGCCACGGCCGGCACCGTGACCAGCCCGGCGACCAGCATCGGCCGGCGGCTGCGCTGCGCCGGATTGGGGGCGAGCGCCGCCGGGCGGAAGATCCGCAGCCATTGCCGCCAGCCGCCATACCCGAAATGGCCGACGAGGTGCAGCAGCGTGTAGGCGAGGGTGCCGTAGGCCGCCGCCTCGTGGATGGTCACCACGAGGCCGCCATGGCCGAGATAGAGCAGGATCCCGGTCGCCGTCAGGACGATCACGAGGCCGAAGAGCAGCCAGTGCAGGAGCACGTTCGCGCCCATCCAGCGCAGCTGGGCGTTCTGGGCGAGCTTCAGCGCCCGCGCCTTGCGCAGCGCGACGCGGTTGGCGAGGCCGCTGCGGGCCATGTAGGCGACGTAGGCGACGGAGACGCCGAAGAGCAGCAGCCCGGCATAGATGTGGACGGTCCAGACCTCGCCCTGGGGCAGGATCGGGGAGAGCCAGCGCGCCACGACGGCGTCGAGCGCGTCGGCGGAGATCCGGAGGCCCGTGACCAGGCTCGCCGTCATGGCGACGGCGCTCGTCCAGTGCAGGATCACGGTCCCGACGTCGCTCGTCGGCAGCCCGCTCCCTCTGGGTTGCAATCTCGGTCGCAAACCGTCCGTCGACTGGGGCTGCGCGCCCGCCAAGCGATCCTTCGACACCATCTCGTTCATGACGGCCCCCGGGCGGCACGCAGCCGATCGCCAGACTTTATGCTTGCTCGTAAGAAAACTTTATCCAAGCTCGCCCGGGTTGCAACGCGCGGTTCCAGCATCGGGCGATTTTTTTGGGTATGGTAAACCGCAGCTTGGCCGAGGACTGCCATCCTGATCCGCTGGGGAATGGCTCACTCACGATGTCGACACCGAGGCCGTCCCGATCTTCCTGCAATGTCGCTCCGCTGCGGCAATTCGCCGAAAGACCAGCGACAGTCCAGGCGGTCGCGCGGCCCCGCGAAGCTGCCCGATCGGCCGCTCACCTCAGGTTGCATCTTGCGGCGCCGGTTTCGTCAGGGCGCGCCGCCGCTCCGGCGCGGGGCGGCAGCAGGGTCAGGCGAGAAGAACCGGATCGAATACCGCCTCCACTGCAAAGGCCGCGCGGCCGGGACGGCGATCGACTGGCCCACCGGAGCGAACAGCTTGGCGGGAAGTGTTCGCCCGGGCGGCGAGATCTGACCTCATCTCGGCGGAGATCGACGGCGCGCGACCGGGCGGCCGGCCGGGACGGGCAGGGAACCCGGCGCGGGCGCGCGCGATGAGGGAGCGGGCCGGGCGCGGCGGGCGGGGGCACGGGACGGAATGCTGGTCTTCGGCGATCGCGCGCGGGAGGGGGATCCGGGTGCCTGGATCGCGCGGATCGAGGCGGCGCTTCGCGCCCAGAGCGGGGCACCGCCCGGCCTCGCGCGGCACGCGATACTGGTCGGGAGCCTGATCGAGGCCGGGGAACTCGCGCAGGGGATCGCCGACGCGGACCTCGCGGCGCGCGGCGAGGACGCGCCCTCCGGGGCGCAGGACCTCGCCACGGCCCTGCTCATGGCCCTGGCGCGGGCGGCGTGGCATTCCTGGCGGGCGGGCTGCGCGGGCGCGCCGGTCGCGCCCGGCCCGCTCGCCGCCCTCGCGGGAGCGGCGCTGCCGGCGCGGATCAGCGGCCGCCGCGCCGAGGGCTTCGCCTTCTACGCGCTCTACCCCGAGGGCTACGGGGCCGCCGCCGCGGGCTCCGGCCTAACGCCGGGCACGACCTGCCTCGGCATCCGCAGCATCGGCCTGCCCCTCGCCGCGATGGTCGCCGCCGCGCTCGGCGCGCGCGCCCCGCTGTCGGTGCGCCCGGTCGGGCACCCGTTCGACCGGCGCCTCGCCCTCGGCCCCGGGGCCGAGCGGGCCCTCGCCGAGGCCGCCCGGGGGGAGGTGGCGATCGTGGACGAGGGGCCGGGCCTCTCGGGCAGCTCCTTCGGCGCCGCCTCCGACGCGCTCGCGGCGCGGGGGGCCGGGCCGGAGCGCCTCGCCTTCTTCCCGAGCCATCCGGGCGAGCCCGGCCCGCGGGCGGCGCCGCGCCACCGGCGGGCCTGGGCGCGGGCGCGGCGCCACCTGGTCCCCTTCGAGCGCCTCCTGCTCGACGCGGAGAACCCCGCCCACCGGCTCGCCGGCTGGGTCTCCGGCCTGCTCGGGCCCCTCGACGGGCCGCTGGAGGAGGTCTCGGGCGGCGCCTGGCGCCGCCACCACTTCGCGCGGGAGGCCGATTGGCCGCCGGTCAACGCCCAGCTGGAGCGGCGCAAGTTCCTGGCGCGGGCCGGCGGCGCGACCTGGCTCGTCAAGTTCGTCGGGCTCGGGCCGACCGGGGAGGCGGCGCTCGCCCGGGCGCGGAGGCTCCACGCGGCCGGCTTCACGCCCCCCGTCGCCGGGCTGGTTCACGGCTTCCTGGTGGAGCGGTGGCTCGCCGAGGCCCGCCCGTTGCGGCCCGGCGCCCTCGCCCCGCTGCCCCTCGCGGAGGCGGTCGGGCGCTACCTCGCCTTCCGGGCGGCCGCCTTCCCGGCGGATCCGGAGGAGGGCGCGACGCTGCCCGACCTCGTCGCCATGGCCCGGCACAACGCGGCGGCCGCCCTCGGCGAGGAGGCCGCCCGCGGCTTCTCCCCCTACGGCGCGGCGCGGCTCGCCGCCCTCGGCGAGCGGCGCCGGCCCGTCCGGGTCGATGCCCGCCTGCAGCCCTGGGAATGGCTGGTCCTGCCGGACGGGAGCCTGCGCAAGGCGGACGCCCTCGACCACCACGCGGGCCACGACCTCGTCGGCTGTCAGGACATCGCCTGGGACGTGGCCGGGGCACGCGTCGAACTCGACCTGCCCTCCGCGGCGGCGGAGCGGATCGGCGCGGTGCTGGCGGCCGCCGGGATCCGCCCGCCGGACCCGGACCTCCTCGGGCTCCACACCCTGTGCTACCTCGCCTTCCGGCTCGGCGCCTGCACGCTCGCGGCCGAGAGCGGGGCCGCGCCCGACGAGGCCCTGCGCCTGCGGGCCGCCGCCGCGGCCTGCGCGACCCGCCTCGACCGCCTCCTGAGGGAGTCCCGATGATCCTCCTCCGCCACGGCCAGAGCGCGTTCAACCTGCATTACGGGGCGACCGGGGTCGATCCCGGCATCCCGGACGCGCCGCTGACGGAACTCGGCCACCGGCAGGCCGAGGAGGCCGCCGAGGCCCTGGTGGGCGAGGGCGTGCGGCGCATCCTCTGCTCGCCCTACACGCGGGCCCTGCAGACCGCGGCGCCGGTCGCGGCGCGGCTGCGCCTGCCCGTGACGGTCACCGCGCTGGTGCGCGAGCGCTTCGGGGCGAGCTGCGACATCGGCACCGGCTCGGCCGCGCTCGCGGCGGCCTGGCCCCACCTCGATTTCGGGGCGATCGAGGAGGTGTGGTGGCCCGGCGAGGAGGAGCCGCACGACGCGTTCGAGGCCCGCACCGCCGCCTTCCTGGCCGAGATGGACGCCCATCCCGACTGGGCCCACACCCTCGTCGTCTGCCACTGGGGCGTGATCCAGGCGCTGACCGGACGCAGCCTCTCGAACGGCGAGTGGGTCCGCCTGGAGCGCGGCCCGGCCGCCTGAGCGGCGAGGCCGGGACCGCTCCCGCTCAGGCGATGATCTTGTCGAGGGTGATCGGCAGTTCGCGGATGCGCTTGCCGGTGGCGTGGAAGACGGCGTTCGCCACCGCGGCGGCCGTGCCGACGATGCCGATCTCGCCCAGGCCCTTGGCGCCGATCGGGCTCACCTTGTCGTCGGATTCCTCCACGAAGATCACCTCGATGTCGTGGATGTCGGCGTTCACCGGCACGTGGTACTCGCCGAGATTGTGGTTCATGAACCGCCCGAGGGTGTGGTCGAGCATCGACTCCTCCTCCAGGGCCGCGCCGATTCCCATCACCACACCGCCCATGATCTGGCTCCGGGCGGTCTTCGGGTTCAGGATCCTGCCCGCCGCGACGGCGCTCACCACCCGGGTCACCCGGACCACGCCGAGATCCTCGTCGACCCGCACCTCCGCGAACACCGCCGAATGCGTGTAGGCGGCGTAGCGCAGCCCGGTGAGGAGGCTCGGCTTCACGGTCTCGGTCGCCTCGACGCTCTCGACGCCGCCCGCCCGCATCGCTTCGGCGAGCGAGATCCTGGCGGAGGGGTCCGAGGCCAGGCGGATCGCGCCGTCCGCGAAGGTGACGTGGGCGAGGTCGGCGTTGGCGAGGGGCGAGTCGTCGATCCGGCGGGCGAAGCCGAGGAGCTGCTCGGCCACCGCGCGGCAGGCCATCTCCACCGCGGAGCCCGACGAGGCCGCCGTCCAGGAGCCCCCGGCGAGGGGTGCCTCGGGCAAGGTCGTGTCGCCCAGCAGGGTGCGGACCTTGTCGAGCGGGACCCCGAGGGCGTCGGCGCCGATCTGGCTCAGGATCGTGTAGGTCCCGGTGCCGAGATCGGCCGTGGAGCAGGCGAGTTCGAGCGTGCCGTCGAGGGCGAGCCGGGCGCGGGCGCTCGACTTCATCAGGTAGGCTTCCCAGACCCCGGTCGCGAGGCCCCAGCCGACCAGCTCGCGGCCCTCGCGCATCGAGCGCGGCGCACGGCCGCGGCGGCTCCAGCCGAAGCGCTCGGCGCCCTGCGCGTAGGCCTCCCGCAGGGCCTTCGAGGTGAAGTCCTTGTTCTCGCCCTCGTCGCGCTCGGCGTAGTTGCGCAGCCGCAGGTCCAGCGGGTCGATCCCGGTCGCGTCGGCGAGTTCGTCCATCGCGACTTCCAGCGCGTAGACGCCGGTCGCCGCGCCCGGCGCCCGCATGTCGGCCGGCGTCGCGGTGTCGATCTTGGCGAGCTTGTAGCCGAGCTTGACGTTGGGGCAATGGTAGAGGAGACCGGACCAGTTGACGACCGATTCCTGGTAATCCTCGAAGGTCGAGGTGCCGGCGACCGCCTCGTGCAGCAGCGCCTGCAGCCGCCCGTCCCGATCGGCCCCGAGGGCGACGCTCTGGATCGTCTCGGGGCGATAGCCGAGGGTGAACATCTGGTCGCGGCTCAGAACCACCCGCACCGAGCGCTTCAGGTTGAGAGCGGCCGAGACCGCCAGGAACAGCTGGTATTGCGGGCGCAGGCCGGAGCCGAAGGCGCCGCCGATATAGGGCGAGATCACGCGCACATCGTCTGGCTTGAGATTGAACACGCTGCAGACGTAGGATTGCGTGTTGTTCACGCCCTGGATCTTGTCGTGGATGGTGAGCTTGCCGTCGCCCTCGTAGACGATTGTGGTGGCGTGGGGCTCCATCGGGTTGTGGTGCTCGATCGCCTGCCTGTACTCCTGGCGCAGCTGGACCGGGGCGGCCGCGAGGGCGCCCTCGGCATCGCCGCGCGGGTCGGGCGGCGGCTTGATCCCGGAGCGCTTCCTGGGCGGGACGTAGGCGGCGTCGCGAACCGCGGCGAGGTCGGTGTGGGGGACCTCCTCGGCGTAGGTGACCCGGATCAGCGACGCGCCGTAGCGGGCGAGTTCGAAGCTCTCCGCCACCACCAGGGCGACCGGCTGCCCGCCGAACACGATCTCGGGCCCGTGCAGGGCCCGGAAGGGCGAGCCGGGCGGGGCGACCTGATCGCGGTAATTGTAGTCGAGCCAGGCGGTGCGCGGCCGGTTCTCGTGGGTGAAGACCTGGATCACGCCCGGGACCGCGAGGGCGGCGGCGGCGTCGATGGCGGTGACGCGCCCGCGGGTGATCGCGCTCGACACCACCACCCCGTAGGCGAGGTCCGCCGCCTTGAACTCGGCGGCGTAGCGGGCCGCGCCCGTCACCTTGGCGGGACCGTCGACCCGGCTGCGGGCCGCGCCGACGTGGAGGGGGGTGGTGGCCATGCGGCGGAACCTCAGCGGATGCGCTTGTCGGTCTGCGATTGCGGCGTGCCGGCGGCGGCCTGCGCGAGGCCGCGCACGATCGCGCGCCGCGCGAGTTCGATCTTGAACGCGTTGTGCTTGTAGGGCCTCGCCTCGGCGAGGATCAGGTCGGCGGCGGCCCGGAAGCTCTCCGGCGTCGCGGGCCGGCCCGCCAGGCCCGCCTCCGCCTCCCGGTTGCGCCAGGGCTTGTGCGCCACGCCGCCGAGCGCGAGGCGCGCGGAGCGGATCGTGTCGCCCTCCAGCTCCAGCGCCGCCGCCACCGAGACCAGGGCGAAGGCGTAGGAGAGGCGGTCGCGCAGCTTCAGGTACGTATAGTGGTGCGGGAAGCTCTCGGCCGGCAGGTCGACCGAGAGCACGATCTCGTCGGCCGCGAGGGTGGTGTCGCGCTCGGGCGCGTCGCCGGGCAGCCGGTGGAGGTCGCCGAAGGGGATCGCGCGGCGGCCCCCGCGTCCCTCCACCTGCACCACGGCGTCGAGGGCGGCCAGCGCCACGCACATGTCGGAGGGGTGCGTGGCGATGCACTGGTCGGAGGTGCCCAGGATGGCGTGGATGCGGTTGACGCCGCTGATCGCCGGGCAGCCGCTGCCGGGCACCCTCTTATTGCAGGGCGTGCCCTCGTCGTAGAAGTAGTAGCAGCGCGTCCGCTGCAGCAGGTTCCCGCCGGTCGAGGCGGCGTTGCGCAGCTGCGGCGACGCCCCGGCCAGGATGGCGCTCGCCAGCAGCGGGTAGCGCTCCGCGACGCGCGGATCCTCCGCGACCGCGCTGTTCGGGACCAGGGCGCCGATGCGCAGGCCCCCCTGGAGCGGCTCGATCTCCGCCAGGGGCAGGCGGGTGATGTCGATCAGCCGGTCGGGCCGCTCGACATTGTACTTCATCAGGTCGACGAGGTTGGTGCCCCCGGCGATGATCCGGGCGGCCGGATCGGCGGCGAGGGCGCTCACCGCCTCGGCCACGCTGCCGGCGCGCATGTAGGCGAAGCGGTTCATTCCGCGGCCTCCTGCCCGGCGCCCGCGCGGGCGTTGAGCACGTCCTCGATCGCGTCCACGATGTTGGTGTAGGCGCCGCAGCGGCAGAGATTGCCGCTCATGTATTCGCGGATCTCCTCGCGGCTGCGGGCCCTTCCCTCCTCGATCAGCGCCAGGGCCGACATGATCTGGCCGGGCGTGCAGTAGCCGCACTGGAAGGCGTCGCGCGCGATGAAGGCCGCCTGGAGCGGGTGCAGCGCGCCCGACGACAGGCCCTCGATCGTCGTGACCGACGCCCCGTCCCTCATCACCGCGAGGGCGAGGCAGGCATTGATCCGCCGCCCGTCGACGATGATGGTGCAGGCGCCGCACTGGCCGTGGTCGCAGCCCTTCTTGGTGCCGGTGAGATCGAGCTCCTCGCGCAGCAGGTCGAGGAGGCTGGTCCAGGGGGCGACCCGGAGCTGGCGCTCCTCGCCGTTGATCGTCAGCGTGACGGCGACCCGCTCGCCGTCCGCGCTGGTGCCGCTCTCGCTCACGCCTCGGAACTCCCTGGTGGCCGGCCCCGGGGCCGGGTTCCGTCGGATCGCAGCCATAACGATTCCAAGCTGACCGCGTTCCGCAGGGGAGCCGCGGCGCCGCGGCCCCCGTCCCGCGCCGGACGGGGTTCAAGCCGGCAAGACTCTGGGATACCCCTTCGCGGCCCTGATGGAGGAGCCGCATGCCCGCTCTCGACCCGATCCTCGCCGACATCGACCGCGACCTCGACACCTCGCTGGAGCGGCTCTTCGCCTTCCTGCGGATCCCGTCGATCTCGACCGATCCGGCCTACGCGGCGGAGTGCCGGCGCGCGGCCGAGTGGCTGACGGGAGACCTCGCGGCGATCGGCTTCGACGCCTCGCTGCGCGAGACCGGCGGGCATCCGGTCGTGCTGGCGCATTGCCCCAAGCCCGGCGCCCCGCACGTGCTGTTCTACGGCCATTACGACGTGCAGCCGGTCGATCCCCTCGACCTCTGGGAAGTGCCCCCCTTCGAGCCGCGGCTCAAGACGCTGCCGGACGGGCGCCGGGCGATCAGCGCGCGGGGCGCCTGCGACGACAAGGGACAGGTGATGACCTTCGTGGAGGCCTGCCGGGCCTGGAAGGCGGTGGCGGGCGAGCTCCCGGTCGGGGTCACGCTGCTGATCGAGGGGGCGGAGGAGAACGGCTCGCAGTTCCTGCCCGAATGGGTGGAGGCGAACCGCGCGGAGCTGAGGGCCGACCTCGCCCTGGTCTGCGACACCGGCATGTGGGACAGCAACACCCCGGCCATCACCACCTCGCTGCGCGGGCTCGCCTATTTCGAGGTGTTCGTGCGCTGCGCCGACCGCGACCTGCATTCGGGCCTGTTCGGGGGCGCCGCCGCGAACCCGATCCACGTCCTGTCGCGCATCGTCGCCGACCTGCACGACGCCGAGGGCCGCGTCACCCTGCCGGGCTTCTACGACGCGGTGCGCGAGCCGCCCGCCGCGGTGCTGGAGAGCTGGCGCGCCCTCGGCCTGACCCCCGAGAACTTCCTGGGGCCGATCGGGCTCAAGGCGTCGGCGGGCGAGCGCGACCGCATGCTGATCGAGCAGGTGCAGTCGCGCCCGACCTGCGACGCGAACGGGATCGTCGGCGGCTATACCGGGGAGGGCACCAAGACGGTGATCCCCGCGGAGGCGAGCGCCAAGATCTCGTTCCGCCTCGTCGAGGACCAGGATCCCGAGGCGGTGGCGGCGAGCTTCCGCACCTTCGTGGCGGCGCGGGTGCCGGCGGATTGCACGGCGCGGGTCGTGACGCACAAGGGCTCGCGCGCCATCGCGCTGCCCTTCGACATGCCGGCCCTGGGGGCGGCCCGGCGGGCGCTGGAGGACGAGTGGGGCGTCGCCCCGGCCACGATCGGCTCGGGAGGCTCGATCCCGATCGTCGGGGATTTCAAGCGCAGCCTCGGCCTCGACACGCTGCTGATCGGCTTCGGACTCGACGACGACCGCGTGCACTCGCCGAACGAGAAGTACGACCTGAAGAGCTTCCACAAGGGCATTCGCAGCTGGGCCCGGGTGCTGGCCGCCCTGGCCGGCTGAGCGGCGGCGGCGCGGGGCGGGCCTCGCGCCCGCCGCCGGGGCTGTCCCCGGCCGGGCCGCGCCGGGCGGAAATCCCGGACGGGCGCGGGATGAAAAGTCCCTATCGGACGTTCAACTCTGGCGATAGGGATGGCGCACGTCCCGCCCAGGGAGGGAGTTCCCCGGTGGCAGGTCCAGCCCCCGATCCGTCCGCCTCGAAGATCGCCACGGTGCTGCGCGTCACGAGCGGCAACTTCCTGGAGATGTTCGACTTCTTCCTGTTCGGGTTCTACGCCAGCTACATCTCCAAGGCGTTCTTCCCGGCCGGGAACGAGGTCGCCTCCCTGCTGCTGACCTTCGTGACCTTCGGGGCCGGCTTCCTGATGCGCCCGCTCGGGGCCGTCTTCCTGGGCGCCTACGTGGACCGGGTCGGGCGGAGGAGGGGCCTCATCGTCACGCTCGGCATCATGGCGATGGGCACGATCCTGATCGCCTTCGTGCCCGCCTACGAGACGATCGGCCTCGCGGCGCCCCTCCTGGTCCTGATCGGGCGGCTGCTGCAGGGCTTCTCGGCGGGCGTCGAACTCGGCGGCGTCTCGGTCTACCTCTCGGAGATGGCGACGCCGGGCCGCAAGGGCTTCTACGTGGCGTGGCAATCGGCGAGCCAGCAGGTCGCCATCATGGTGGCGGCGCTGATCGGCTACGCCCTCAACCTCGCGCTGCTGCCGCCGCAGATGCAGGATTGGGGCTGGCGGGTGCCGTTCTTCATCGGCTGCCTGATCGTGCCGTTCCTGTTCTACGTCCGCCGCTCGCTGGAGGAGACCCAGGAATTCCTGCAGCGGCGCCACCGGCCGAGCGGCCGCGAGATCGCGCGCTCGCTCGGGCAGAACTGGCGCATCGTGCTGCTCGGCATGCTCCTCGTCGCGATGACGACGATCTCCTTCTACACGATCACGGTCTACACCCCGACCTTCGGCAAGGACGTGCTGAAGCTCTCGGCGACCGACAGCCTCGTCGTCACCTTCTGCGTCGCGGTCTCGAACTTCGTTTGGCTGCCGGTGATGGGCGCGCTCTGCGACCGGGTCGGCCGCAAGCCCCTGCTGATCGCCTTCTCGGGCCTCGCGGCGCTCACCGCCTACCCGGCGCTGCTCTGGCTCGTCGGCCACGTCTCGTTCCTCAACATGCTGATCGTGCTGCTGTGGCTGTCCTTCCTGTACGGCAGCTACAACGGCGCCATGGTGGTGGCGCTGACCGAGATCGTGCCGGTGAGCGTGCGCACGGCCGGCTTCTCGCTCGCCTACTCGCTGGCCACCGCCCTGTTCGGCGGCTTCACGCCCGCCGTCTCGACCTGGCTCATCAAGGTCACCGGCGACAAGGCGGCGCCGGGCCTCTGGATGGCGTTCGGCGGCCTCGCCGGACTGGTCGCGACGGTCCTGATCTACCGCCGGGCCGGGACGAGCGCCGCCCCGGGCGTGGTCCGGCCGGTCCCGGGTGAGTGACGGAACCGCGACGCGCGATTAGGATCCCGACCGCGAGGACAGCCTGCCGGCCGGGATCCCCATGACCGTGAAATTGCGGCCGCTGGAGCGCGAGGACCTGCTCTTCGTCCACCAGCTGAACAACAACGACAGCATCATGCGCTACTGGTTCGAGGAGGCCTACGAATCCTTCGCCGAACTCGCGCAGCTCTACGAGCGCAACATCCACAACCAGACCGAGCGGCGCTTCATCGTGGGCTCGCCCGAGGCGGAGCGGGCCGGCATGGTCGAGCTCGTGGAGATCAACCATCTCCACCGCCGCTGCGAGTTCCAGATCGCCATCCACCCGGCCTTCCAGGGCCGCGGCTACGCCTCGCAGGCCACCCGCATCGCCATCGACTACGCGTTCAGCGTCCTCAACATCCACAAGCTCTACTTGCACGTGGACAAGGACAACCGGCGGGCGGTGGGGATCTACGAGCGGGCCGGCTTCACGATCGAGGGCGTGCTGAAGGACGAGTTCTTCGTGAACGGGCGCTACCGGGACGCGGTGCGGATGTGCCTGTTCCAGCCCGCCTACCTGGCCCGGCGCGGCGGCGGCGACGTGCAGGAGCCGGTGCTCAGGACCTGAGCGGCCCTGGCGGGACGGGTCCGGGTGCCTTATGGAGGGCGCCCCCGAGGAGCCCGTCGTTGCGCGAGACCTTCCACATCGAAGTCACGGGGCCGGAAGGCCTGGTCCAGCGGGCCTCGATCCGCGTCTCCGGGCTCGAGGCGGCCCGCGAGCGGGCGCTGCGGCTGTTTCGCCGCGCCCGGGTGCCTCAGCGCCTCGGCCCGATCGCGGAGACCGTCCGGGTCACGGACGGCGCCGGTCGCGAGGTCTTCGCCTGGAGCGCGTGGGACGAGGGCGGGGTGCGGGCCCGCTGAGGCCCCGGCTCAGGCCTTGCCGCTCCTTAGGCCTTGCCGGTGCTTAGGCCTTGCCGGTCTTGGCCCGCTCGATCCCCTCCAGGATCAGCCGGTGCGCCTCGGCCTTGTCGCCCCAGCGCACGATCTTCACCCACTTCCCGGGCTCCAGATCCTTGTAGTGCTCGAAGAAGTGCTGGATCTGGTGCAGCGTGATGTCGGGCAGGTCGGTGTAGTTCTCGATCCGGTCGTAGCGCTTGGTGAGGTGGCGGGAGGGGACCGCGACGATCTTCTCGTCCTCGCCGGCATTGTCCTCCATCACCAGCACGCCGACCGGGCGCACGCTCATGATCGCTCCCGGGACGATCGCGCGGGTGTTGGCGATCAGCACGTCGCAGGGGTCGCCGTCGCCCGACAGGGTGTGCGGGATGAAGCCGTAATTCCCCGGATAGTGCATCGCCGTGTACAGGAAGCGATCGACGACCAGCGTCCCGGCCTCCTTGTCCATCTCGTACTTGATCGGCTCGCCGCCGACCGGCACTTCGATGACGACGTTCACGTCGTCGGGCGGGCTCTTGCCGATGGAAACGGCGTCGAGACGCATGACCGCACTCCTTCCCTGCGGGGCGCCGTGCCCCGGGTCGCTCGGTGCTTAGAGACCCGGGCCGGTCAAGACAAGCGCGTTGAGCTTGGTCTCGACTTGGGCGGACGGCGGTCGGGCGGCCCTCTGGCCCAGTTCTCGACGGCTGATCGTGCGGCACCGTCGACGGTGCGCCGGGCGATGCGCCCGCGCGCGGGGCCTCACGCGAAGAGGTAAGCGACCTTGGCCAGGGTCGCGCCCGCGATCCGGTCGACGGCCTCCGCCACGACCGTCCCGCCCATGCGCTCGTAGAAGGCGCGCGCCCGCCCGTTCTCCGCCAGGGACCACAGGGCGAGGCGGGCCACGTCGCGGTCGCGCAGGTCGTTGCGCACGGCCCGGAACAGGCGCGTGCCGTAGCCGAGCCCCTGGTAGGAGGGCGCGAGGTAGATCTCGTCGATCTCGCCCTCCGCCTTCAGGGAGCGGTCGCGGCAGCGCCCGTAGGAGACGTAGCCGACGACGGCCTCGCCGACCTCCAGCACCACCAGGGGCCGGCCCCGGCCCAGCGTGGCCCGCCACCAGGCCGGCCCGCGGCGGGCCAGCATGCGGTCGAGGGCGACGCCCGGAATGATGCCCTGATAGGCCTCCCGCCACGCGGCGTCGAAGACCTCCGACAGCATCCCGGCATCGTGCTGCCGCGCCCGGCGGATGCTGACGACCTGCGTGCTCACGGTGAATCCTCCTCCGACCCGGCGCCCGCGCGGCGGGTGTGGCCGCCAGGATGCGGGAGGAATCCGAGCAAGTGCAATGCCACGGTTGTGAGCCGGCTCGCATCGCGTCGCGTCGTTGCGGAGCCGCCACGCGGCTGCTACAGGGCAAGGCTTGTCAGGACACCGGCGGGTGGGCGGACTCGCCGCGGCTCCGCGCCGGCCCGACCGTCTCTCGCAACGATCCAGACCGCGTGTTCAACCGCTTCCTCTCGCCCGAGACCCGCTACGCCCGGCGCATGGCCCGCATCGCCCGCTGGGAGAAGCCGATCGCCGGACGCCGGAGCCGCCTGCGCGCCTGGGTCAACATGCTGCTCGTCGACCACGGCGTGCTGCGCTTGGCCTATCTCAACCGGCACCGGGTCGGTCGCGGCCTGGTCTGGCGCTCCGCGCAGCCGGCGCCGCACGATTTCTCCTGGTTCAAGCGCCACGGCGTGCGCACCATCGTGTCCCTGCGCGGCGGGCGCGAGCACGGCTCCTGGCAGCTCCAGCGCGAGGCATGCGAGCGCGAGGGGCTGGTGCTGCGGGAATTCGTGGTGCGCTCGCGGGAGGCACCGAACCGCGAGATGCTGCTCGGGGCCCGGGACTTCTTCGCCAGCGTCGAGTACCCGGCCCTGCTGCACTGCAAGTCCGGGGCGGACCGGGCGGGCTTCGCGGCGGCGCTCTACCTGATCCTGCACGAGGGCCGGCCGGTGGCCGAGGCGGCGCGCCAGCTCTCCCCGCGCTTCGGGCATTTCCGCTTCGCCAAGACCGGCATCCTCGACGCCTTCTTCGAGAGCTACCTCGCGCAGGGCGAGAGGCGCGGGCTGAGCTTCCTCGAATGGGTCGAGACCGTCTACGACCCGGAGGCCCTGCAGCGGGAGTTCCGGGCCGGCTTCTGGTCGGACATGCTCGTCGACCGCCTGCTCAAGCGGGAGTGATCCGGGATCCGGTTGATCGCAGCGGATCCCGGACCACGAGCCCGCGCGGCGCCTGAGCGAAGCCCGAACCCGCCATCCCGAAGGGATCGAGCGGATTGGGTATGACCCCGCCTCAGCCGCGCGTCGTCAGCAGCACCCCGAGGCCGATCGCCGCGACGGCGGCGGCGGCCGGCAGGCTCGGGACCTCGCCGAGGACCGGGATCGCCAGCAGGGTCGCGATCGCCGGCACCAGCGCCGTGAAGGCGGGGGTGCGCCGGCCGATCAGGGCGAGCGAGCGGTTGAAGGCGATGAGCCCGACGACGCTCACCAGCACGCCCTGATAGGCGACCTGCAGGGCCAGTTCGGCCGCCCCGGCCTCGCGCAGGCGGGAGAGCCCCAGCGCGAAGTAGGGCGGCAGGTAGCCGACCAGCGAGACGACGCAGATCAGGGCGGTGGCCTCGACGGGACGCAGGGCCGAGCGGCGCATCCGCACCGTGCCGAGCGCCCAGAGGAGGGCCGCGGTCAGGAACATGGCGTCGCCCAGCAGTTCGTCGCCCGTCGTCGCGGCACCCGCCAGGGTCAGGGCCCCGGCCAGGATCAGGCCGAGCCCGAGGAGCGCGACGCGTCCGGGCCGGTCGCCCAGCAGCGCGATGCCGAGGGCGGCGGCCATCAGCGGCATGGTGCCCGGCGTGAGGGCCGCGCCGTGGCCGGCCGGCGCGTAGCGCAGGCCGATCGAGATCAGCAGCGCGAAGGGCGCGCCCTGGCCGAGGACGAGCCAGGCCGCGTCGGCCGCCTCGCGCCGGGACAGGCGGCGCAGGCGCAGCACCACCGGCAGCAGGATAAGCCCGCCGCAGCCGAAGCGGATCGCCACCAGGTCGGCCGGGGCGAGGCTGCCGCCGCTGCCGACGGCGCGGCGCGTCACCACGAACCAGCCGCCCCAGATGCTGACGGCCAGGAGCGCCCAGGCGATCCCCGCCAGGGCCGTGCGGGGGCGCGGCGCAGCGAGGCCGACCGGGGGCGGGAAGGGTTTCACGCCGGCCCGCCGACGGCCCGGCCCCCGCGCGCGACACGCGCCATGGTAGCGCCTCCCACTGAATGCGAGTGCGGCGCTACTACGAACGCCGCGGGCCGGCAATGCGGGCCCGCGGGGCGCTGCCGCGCCCGGGCTGCATGGCCCGGGCGGGGCGCTCCTCAGCCGGAGACCAGCACGAAGCGGCGGTGGCGCTCCTGCACCGGGCGCGCATTCATCGGGTAGAGCGCGGTGAAGCGCCGGATGTCCTCCGCGTCGACCTCGATCGGGTCGACGCAGACGCGCCAATCCACGGTCTCGCTGCAGGGCGGCGTGGTCAGGGAGCCCTCGTAGGCGTAGTAGCGCCGGCCGGCCGGGAGGAGGGCGGTCATGTCGGTGCCGGGCGGGACCGGGACCGCGCTTCCCGGCTGCTCGGGCCGCGCGGCCATCAGCGCCTTGAAGGCCGGGTTGGGCCGGCCCGCCACCACGAAGACGCCGAGCACGCCGAGGCTGCCGGACTGCGCGTCCCGATGGACGAAGTGGACCTCCATCGGGAAGCTGCGCCCGTCGATCCGGTGCTCGCTGGGCGCGTGGAAGTGGAATTGCAGCAGGTCGTAATGGGCCGGCCCGACCGCCATCGTGCCGCCCGAGGCGACGTCGACCTGGATCGTGTGACCGTTATTGACCACCTTGCCGGCGAGGGGGTTCCAGGCGAGCTCGACGGCCGGCAGGTCCGAGCGGGTCGAGGCGACGATGTCGATCGGCGATTGCTGCCCGCCGATCGAGCAGACCTGCGCCGCGTGGTCCAGCTCGCCCCAATGCTCCGGCCCGGTCGGGCCCGAATAGCTCCAGTGCAGCGCCTCCGACGCGAAGCCCTTGCCCGCTCCGCAGAGCGCGCATCCCAGGATACCGCCGAGACCGCTCAGTAACGCCCGCCGCTCGATCATCATCGCCCCCCTTCACGGCCTCGGTCCGCCGTCCCGCAGGCGCATCGACCGATCACGATTCCGGGGACGACAACACGCGAACCGTGCACGTCCGGGACGGACAATCGAGGGCGAGTGGCGGGGCTGGTATTCATCGAGGCTCACCGGGGCATATCAGATTCGCATCTGCGGCCGCCAGCCGGCGGACGCAGGGGCAGGCTAAGCCGGACGGACTAATGATCTTGCCGCGGTGCGGCGTCCGGCGCGCGTCCTCGCCTGCGGCTGTCGCGGGGCCCTAATGCCAGCCCTGGCCGAAGCGGCCGGTCGAGTGCATCAGCGTGTGGCCGCAATCCAGGCAGAGATAGCGGGTCTCGATCCCGCCCCCGAACGCTTCCACCACCGGCGTCGAGGCGACCACCATCAGCCGGCCATGCGGCAGGCTCTCGGGCACGGCGCGCATCTGCGCGATGCAGGCGCGGCACGCCGCATCGTCGGCCGTCATGAACCGTCTCGGGCGCGGCCGGACCGCGGAAGCGCGAGGCACCATCTCCATGCCCTGATCGGCCAGCGGCGGCCGAACCGGGATCAGACGCGACCCCTCCGAAGGCGTCAAGCCCGGCCCGACGCCGCGCCGGGGGCCGCGGGCCCGGGACGCGACGTCGCGGGCCCGCCCGGGCGGCCCGCTCACATCCAGAGCAGATCAAATCCGGTGCACTTGCAGCCACTATCGGCAGCCCGGCCCAACCTTTCGTCATGCATGCGATCTCGCGTGCTGCCATCCTCCCCTCACCGTGCGGGCGGCGGCCCGTCCCCTCCGCGAGGATCTCCGCGTGTCCGTCCTGCTCGATGCCGAACCTGCACCGCTCGCCGTCGACCGGGCGACCACGGCCCTGGTGATCATCGACATGCAGCGGGACTTCCTGGAGCCCGGCGGCTTCGGCGAGACGCTGGGCAACGACGTCGGGCTCCTCGGGACCGCGATCGGCCCCTGCCGGGCGGTGCTGGCGGCGGCGCGGGAGGTCGGCCTCCTCGTCGTCCACACCCGCGAGGGCCACGCGCCCGACCTCTCGGACGCGCCCCCCGCCAAGGTGGCGCGCGGCGCGCCCAGCGCCCGGATCGGCGCGCCCGGACCGATGGGCCGCATCCTGATCCGCGGCGAGCCGGGCCACGCCATCATCCCGGAACTGGCGCCGGCGCCGGGCGAGGTGGTGATCGACAAGCCCGGCAAGGGCGCCTTCTACGCCACCGCCCTCGGCGAGATCCTGGCTGCCCGGCGCATCGCGACCCTGCTGGTCTGCGGCGTCACCACCGAGGTCTGCGTCCACACCACGGTGCGGGAGGGCAACGACCGCGGCTACCGCTGCGTCGTGCTGGCGGATGCCTGCGGCTCCTACGTCCCGCACTTCCACGAGGTCGGCCTCGCCATGATCAAGGCGCAGGGCGGGATCTTCGGCTGGGTCTCGAACACCGCCGCGGCGATCGCGGCGATCAGGGCGGCCTGAGGCTGCCGCCGCGCAGGCGAGAGGAGCATTTCGGATGGCGATGGCGACGAGTGCCCCGCCGGGCTTCAGGCCGGCGCTCTGGGTGCCGGGGGACTGGAACGCGCTGTTCGGCTTCGGCACCAACATCCTGGTCAACCTGCTGGTGCTGACCGGGCTGCTGCGCTTCGTGCTGGGCATGCCGGACGCGATCACCTTCGGGCGCATCCTCCCGGCGGTCGGCCTGATGCTGTGCCTCTCCACGGCCTACTACGCGTGGCTGGCCTGGCGGCTGGCGGCACGGACCGGCCGCGCGGATGTCTGCGCGCTGCCCTCCGGGATCAGCGTGCCGCACATGTTCATCGTCGTCTTCGTGATCATGCTGCCGATCAAGCTGCAGACGGGCGACCCGGTGAAGGGCTGGGAGGCGGGCCTGGCCTGGGTGTTCATCCAGAGCTTCATCCTGATGCTGGGCGGCTTCGTCGCCCCCCTGGTGCGGCGCATCACCCCGCGGGCGGCGCTGCTCGGCACGCTGGCGGGCGTCTCCGTCACCTTCATCGCCATGCGGCCGGCCCTGGAGCTGATCCTGACCCCGGTGATCGGAATCGTCGCCTTCGCGATCATCCTGCTCGCGTGGTTCGGCGGCGTGCGCTACCCGGGCCGCCTGCCGGCCGGGCTCGTCGCCATCCTGTTCGGCATGGTGGTCGCCTGGGGCGCCAAGCTCCTCGGCCTCGACGTCGGCGGCGTCAGCGGCGGCGGCCTCGTCGGCGCGCTCGCCGGGATCGGCTTCGCGGTGCCCCTGCCGGCCGTCGACCACGTCTTCGGCGGCTTCCAGTTCGTCGGCGTCATCCTGGTGACGGCGATCCCCTTCGGCATCTACGACCTCGTCGAGGCGATGGACAACGTCGAGAGCGCCGAGGTCGCGGGCGACGCCTACCCGACCACGCGCGTGCTGACGGCGGACGGGGTCGTGAGCCTGATCGGCTGCCTGATGGGAAACCCCTTCATCAACGCCGTCTATATCGGCCATCCGGGCTGGAAGGCGATGGGCGGGCGGATCGGCTACTCCTTCGTGACCGGCCTCGTGGTCCTGGTGCTCGCCTGGCTCAACCTGATCTCGCTCCTGTCGAGCCTCGTGCCGGTCGTGGCGATCGCCCCGATCCTCCTCTACATCGGCATGCTGATCGGGGCGCAGGCCTTCCAGGAGACGCCGCACGACCACGCGCCCGCCATCGTGCTGGCCTTCGCGCCGCACCTCGCCGCCTGGGGCAAGACCCTGATCGACGGGGCGCTCGGCGCCGCCGGCACCAGCGCGGCGGCGGTCGGGCTCGACACGCTCGCCCAGGCGGGGGTGCTCTACGGAGGCCTCGAAGTGCTGGGCGAGGGCTCGATCCTGGGCGGGCTGATCCTCGGCGCCGTCGCGGTCTTCATCATCGAGCGCGACTTCCGGCGGGCGGCCGGCTTCGCGCTGGCGGGCGCGGTGCTGACCTTCTTCGGCTTCATGCACGGGCCGGCGGTCGGGATCGCGGTGAAGCCGGCGCTCGCCGCCGCCTACCTCATGGTCGCCGGGATCCTGTTCGCGGCGTCCCGGGCGGCCGAGGCGGCCCAGCCCGCCGTCCAGGCGGTCCCGGCCGAGTGAGAAGCGGCATCGCCATGTAATAACGTTGCATGTTCCGCCGCATCCGCTAAGCTGCCCACGCTCGAGGAAGCGGGGGACCCCTATGGTGAAGTGGAGAATCGCGGCGCTCGCGCTGGCATCGCTGCTGTCCGGCGCCGCGCCGGCCCTGGCCGATCCGCTCAAGGCCGTCGCGAGCTTCTCGATCCTCGGCGACCTCGTGCATCAGGTCGGGGGCGAGCGCGTCGCGGTCTCGGTGCTGGTCGGCCCGAACGGCGACGCCCACACCTTCTCGCCCTCCCCGAGCGACGCGCGCAAGCTCGCGGATGCGCAACTCGTGGTAGTGAACGGGCTCGGCTTCGAGGGCTGGATCGAGCGGCTGGTCAAGGCCTCCGGCACCCGGGCGCCGGTGGTGGTCGCCTCGGCGGGGGTCAACCCGATCCGGGAGGACGCGCCCGCGCATGGCGGGCACGAGGCGCACCCGATCGACCCGCACGCGTGGCAGAACGTCGCCAACGCCAAGCTCTACGTGGCGGCGATCCGCGACGCGCTCGTGCGCGTCGACCCGGAGGGCCAGGCGGCCTACGAGGATCGGGCCAGCGCCTACCTCGCCAAGCTCGACGCGCTCGAGGCGGAGATCCGCGCCGGCATCGCCGCGATCCCGGAGGCGCGCCGCCGCGTCATCACCACGCACGACGCCTTCGGCTACTTCGCCCGCGCCTACGCCATGCACTTCATCGCGCCCCAGGGCGTGTCGAGCGACAGCGAGGCCACCGCCAAGGACGTCGCCCGCATCATCGCGCAGGTGAAGCGGGAGAAGATCCCGGCGGTGTTCCTGGAGAACATCGCCGATCCGCGGCTGATGCAGCAGATCGCCCGCGAGAGCGGCGCCAAGGCCGGCGGGCGCGTCTTCTCCGACGCGCTGTCGGAGCCGGACGGTCCGGCCCCGACCTACCTGGACATGATGCGCCACAATCTGCGCGAGTTTTCCGCCGCCCTGATGCCGGGCTGAGCCGCTCGCGCAGCGCCCGATCACGCGACGATCGGGCGCTGCTCCAGGTCGTTTGATCCAGGTCGTTTGATCCAGGTCGTTTGATCCAGGTCGTTGAACTTGCCGCGTCGTCTTCGACGAACCGGATTCCGCTTCGTCGGACGAGGCTCTATTTCAGGTCGAGCAGGACGCTGCGGAAGCTCTTCGGCGCCTTGTCCGGGCAGGAGGCGCCGTCGTCGCTGAGGAGCCGGACCCGGCTGCCGTCGGGCGCGACCAGCAGCGCCTCGGGCTGGAAGTCGGGAATCCCCGCGAGCGCCTGGGCGGCGCCCGGCACCCGCGCGGGCGCGGCGCCCGGCTCGCCCGACCAGCGGTAGAGGTCGAAGGCCTCGCCGCCGCTCCCGGCGCCGCCCGCGATGATGAAGTAGGCCTTGGCGCCGGGCGCGTAGGCGATGTCGCGGA
Source organism: Methylobacterium sp. CB376 (assembly GCF_029714205.1). Classification (NCBI taxonomy): domain Bacteria; kingdom Pseudomonadati; phylum Pseudomonadota; class Alphaproteobacteria; order Hyphomicrobiales; family Methylobacteriaceae; genus Methylobacterium; species Methylobacterium sp. CB376. The sequence continues at coordinate 2,977,384 of NZ_CP121648.1, read as the reverse complement.
TGCCGCGGCCCTTCAGGTCGAGGGCGATCGGCTTGCCGAGCTTGGGCGCGGCGCCGCTCGCCAGCACCTCGGCGGGGTTCTGCAGCGGCACGACGAGGGCGTCGTTGTCGGCGTTGAGGGGATTGCGCAGCCCGATCAGCAGGCCCTGCCCGTCGGCCGTGGGCGCGAGCCCCTCGACCGCGAGGCCCCGCCGCTTCGGTGCGAGGTCGGGCTTGCTGTCGGCGTCGAGGGCGATGCGCGCCGCGAGCTGCGGGTCGAGGTCCGAGAGGGCCTTGGCCAAGCCCCGGAACGAGGCGCCGCGCCGCTTGAGCACCGGCGCGTCCGGCGCGCCGGTGAGCGTGACGGCGAGGAGCTGCCGGCGGGATTCCTCCGCCTCGCCGTCCTTGTCCCGGCTGTGCGAGCCGATCACCACCACGTCGCCGCCGAGCCAGGCCGCCCCTTCGAGATCGGCCTTCTTCACCTTGCCGCCGGGCTTGGGCGCGAAGACCGGGTCGAGGTCGGCCCCGGCCAGGGCGAGGGGCGCGCCCGTCTCCTCCGCCCTGTAGAGGCGCAGGGTGTTGTCCTCGTCGTTCACCACCAGGAAGCGGTCGCCGAAGCTGCCGGCCGGCACCGGCACGGCCCCCGACGCCTCGCACATGCCCCAGTGCACGAGCACCGGGCCCGTCCGGACCTGCGAGAAGCCCGCCGTCGCCGGCAGGCAGAGTACGAACGCAGAGACGAGCGTCCTCAGGCGCACCATGATCGTCCTCCCCGTCAACCCGGCCATCCTCGTTGCCCGGCCGGTCCGGGTGAAGATCGCGCAGCCGCGATTTCGTTCAACTGCTATTCCGCTCCGGCAGCGCCGATCAGCCGCCGGTCATGGGGGGGAAGAAGGCGATCTCCCGCGCCCCCGCGAGCGGCGTCTCGGGCCGGGCATGCACCCTGTCGATCGCGGCCCGCACCACGCCCTCGTTCTCGAAGGCGTAGGCGTATTCCTCGCCGCGCGTCTTGAGCCAGGCCACGAGGTCCGCCACGGTCGCGACCGAGCCGGGCGGCTCCACGCTCTCCTCGGGCCGGCCGATCCGCTCGCGCACCCAGGCGAAGTAGACGAGCTTCATCGGGCGTCGTCCTCCATCATGTGGCGCAGGCCCGCCCGCAGATAGTCCCAGCCCGTGTAGAGGGTGAGCGCCGCCGAGATCCACAGCAGGGTCAGCCCGATCGTGACGGTGCCGGGCAGGATCCGCTCGCCCGCCGGCCCGGCGATCAGGAAGCCGAGGGAGACGAGCTGCGCGGCGGTCTTCCACTTGGCGACGCGGCTCACCGGCACCCCGACCTTCAGCTCGGCGAGGTATTCGCGCAGGCCCGAGACCAGGATCTCCCGGCACAGGATGACGATCGCGGCCCAGAGCGAGGTGCCGGGGATCGAGCCGTCCGCGGCGAGCATCAGCAGGCAGGCGGCGACCAGGAGCTTGTCGGCGATCGGATCGAGCATCCGCCCGAGGGCCGAGCTCTGCGCGTAGGTGCGCGCCACGTAGCCGTCGAGGTAGTCGGTGATGGCCGCGGCGATGAACACCGCCAGGGCCGCGAAGCGCGCCGTCGGCTCCTGCGGCCAGAACAGGAGGCCCGCCACGACCGGCACCGCCGCCACGCGGCCGTAGGTCAGCAGATTGGCGAGGTTGAGGGCGACCGACCGGCGCCGAGGTACGACCATGGTCATCGCGGCCGGTGAAACCACGGGGCCGGGGACGCGTCAACCGCGACTCGCGCGGGGTCACGCGATTTCCGACCGATCGCCGCGCGGGGCGGAAATCGCCCTCGCCCGGGCGCCGCGCGGGCGCCTGACGCCGCGTCCCGAAAGGACCGTCCGGGCCTCGTCTCACGCATTCGCGTGGAAGAAGTCGTAGACGGCGCGGGCCGTGGCGGCGTTGACGCCCGGCGTCTTGGCGAGATCCTCCAGGGCCGCGCGCTCGATGGCCTTCACGGTGCCGAAATGGTGCAGGAGGGCGCGCTTGCGCGTCGGCCCGATCCCCGGGATCTCGTCGAGCGGGTTCTTCACCAGCTCGCGCTTGCGCTTGGCCCGATGCGCCCCGATCGCGAAGCGGTGCGCCTCGTCGCGCAGGCGTTGCACGAAGTAGAGCGTCGGGTCGCGGGGCGGCAGCTTGAAGGGCGGCTGACCCTCCACGAAGAAGGTCTCGCGGCCCGCGTCCCGGTCCCGCCCCTTGGCGATGCCGACGAGGGGCACCCCCGTGACGCCGACCTCCGCCAAGGCGGCGCGGGCGGCCTCGAGCTGGCCCTTGCCGCCGTCGATCAGGACGAGGTCCGGCCAGGCCGGGAAGGCGTCCGCATCCGCCGGCTCGGCCTCGCCCTCCTGCCGGGGCGCCTCCTTGACCAGCCGGGCGAAGCGCCGGTGCAGCACCTCGCGCATCATGCCGAAATCGTCGCCCGGCTTCACGTCCGGCGACTTGATGGTGAAGGTCCGGTAATGGGTCTTCATGAACCCGGTCGGCCCGGCGACGACCATGGCGCCGACCGCGTTCGTGCCCATGATGTGGGAATTGTCGTAGACCTCGACCCGCCGCGGCGGTCTCGGCAGGCCGAAAGCCTGGCCCAGCGCCGCCAGCAGCTTGCCCTGCGAGGCGGTATCGGCGAGCCGCCTTGCCAGGGCCTCCCGGGCGTTGCGGGCCGCGTAGTCGATCAGGTTCTTGCGCTCGCCGCGCTTGGGCTGGTGGATCTCGACCCGGGCGTCGATCCGCGTCGAGAGCGCCGCGGCGAGCAGTTCCGCGTCCTCGATCTCGTGCGAGACCAGGATCAGGCGCGGCGCCGGCTTGTCGTCGTAGAACTGGCCGATGAAGGAGCCGAGCACCTCCGAGGCCGACATCGAGCGGTCGGCCTTGGGAAAGTAGGCGCGGTTGCCCCAGTTCTGCCAGTTGCGGAAGAAGAACACCTCGATGCAGAACTGCCCGGCCTGCTCGTCGAGGGCGAAGACGTCGGCCTCCTCGATGTCCTGGGTGTTGACGCCCTGCACGCCCTGGATGGCCGCGAGCGCGGCGATGCGGTCGCGGTAGCGCGCCGCCTTCTCGAATTCCCAGGCCTCGGCGGCGGCCTGCATGTCGGCGGCGAGGCGCTCCTTCACGCTGGTCGACTTCCCCGACAGGAAGGCGCGCGCCTCGTCGGCCAGCAGCGCGTAGTCGGCCGGCGCGATCTCCCCGGTGCAGGGACCCGAACACCGCTTGATCTGGTACAGCAGGCAGGGGCGGCTGCGGTTCTCGTAGTAGCTGTCCGAGCAGGAGCGCAGCAGGAAGGCCCGCTGCAGCGCGTTCACCGTGCGGTTGACCGCCCAGACCGAGGCGAAGGGGCCGAAATAGTGGCCCGGCCGGCGCCGCGCGCCGCGGTGCTTGACGAGCTGGGGCGCCTCGGTGTCGGCGGTGAGCAGGATGTACGGCAGCGACTTGTCGTCCCGCATCAGCACGTTGAAGCGGGGCTTGAGCTGCTTGATCAGGTTGGCTTCGAGCAGCAGCGCCTCGGTCTCGGTGACCGTGGTGACGAACTCCATCGAGGCCGTCTCGGCGATCATCCGGGCGATGCGGTTCGAATGGGCCTGGCCGCGGGCGTAGGAGCCGACGCGGTTCTTCAGGTTCTTGGCCTTGCCGACGTAGAGCACGTCGCCCTTGGCGTCGAGCATGCGGTAGACGCCGGGGGAGGGCGGCAGGGTCGACCAGAAGCGGCGGATCACCTCGGTGCCGGCCTCCACGAGGCCGGCCCCGGCCTGCGGGTCGAAATCGATCTCCGGCGCGTCGTCGCGGGCATCGACCGCGGCGTCCTCGCCGTCGTCGTCGAGGTCGAGGGCGTCGAGCGGTACGTCGTTCCCGGGGATGCGCGTCATCGCCCAGGATTTAGGCGACGGCGCGCGGGGAGGGAAGGGCGGCCCGCGCGCGATCGGGCGTCAGCGCCGGGTCACGACCCAGACCGCGTGGATGAGGCCCGGGATGTAGCCGAACAGGGTCAGGATCACGTTGATGAAGAACTGCAGGCCGAGGCCGACCGTGAACAGCACGCCGACCGGCGGGATGATCACGAGGAGGATGATGCGGATCAGGTCGCCCATGGGGATCTCCGTGCCGAGGGGGGTCACACCGGCGGTCATGGCCCCTGACCGCCGCGTCGGTTCTCGAATCGTCGCCGAGCCACTGGCTTGCATCGAGACGTCGAGACGATCGATGGCCCGATGCGTCGGCATCCCGGGCCGCCGGTCCAAGGCCAAGCTCCCCTGAGAACGGCCGCGGCGCGCGCCGGTTCCCCTCCGTCACGCGCCTTGGCCGGCTCAATCCCAGATGTCGGCGTTCAGGATCCGGTGGGCGAGGCTGCGGCTCGGTTCCCGGTGCAGGCCGGGCCCCGCCAGGATGAACTCGACCTCGGGCAGGCGCGGCAGGTCGGGATCCGCGATCTCCCGCAGCCCCTCCGGGACGAGGCTGCGCGCCTGCGCCATCAGCCCGAGCCCCGCGAAGGCGGCAGCCCGCAGGCCGCTCAGGCTGGCGCAGGTGCAGGTGATGCGCCAGGGGCGGCTCTCCCGCGCGCAGGCTTCGAGCACGAGCGTGCGGGTCACGCTCGGGGCCGGGAAGGACAGGAAGGAGACCGGCTCGTCGCGCGCCGGCACCGCGTCGGGGAGCCCGCACCAGACCAGCCGGTCGCGCCGCACCGGCAGGCCCTGCGCCTCGCCCAGGCGCCGCTTGCCCAGCACGAGGTCGAGTTCGCCCCGCTCCACCGCCTCGGCGAGGAGGTGCGTGAACGACACGCTCAGTTCGAGATCCACCGACGGGTAGGTGGTCCGGAAATCGCGCAGCACCTCCGCGAGCCGCGTCTGCACGAAATCCTCCGAGGCGCCGAAGCGCAGCCGCCCGCGCACCGCCTGGCCGGCGAGCGTGCGCTCCAGCCGCTCATGCGCGTCGAGCACCGTGCGGGCGAAGCCGAGCACCGCCTCGCCCTCCGGGGTCGGCGCCACCGAGTGGGTGTCGCGGGCGACGAGCCGGCGCCCGAGCTGCGCCTCCAGCCGCTGCACGTGCTGGCTCACCGTGGATTGGCGCAGGCCGAGCTGCTCGGCCGCCCGGCTGAAGCTGCGGCTGCGCAGCACCGCCGTCAGGGTGCGCAGCAGGACGGGATCGATCAAGGGCGCCACCGCCGGTCCTCCTGCATAGACGGCGGGCAGGTTATCGCGTCTCGTGATAGCTGTAATCCCGCGCCGCAGCATTCCGCCTTGTGCGCCGCGGGATTACCTTTAGGTCACCCCTCGGCCAGGATCCCCCCGATGCGCGCGCGCTTCCGCCCCGATCCCTTCATGCTGATGCTCCTCGCCTGCCTGCTCCTCGGCGCGTTCCTGCCGGTGAGCGGCGGGCTCGCGGAGGGGCTCGGCAGCGTGGCGACCGGCGCGATCGCGCTCCTGTTCTTCCTGCACGGCGCCCGCATCGACCGGCGCACGGCCCTGGCCGGGCTCGTCCATTGGCGGCTCCACCTCGTGGTGCTGGCGACGACGTTCGGGCTCTTCCCGCTCCTCGGCCTCGCGGCGGGCCTGCTCGCGCCGAGCCTGCTGACGCCGGCCCTCGCGGCGGGCGTGCTGTTCCTGTGCGTCCTGCCCTCGACCGTGCAATCGTCGATCGCCTTCACCTCGGTGGCGGGCGGCAACGTGCCGGCGGCGGTCTGCGCCGCCTCGGCCTCGAACATCCTCGGCATGGTCCTGACGCCGCTCCTGGCCTCCCTGCTGTTCCGGGCCCAGGGCGCCTTCGACTGGTCCGGGGCGGGCAAGGTCCTCCTGCAGCTGCTCGCGCCCTTCCTGCTCGGGCAGCTGCTGCGGCCGCGGCTCGCGCCGCTCCTGGCCTCCCGCAAGGGGGTGACCGCCCTCGTCGACCGCGGCTCGATCCTGCTCGTCGTCTACCTCGCCTTCAGCCACGCCAGCGCGAGCGGGCTGTGGTCGCGCACGCCGCTGCCGGCGCTCGCCACCATGCTGCTCGTCGACGGGATCCTGCTCGCGAGCGTGCTTGCCCTGACCGCGGCCGCGAGCCGGCTGCTCGGCTTCTCGCGGGCGGACGAGATCACCATCGTGTTCTGCGGCTCGAAGAAGAGCCTCGTGGCCGGCGTGCCGATGGCGAACGTCCTCTTCGCCGGGCAGGATGTCGGGGGTCTGCTCCTCCCGGTGATGCTGTTCCACCAGATCCAGATCGCGGCCTGCGCCGCCCTGGCCCGGCGCTACGCCGCCCGCGGCGGGAGCTATCGAACGGCCCCGGCGGCGCTTTCCGCGCTTCCGCTGGCGTCCCGTTGAGAATTGATTCACCGCCCGCGCCGATACTCCGGGAGAGTCAGGTTGCGTATCGGCTCCGTTCCCCGAACGACCGGCCCCGTCGCGCCCCCTGCGCGGCGGGGCAGCGGCGCGCCCCGGGCGCATCCCCGGGCGGGGGCCCGCCGCAACGCTCCCTTCACCATCTTGCTTGAGGCGGCGCAGAGGATTTGAGCGGCAGGATCCGGACGGAGCGCGTCCGACCGGAGCCGTCCGATGACCAGTGCCGTCCTGCCCCACCGGGGCCTCGCCGCGCTGCCGCTGCTGCGGGTCCTGCACGGGCTCGGCCTGGCCCTCTTCACGGCCTTCGTCTTCTTCGCGTGCTTCGCCTTCTCGGAGGCCTCGCCCTACGACCTCGTGGCGCTGCCGACCATCGCCCTGTGGCTGCTCCTCGGCATCCGGCTCCATCGCGGCGCGGTGCCCCTGGTCATCCTGCTCACCGTCTTCGTCGGCGCCACCGTGCTGGCCCTGCTGCCTTACCTTGACGAGGAGCGGCCGGTGACCTGGACGGTCCAGCTCTGCTACCTGGCCGTCACCACCCTGTTCTTCGCGATGTTCTTCGCCGACGAGACCGAGCGCCGGGTGGAGCTCGCGCTCAAGGTCTACACGGCGAGCACCCTGTTCTCCGGCGCCCTCGGGATCGGCGGCTACCTCGACCTGATCGGCAACGAGGACCTGTTCAGCAAGTACGGGCGCGCGTCCGGCACCTTCCAGGACCCGAACGTGTTCGGCTCCTTCCTCACGCTCGGTGCCCTCTACCTGATGCACAACCTGATGACCGGGCGCGCGCGGCGGCCGCCGCTGTCGCTCGCCGGCCTGCTGCTGCTGCTGGCCGGCATCTTCCTGTCCTTCTCGCGCGGCTCCTGGGGCGGCACGGTCGTGGCGGTCGCCCTCATGGTGTCGAGCATCTACCGCACCAGCGCCTCGATGGCGCTGCGGCGGCGGATCCTGCGCAGCACGCTGGTCACCCTGGTGCTCGGCGGCCTCGCCCTCGGCGGCCTGCTGTCGATCGGCAGCGTCGCCGAGACCTTCCACAAGCGCGCCGCCGTCACGCAGGATTACGACGAGGGCGAGACCGGACGGTTCGGCAACCAGATGCGCGGCTTCGGCCTGCTGATGGAGGAGCCGATGGGCTTCGGCCCCCTGCGCTGGCGCCTGATCTTCAACCTGGAGCCGCATAATTCCTACCTGGGCGCCTTCGCCAACGGGGGCTGGGTGGCGGGGGCCGCCTTCATCCTGCTCGTCCTCTCGACCGCGCGGGTGGGCTGGCGGCTGATGGCCGAGGCGAGCCCGGTCCGGCGCCACGCCCAGATCGTCGTGCCGGTGCTGATCATGTTCTTCCTGCAGGGATTCCAGATCGACATCGAGAAGTGGCGCCACGTCCACATGATGCTGGGCCTGGTCTGGGCCCTCGAAGCCGCCCGGGTCCGCAGTCGGGGCGGGGGCGCGGTTTCCTCCCGCGTCCAAATGGTCTAGAGGCGGCGCGCGGCCCCGGCGGGCCGGCCGTGACGGCCGCGCCGCCGGACCTCGCCCCTGCGCCGGACGCGGCGCCGGACCCGCGCCGGAGCGGCCGCCCCCACGACGACCGGATGTCCGCCGCCATGTCCAACTCCGCGAAGGCCAGTTCCGCCAAGGCCAGCCCCGCCAAGGCCAGCGCCGCCAAGGCAGGCTCCGGGAAGCCCGGCTCCGGGAAGCCCGGCACCCTCAAGCCCCGCCTGCCCCGCGGCCTCGTCGACCGCGGCCCGGCCGAGATCGCCGCGACCCAGCGGATGCTGCAGACCATCCGCGAGAGCTTCGAACTCTACGGCTTCGAGGCGGTGGAGACCCCCTTCATCGAGTACACCGAGGCGCTCGGGAAATTCCTGCCCGACCTCGACCGCCCGAACGAGGGCGTGTTCTCGTTTCAGGACGACGACGAGGCGTGGCTGTCCCTGCGCTACGACCTGACCGCGCCGCTCGCCCGCTACGTCGCCGAGCATTTCGACGCCCTGCCCAAGCCCTACCGCAGCTACCGGGCGGGCTACGTCTTCCGCAACGAGAAGCCGGGGCCCGGCCGCTTCCGCCAGTTCATGCAGTTCGACGCCGACATCGTCGGCGCCCCGACCGTCGCGGCCGATGCGGAGATCTGCATGATGGCCGCCGACACGCTGGAGCGGGTCGGCATCGCCCGCGGCGACTATGTGGTGAAGGTCAACAACCGCAAGGTGCTCGACGGCGTCATGGAGGCGATCGGGCTCGGCGGTGACGACCAGGCCGGGCGCCGCCTCACGGTGCTGCGGGCCATCGACAAGCTCGACCGCCTCGGGGTGGACGGGGTGCGGCTGCTGCTGGGGCCGGGCCGCCGGGACGAGAGCGGCGACTTCACCAAGGGGGCCGGGCTCCCGGACGAGGCGATCGACCGCATCATCCGCTACGTCTCCTTCCAGGCGGCGCCCACGGACGGGGGCGACCGGCTCGCCTTCTGGGAGAATTTCTTCGGCGGCTGGGCCGAGGTGGTGGGCGGCTCCGAGACCGGCCGCCAGGGCATCGCCGAATTGCACGCGATCCTGCGCCTGTGCGAGGCGGCGGGCTACGGCCACGACCGGGTGCGGGCCGACCCCTCGGTGGTGCGCGGCCTCGAATACTACACGGGGCCGGTCTACGAGGCCGAGCTGACCTTCCCGGTCGTGGGCGAGGACGGGCAGACCGTGCGCTTCGGCTCGGTGGCCGGGGGAGGGCGCTACGACGGCCTGGTCGGGCGCTTCCGGGCCGAGCCCGTCCCGGCGACGGGCTTCTCGATCGGCGTGTCGCGCCTGTTCGCGGCCCTGCAGATCGTCGGGAGCCCGATCGTGGCGGGCGCGGCCGGGCCCGGACCCGTGGTGGTGCTGGTGCTCGACCGCGAGGAGATCGCGAGCTACCAGGCCCTGGTCGCCGCCCTGCGCCAGGCCGGCATCCGGTCCGAACTCTATCTCGGGGCCGCCGGCCTCAAGGCGCAGATGAAGTACGCCGACCGCCGCGGCGCGCCGGCCGTGGTGATCCAGGGCAGCGACGAGCGGGCCCGCGGCGAGGTCCAGATCAAGGACCTGATCGAGGGCGCCCGCGCCGCCGAGGCGATCGCCAGCAACGCCGAGTGGAAGGCCGCCCGGCCGGCGCAGTTCTCGGTGCCGGGGGCCGAGATGGTCGCCCGCCTGCGCGAGGTGCTGGGCCGGCATTTCGGGTGAGCCGCGGGGGCGGAGGTCCGCTCGGGGCCCGCCTAAGCAGTCGCGAGGATCGCCGGGGGCGGCCCGGATTGGTACAGGACCTGAGGACGGATCGGTCGACATGACAGGCAACGGAGCCGCGCAACCCAGGACGGCCGCGCACGAGCGGCTGCTCGCCCTGTTCGAAGGGCGGGGCTACGCGCGCGTCGAGCCGCCGGTGCTGCAGCCGGTCGAGCCCTTCCTCGAACTCTCGGGCGAGGACATCCGGCGGCGCATCTTCATCACCCAGGACGAGGCGGGGGCCGAACTCTGCCTGCGGCCCGAATACACGATCCCGGTCGGCCGGCATCACCGCGCCGTGGCGGGCGCCGAGGCCGCCGATTACAGCTATCTGGGCCCGGTCTTCCGTCTGCGCGCGGGGGAGCCGAACGAGTTCCACCAGGCGGGCATCGAGTCGATCGGCCGGGTCGACGTGCCGGCGGCGGACGCGGAGATCCTCGGCCTCGCCGTCGAGGGGCTGGAGCGCCTCGGCCACGGCGAGCCGCGGGTGCGCCTCGGCGACATGGGCCTGATCACCGCGCTCCTCGACGCGCTGGGCGTCGCGCCCGCCGCCAAGCGGCGCTGCCTGCGCGCGATCGCGGCCGGGCGCTCCCTCGACGAGATCGCCGCGCCGGTCCCGGTCGGGGAGGCCCATGCCGGGCTCCTCAGCGCGATCCAGGGCCAGGACCCGCAGGGCGTGCGCGCCTTCGTGGAGGACGTGCTCGCCATCGCGGGCATCAGCCGGGTCGGCGGGCGCAGCGCGGGCGAGATCGCCGAGCGCTTCCTCGCCAAGGCGGCGGCCCATGCGGGCGGCGGGGCGGGGCTCGGCGGCGAGGCCCGCGCGGTGATCGAGGGCTACCTCGCCCTCACGGGCGATCCCGACCGGGCCGCCGCCGGCCTGCGCGACCTCGTCGCCTCGGCCGGGCTCTCCGCCCCATCCCTGCGCGAGGCGGTCGCCCTGTTCGAGGAGCGCAACGGCTTCATCGCGGCGAGCGGCCTGCCCCTCGACCGCTTCACCTTCTCGGGCCGCTTCGCCCGCAACCTCGACTATTATACGGGCTTCATCTTCGAGATCACCGTCCCGGAGGGCGAGCGCCCGGTGGTGGGCGGCGGGCGCTACGACGGCCTGCTGCAGCATCTCGGCAGCCCGGAGCCCCTGCCGGCGGTCGGCTGCTCGTTCTGGCTCGACCGCCTCAGCGCCCGGGAGAGCGCCCGATGACCCGTGCCGACGGTCCCCTGGTCCTGGCGGTGCCCTCGAAGGGGCGCCTGCAGGAGAACGCCGCCGCCTTCTTCGCCCGGGCCGGCCTCGTCCTCGCCCAGACCAGCGGCGCCCGCGACTATCGCGGCCGCCTCAAGGGCGTGGCGGACGTGGAGGTGCGCTACCTCTCGGCCTCGGAGATCGCCGGCCAGCTCGCCAGCGGCGCGGCCCATCTGGGCGTGACCGGCGAGGACCTGATCCGCGAGACCCTGCCGGATTCCGGCGCCCAGGTGGAGCTGCTGACGCCGCTCGGCTTCGGCAACGCCACCGTGGTGGTGGCCGTGCCGCAGGCCTGGATCGACGTGCGCACCATGAGCGACCTCGACGAGGTCGCCACCGACATGCGCCTGCGCCACGGCAAGCGGCTGCGCATCGCCACGAAATACGTCAACCTCACCCGCCGCTTCTTCGCCCGGCACGGGGTCGCGGATTACCGCATCGTCGAGAGCCTCGGCGCGACCGAGGGCGCGCCGGCCGCGGGCAGCGCCGAGATCGTGGTCGACATCACCACGACGGGCGCCACCCTCACGGCCAACGCCCTCAAGGTGCTGGACGACGGCGTCATCCTGCGCTCGGAGGCGAACCTCGTCGCCTCGCTCGGCGCCTCCTGGGGGCCGACCGCGCGGGCGGCCGTCCAGGCGGTGCTCGGCCGCATCAGCGCCGAGGAGCGGGCGCGCACGAGCCGCGAGGTCCGGGCCGGGATGCCCGCGGCCCCGATCGACCTCGCGGCCCTCGCCGCCGCCCACCAGGCCGAACTGCCCTACGGCCTGCCGGAGGGGCGGGCCGAGATCGTCCTGCGCTGCCCGGGCGAGGCGGTCTTCGACCTCGCCGAGGCGCTCGCCCGGGCCGGGGCGCTCGGGGTCAGCGTGCGCCGCGTCGACTACGCCTTCGCGGCCGAGAACCCGCTGATCGAGCGCCTCCTCGCCCGGATCGGACCGTGAGCCACGACCTGGAGGCGCTGCCGGTCCTGCGCACGGCGCGGCTGCGGCTGGCGCGGCTCGCCGAAGCCGACGCGCCCGCCCTGCAGCGGCTCACCGACGACCCGGCCATCACCGGGGCCATCCACTTCCTGCCCTCGCCCTTCGCCATCGCGGAGGCGCGCGCCCTGATCGCCGGGGCCGACGGCGGCCGGGACCGCTTCCTCGGCGCGTGGCGTTGCGCCGACGAGACCCTGGTCGGCGTGCTCGGGGCGCATCTGCGCGGCGACGACCGGGTCGAGATCGGCTACTGGTTCGCGCCCGCCGCGCAGGGCAGGGGCCTCGCCCGCGAGGCGGCCGCCGCCCTCGTCGCGGCTTTGCGCCAGGCTGTGCCCGGGCGCCTCCCGGTGGCGGAATGCCGGGAGGACAATCAGCGCTCGTGGCGCCTGCTCCACGCCCTCGGCTTCCGGGCGTCGGGAGAGAGCGGCAGCCGGCCGGGGCGGAGACTCCTGGTCTGGGAGCGGGGCTAGGCAGAGCGGCTCGGCCGACAGGATCGCGGTCCGGGTGTCGAGGCTGCCGATCGCGCGCGGAGGCCGCGAGGCCCGGACCTGCGCCGCATCGAGAGAGGCGTGCGGCGCGGCGCCCCGCTACTCGGCCGCCTCGGCGAGGACCGTGCCGGCCCGGGGCAGGTCGAGCGCGTCCCAGACCTCCACCAGCGCCGCCGTCAGCCGCGCGATGTCAGCCTCGTCGTGGAACGGCGACGGCGTGATCCGCAGGCGCTCCGTCCCCCGCGGCACCGTCGGGTAGTTGATCGGCTGGATGTAGATCCCGTGCCGCTCCAGCAGCCGGTCCGCCGCCGCCTTGCAGCGCTCCGCATCCCCCACCATCACCGGCACGATGTGCGTCGGCGTCGCCAGAACCGGAAGACCCGCCCCCGCCAGCGCCGCCTTCGTGCGCGCCGCCTGGCGCTGATGCGCCGCCCGCTCCGCCCCCGAGCGCTTCAGGTGACGGATCGAGGCCGTCGCCGCCGCCGCGATCGCCGGCGGCAGCGCCGTGGTGAAGATGAAGCCCGGCGCGTGGCTGCGCACCGCGTCGCACAGCACCGCGCTCCCGGCGATGTAGCCGCCCACCACCCCGAAGCCCTTGGCCAGGGTGCCCTCGATCACGTCGAGCCGGTGCATCACCCCGTCGCGCTCGGCGATCCCCGCCCCGCGCGGCCCGTAGAGCCCGACCGCGTGCACCTCGTCGATGTAGGTCATCGCCCCGTAGCGCGCGGCGAGGTCGCAGATCGCCGCGATCGGGGCGACGTCGCCGTCCATGGAGTAGACGCTCTCGAAGGCGATCAGCTTGGGCCGGGCGCCGGCCTCGGCCAGCAGCGCCTCGAGATGGGCGAGGTCGTTGTGGCGGAACACGCGCTTGTCGCAGCCGGACTGGCGCACGCCCTCGATCATCGAATTGTGGTTGTAGGCGTCGGACAGGATCAGGCAGTCGGGGATCAGCCGGGCCAGGGTGGCGATGCCGGTCTGGTTGGAGACGTAGCCGGAGGTGAAGACCAGGGCGGCCTCCTTGCCGTGGAGGTCGGCGAGTTCGCGCTCGAGGTCGACCAGCGGGGAGGAGGTGCCGGCGATGTTGCGGGTGCCGCCGGCGCCGACGCCGCAGCGGGCGGCGGTCCGGGTGAGGGCCTGGACGACGTCGGGGTGCTGGCCCATGCCGAGGTAGTCGTTGGAGCACCAGACGGTGATGTCGCGGCAGCTGCCGTCGGGCAGGCGCCAGCGGGCGACCGGGAAGCGGCCGGCGACGCGCTCGATGTCGGCGAAGACGCGGTAGCGGCACTCGTCGTGCAGGCGGTCCACGGCGGAGCGGAAGATGGCCTGGTAATCGGTCTGAGGCATCAGGATCCCTTCGGCTCGCCGGAATGCGCGACGGGGCACGCTTCTGCCCGGGTCACGCCTTGATCTCGCTCAAATCCGGCTGGCTTTGTAACTGGATCAGGTTAAGGCGGGGTGCGCCGTATCTGACTCCTCCGGGGCGGGGGAGGAAGGCCAAATGCGCGACGGCGACGATGGGTCGCGAGATGGACGAGAGAGCCAAGGACGACCGGGCCGAGCGCCTGAAGGCGGCGCTGCGGGACAACCTCAAGCGCCGCAAGGCGCAGGCCCGCGGGCGGGCGGGGGCAGAGGCGCCGCGCCCGGCCGAGGCGGATCCGCCGGGCCGGCCCGAGCGTTGAGAAGCGTGGCCTTAAGGCCGCGAGTGGACGATGGCGTGCGCGGATGCGCGGAGGCGCGGCGCGGGCGGGACGACTTCAGGCGCAGGACGGCCGCGCGTGACGGGCGCGGCCCGTTTCAGGGAACGCAGATGGATCGAATTCACATCACGGGCGGCGCACCGCTCCAGGGCGAGATCCCGATCTCGGGCGCCAAGAACGCGGCGCTGCCGCTGATGATCGCGAGCCTCCTGACCGGCGAGACGGTCGAGCTCGCCAACGTGCCGCGCCTCGCCGACATCGCCTCGCTCCTGCGCATCCTCGGCAATCACGGCGTCGACCACATGGTGGTCGGCAAGCGCCCCGGCCAGACCAGCGAGACCGGCCAGACCATCCGCCTCACGGCGAGCAACGTGATCGACACGACGGCGCCCTACGAACTCGTCTCCACCATGCGGGCGAGCTTCTGGGTCGTGGCGCCGCTCCTCGCCCGCTTCGGCGAGGCGAAGGTCTCGATGCCGGGCGGCTGCGCCATCGGCACCCGGCCGGTGGACCTGCTGCTCATGGCGCTGGAGCGGCTCGGCGCCTCGATCGAGATCGACGGCGGCTACGTCGTCGCCCGCACCCGCAACGGCCTGCGCGGGGCCGAGATCGTCTTCCCGAAGGTGACGGTGGGCGGCACCCACGTCGCCCTGATGGCGGCCGCCCTCGCCCAGGGCACCAGCGTGATCGAGAACGCCGCCCGCGAGCCCGAGGTGGTCGACCTCGCCGCCTGCCTGACCAAGATGGGCGCCCGCATCGAGGGCGTCGGCACTCCGCGGATCGTGGTCGAGGGCGTCTCGCGCCTCGGCGGCGCCCGCCACGAGGTGCTGCCGGACCGGATCGAGACCGGCACCTACGCGATGGCGGTCGCGATGACCGGCGGGGACGTGATCCTGCGCGACACCAGGGCGGAACTGCTCCACAGCGCCCTCGACGTGCTGGCGACCACCGGCACCGAGGTGACGGCCCTGCCGGACGGCATCCGGGTGCGCCGCAACGGCGCGGGCGTGGCGGCGGTCGACGTCACCACCGACCCGTTCCCCGGCTTCCCGACCGACCTGCAGGCCCAGTTCATGGCCCTGATGACCCGGGCCCGGGGCCAGTCCCGCATCCGCGAGACGATCTTCGAGAACCGCTTCATGCACGTCCAGGAACTCGCCCGGCTCGGCGCCCGCATCCGCCTGGACGGGGATCTCGCGGTGGTGGACGGGGTCGAGCGCCTGAAGGGCGCGCCCGTGATGGCGACCGACCTGCGCGCCTCGGTGTCGCTGGTGATCGCCGGCCTCGCCGCCGAGGGTGAGACGACCATCAACCGGGTCTACCACCTCGACCGCGGCTTCGAGGCCCTGGAGGCCAAGCTCGGCCGCTGCGGCGCCCAGATCCGGCGCGAGCGGGCCTGAGCCGGGGGCGGGCGCGGCCCGCCCCGACCGTCGTCCTCAGTAGCCGATCTGGCCGCGCTTCAGGCCGAAGCCCGGGATCTCGCAGCCGCAGGGCGCGTTGATCGGCCCCGGCCGGGTCGGGCAATTGCCGCGCGCCGTCACGCAGATGCGCCCGAACCCCTCCCGCCGCAGCGCGCGCTCGCGTCCGTAATAGTAGCCCTCGGGGCCGCGCCGCGGCCGCTCGTACTCCTCGCGGAACTCGCGGCGGCGCGGGCGGTCGTACCCGTCGCCGTAATACTGGGCGAGGGCAGGGGCGATGCCGCCGCCGAGGGTCAGTGCGGCGAGGGCCGCGAGCGTCACCGGTCTCACGCGTGGTCTCCTGTCATGCCGGGCAGATCTAACGGCAACGAGATGAACGGTGGGTGAGCCGGCGGGGGCGGTTGTTCGGGGCGGGGGCCGTCGCTACCTACCAGGAGTAGAGGCCCCGGGACCGGACTTCGCCCGGCGGCCGGCCCCCTGCCTGAAGGACGCCGACAGTGAAGGACGCGGAGATGGAGCTTCTGAAGCTCGCTGCCCTCGACGCCGACGACCTCGCGGTCATCTCGGCCCATCTGCAGGACGCCGTCCTGCGGGCGGGCGACCTCGCCTACCTGCCCCGCGAGCGTCGCTTCGCCCTCGTGGCGCGCCGGTTCGACTGGACCGCCCCGGACGGCGCCCCGCCGCGGCGGCGCCTGACCGGGCTGCATTTCGACCGGGTGATGGCGGTGCGCTGCCGCGGCATCCCGCGCGAGACGCCCGACGCCGCGATGGAACTCCTCGCCATCACCTTCGAGCCCGGCGAGCCGCCCTCCGGCACCGCGACGCTGGTCTTCGCGGGCGGCGGCGCCATCCGGCTCGAGCTCGAATGCATCGAGGCCGGCATGCGGGATCTCGGCCCGGTCTGGGGGGCGGAGAGCCGCCCGGTCCACCCGATCCCGCTCGACGCGGCCTGAGACCGCTCCCCCGCAGCGCGCGGCCGCGGGTCTGGCAGCCCCCGTCCCGGGCGATCCGGCGCGGGGTCGGTCCCCTCCATCCTCCGCCTGGACAGGACCGGCATTCTCTGCCAGTGGGCGCGACCGACCCCGGCTCCCGCCTCCGGACATCCCGATGCTGCGCCTCGATTCCCGCGCCCCCACCTTCGACGCCGACTTCGCCCGCCTGCTCACGGTCAAGCGCGAGGTGGCGGAGGATGTCGACGAGGCCGTGCGGGCGATCATCGCCGCGGTGGCGCGGGAGGGCGACGCCGCCCTCGTCGCCTATACCCGGCGCTTCGACGGCCGCGGCGCCGACTTCACCGAGGCCTCGATCCGGGTCACGCAAGCGGAGGTGGACGCGGCAGTCGCGGCCTCCCCCCGCGAGGCGCTCGACGCCCTCCACCTCGCCCGGGAGCGGATCGAGGCCTATCACCGGGCGCAGCGCCCCGCCGACCACCGGGAGACGGACGCGCTCGGCGTCACCCTCGGCTGGCGCTGGACCGCCCTCGAATCCGTCGGCCTCTACGTGCCGGGCGGGACGGCGAGCTACCCGTCCTCGGTTCTGATGAACGCGATCCCCGCCAAGGTCGCGGGCGTGCCGCGCCTCGCCATGGTGGTGCCGACGCCGGGCGGCGTGACCAACCCGCTCGTGCTCGCCGCGGCCCGGATCGCCGGCGTCGACGAGATCTTCCGGGTCGGGGGCGCGCAGGCGGTGGCGGCCCTGGCCTACGGCACGGCGACGATCGCGCCCGTCGCCAAGATCGTCGGCCCCGGCAACGCCTACGTGGCGGCGGCCAAGCGCCGGGTCTTCGGGCAGGTCGGGATCGACATGATCGCCGGGCCGTCCGAGGTGCTGATCCTCGCCGACGAGGGCGCCAATCCCGAATGGGTCGCCGCCGACCTCCTGGCCCAGGCCGAGCACGACCCGGCCGCGCAGGCGATCCTGATCACCGACAGCGACGCCCTGGCGGAGGCCGTGGCGGCGGCGGTGGAGGGCCAGCTCGCGACGCTGGCGCGGGCAGCGATCGCCCGGGCGAGCTGGCGCGACTACGGCGCCATCGTGCGGGTGGCGCGCCTCGCGGACGCGATCCCCCTCGTCGACCGCCTCGCCCCGGAGCACCTGGAGATCGAGGCGCGGGACGCCGAGGCCCTGGGCGCGCGGGTGCGCAATGCGGGGGCGATCTTCCTCGGCGCCCACACCCCGGAGGCGATCGGCGACTATGTCGGCGGGCCGAACCACGTGCTGCCGACCGCGCGCTCGGCGCGGTTCTCCTCCGGGCTCGGCGTCCTCGACTTCATGAAGCGCACCTCGATCCTGTCCTGCTCGCCGGAGGCCCTGCGGGCGCTGGGCCCGGCCGCGGTGACGCTCGGCCGCGCCGAGGGCCTCGACGGCCATGCCCGCTCGGTCGCCATCCGCCTGAACCTCTGACGCCGCCGGCTTGCGCGGGCGCGCGCTTGCGCGTCAGGTAGCGCCACGCCGCGGCGACCCAAAGACCAATCCGGGGACCAGAACCGATGTCGAGCGATGCTCCCGATCCGCACCGGCGCCTTGCGGCGGTCAAGCTCGACGAGGACTCGATCGGGCGGGGCAACCCGGACCAGGAGCACGAGCGCGCCATCGCGATCTACGACATACTGGAATCCAACCACTTCGCCGTCGCCAACCACGACGGCGGCCCCTACGCGCTGCGGCTCGGCCTCGTCGAGAACAAGCTCGCCTTCGCGATCTCGACCGCGGACGGCGCCCCGGTGATGACGCATCTCCTGTCGCTGACGCCGTTCCGGGGCGTGATCCGCGACTACGAGATGATCTGCGACAGCTACTTCAAGGCGATCCGGACCGCCTCCCCGAGCCAGATCGAGGCGATCGACATGGGTCGGCGCGGGGTCCACAACGAGGCGTCGGAACTGCTCAAGCAGCGCCTCGACGGCAAGGTCGAGGTCGACCACGACACCGCGCGCCGCCTCTTCACCCTCATCTTCGCCCTGCACTGGAAGGGCTGACGCCGGATGGGCGAGGCGGCCGCGACCGGGGGCGGGCCGTGACCGGCGCCCCGGGCGATCCGGCGGCGAGGGCCGGCCGGCGGGTGCAATCCGTGCTGTTCGTCTGCAACTTCAACGCCGTGCGCTCCGCGGCGGCGGAGGCGCTGGCCCGGCACTATTTCGGCCGCTCGGTCTACGTCCAATCCGCCGGCGTGCGCTCCGGCGAGCCGACCGACCCGTTCATGATCGCGGCCCTCGACGAGATCGGGATCGACGCGCACCGCCACCGGCCCCGCACCCTGGAGGAGCTGGAGGAGTGGGAGGGGCTGAACTTCGACCTCATCATCTCCCTGTCGCCGGAGGCCCACCACGCCGCCCTCGAACTGACCCGCACCGTGGCGGCCGAGGTCGAGTACTGGCCGACCCCGGACCCGACCGCGAGCCAGGGCTCGCGGGAGCAGCGGCTCGACGCCTACCGCGAAGTGCGCGACGGGCTGGCGGCGCGGATCCGCAAGCGGCTGCGCTGAGCCGGGCTCGCCCTTGCCCCCTGCGAGCCGGGCTCGCCCTCGATCCCTGCGAGCCGGGCTCGCCCTTGACCCCCGCCGCGCCCGCACCCTAGAGCACGGGCATTCCCGCCGAGGAGCCGCCCCATGACCGACCGCCTGCCCGGTTTCAACACCCTCGCCATCCATGCCGGGGCGGCGCCGGACGCCGCGACGGGCGCGCGCGCGACGCCGATCTACCAGACGACGTCCTTCGTGTTCGACGACGTCGACCACGCCGCCTCGCTGTTCGGGCTTCAGGCCTTCGGCAACATCTACTCCCGCATCGGCAACCCGACGAACGCGGTTCTGGAGGAGCGGGTCGCCGCCCTGGAGGGCGGCACCGCCGCCCTCGCGGTCGCCTCCGGCCACGCCGCCGAGTTCCTGGTGATGCACGCCCTGCTGCAGCCGGGCGACGAGTTCATCGCCGCCAACAAGCTCTACGGCGGCTCGATCAACCAGTTCAACCATTCCTACAAGAACTTCGGCTGGAACGTGGTCTGGGCCGACACGGACGATCCGGCCTCGTTCGAGGCCGCCGTGACGCCGCGCACCAAGGCGATCTTCGTGGAATCGATCGCCAATCCGGGCGGCGTGATCACCGATCTCGCGGCCGTCGCGGCCGTCGCCAAGCGCCACAACATCCCGTTCATCGTCGACAACACGATGGCGACCCCGTACCTGATCCGGCCCTTCGAGCACGGCGCCGACATCGTGGTCCATTCCGCCACGAAGTTCCTCGGCGGCCACGGCAACTCGATCGGCGGCGTGATCGTGGACGGCGGCAGCTTCTCCTGGGCGGGCGACGACCGCTACCCGATGCTCTCGAAGCCGCGGCCCGAATACGGCGGCATGGTCCTGTCGGAGACCTTCGGCAATTTCGGCTTCGCCATCGCGGTGCGGGTGCTGGGCCTGCGCGACCTCGGGCCGGCCCTCTCGCCCTTCAACGCCTTCCTGATCCTCAACGGCATCGAGACCCTGCCGCTGCGCATGCAGCGCCACTCGGACAATGCCCGCGTGGTGGCCCAGCACCTGGCGGGGCACCCGCTCGTGTCCTGGGTCAGCTATCCGGGCCTGGAGAGCGACCGCTACCACGCCCTGCACAAGCGCTACTGCCCGCTCGGGGCCGGCGCCGTCTTCACCTTCGGCCTGAAGGGCGGCTACGAGGCCGGCGTGAGGCTCGTGTCGAACCTCAAGCTGTTCTCGCACCTCGCCAATATCGGGGACACGCGCTCGCTCGTGATCCATCCGGCCTCGACCACGCACCGCCAGCTCAGCGACGAGCAGAAGGTCCGGGCCGGGGCCGGGCCGGAGGTGGTGCGCCTCTCCGTCGGCATCGAGGACCCGGCCGACCTGATCGCGGATCTCGACCAGGCCCTCGCCGGCTGAGACGGGATCCGCGCGATCGAAGCGGATCCCGTCTCACGAGCCCGCGCGGCGCTTGAGCGAAGCCCAAAGCCGCCATCCCGAAGGGATCATGCGGATTTGGGATAAAAAGCCTGTGCGGCGCGTGAGCGGGGCCGACATCCGCATCGCGAAGAGATCAACCGGATGACGGGCGGCGCGGGCGTCGGGCGATCGGTCCGGCCGCGCTTGACCCAGGGGATGGCTGCCCATAGGCAGCAACCAGCCATCCCCTCAGCCGTTGCCGCCCATGACAGTGAGCCCGAACCCGCCGGACTGCGCCGCCCCGGAGCCCCCCGTCATCCTCCTGGTGGAGGATGACGGGCTGCTGCTGATGGAGGCCGCCGACACGCTGGCGGAGGCGGGGTTCCAGGTCGTCGAGGCGCCCCACGCCGACAAGGCCCTGCAGGTGCTGGAGAGCGCCCAGGAGGTCGACGCGCTGATGACCGACGTCGACATGCCGCTGGGCTCGATCGACGGGCTCGCGCTGGCCCGGCTGGTGGCGCGGCGCTGGCCCTGGATCCCGGTGCTCGTCGTCTCCGGCATGGGCACGCCGGGGCCGCACGACATGCCGGACGGCGCCCGCTTCATCCCGAAACCCTACGCGCCCTGCAACCTCGTCCAGGCGCTGCACGATTGCGTGCGGCGCGCCGCCTGATCCCCGGACCGCCGCGATGCCGCCCCTCGACCCCGCGTCCCTCGCCTTCGCCACCCGCGCCGTCCATGGCGGGGCGGCCCCCGACCCGGCGACCGGCGCGCGCGCGCAGCCGATCTACCTCACCAACGGCTTCGTCTTCGAGTCGAACGAGCAGGCGGCCGACATCTTCGCCATGCGGGCGACGGGGTTCTCCTATTCGCGCGGCTCGAACCCGACCGTCGCGGCCCTGGAGCGGCGCGTCGCCTCCCTCGAAGGCGCCAAGGCGGCGGTGGCGGTGGGCTCCGGCCAGGCCGCCATGCTCCTCGTGCTGCTGACGCTGCTGCAGGCCGGGGATTCCTACGTGGCCTCCGCGCGGCTGTTCGGCGGCTCGCTCGGCCTGATGCGCCGCCTGGAGACCCGCTACGCCCTCACCCCGCAATTCAGCCGCGGGCTGACCCCCGAGGATTTCGAGCGCGCCATCACGGACCGGACCCGGGCGATCATCTGCGAGTCGATCGTCAATCCCTGCGGCACCGTCGTCGACGTCGCGGGCGTGGCCGCGGTGGCGCGCCGGCACGGGCTGCCGCTCATCGTCGACAACACCCTCGCCTCGCCCGCCCTGATCCGGCCGATCGAGCACGGGGCCGACATCGTCGTGCACTCGACGTCGAAGTTCCTGTCCGGGTCCGGCACGGTGATCGGCGGCATCGTCTGCGACGCGGGCCGCTTCGACTGGCGCGCCACCGGCCGCTACAACCTGATCAACGAGCCCTGGCCCGATTACGACGGGCTCGTCGTGTCGGAGCGCTTCCCCGAGACCGCCTTCGCGACGGCCTGCCGGCTGTTCGGCCTGCGCGACCTCGGCCCCGGCCTCTCGCCGATGAACGCCTTCCTGACCCTGACAGGGATCGAGACGCTGCCGCTGCGCATGGAGCGCCACTGCGCCAACGCGCGGGCCGTGGCCGCCCGCCTCAAGGCGCATCCGAAGGTCGCCTGGGTGAGCTATCCCTCGCTTCCGGGCCAGGCCGGCGAGGCGGTGGCGAACCGCTACGTGCCCCAGGGCGCCGGCGCGATCTTCACCTTCGCGCTGAAGGGCGGCGAGCCCGCGGCGCTCGCCTTCATCAGCGGCCTCGACCTGATCTCCCACCTCGTCAATATCGGGGAGATCAAGTCGCTGGCGATCCACCCGGCCACCACCACGCACCGGCAGCTGCGCCAGGACGAGAAGGCGGCGGCCTGCGTGGGACCCGAGACGGTGCGCCTGTCGATCGGGCTGGAGAGCATCGAGGACCTGATCGCCGACGTCGAGCAATCCTTGGCGAAACTGCCCTAGAGCAGCACCCGATCACGTTGCAATCGGGTGCTGCTCTAGGTCTTTGATCTTGCCGCATGTTCTGCGACGAACCGGCATCCACTTCGTCGGAAAATGCTCTAATCCGGCTCCCGCTCGGCCGGGGCGCGCCGGGTCAGCGCCCGGAGGGCGCCGTGCAGGCTGCGCAGGTCCTGCTCGGTCATCGCCATGCGGTGGAGAATGTCGCGCAGGTTGCGCACCATCCCGCCCCGCTTCTCGGGCGGAAAGTAGCCGACCGCGTCGAGGGCCCCCTCCAGGCTCTCGAACAGCGACAGCAGCGCCTCCCGGGGGGCCGGCGGCGAGCGCATCTCGCCGTCGAAGGGCAGGGTGGCGAGGCCGGACGCGCGCCGCCACTCGTAGGCGACGAGGAGCACGCTCTGGGCGAGGTTGAGGGAGGCGTGCCGCGGGTCGACCGGGAAGGTCACGATCGCGTCCGCCAGCGAGACTTCGTCGTTCGACAGGCCGACCCGCTCGCGCCCGAACAGGATGCCGACCCGCTCGCCGGCCGCCTGCCGCGCCACCACGCTCCCCATCGCCTCGTCGGGTCCCATGACCCGCTTCATCTGCCCGCGCTCTCGCGCCGTGGTGGCGAGCACGTGATGGAGGTCGCCGATCGCCTCCGCGACCGTGGCGTGGATGGTCGCCCCGTCGAGGACGTGGGTGGCGCCCGAGGCCGTCTCGCGCACGCCCTTCTTCGGCCAGCCGCCCTTCGGCGCGACGAGGCGCAGCTCCGAGAGGCCGAAATTCGCCATCGCGCGGGCGGTCATGCCGATATTCTCGGCGAGCTGCGGCTCGACCAGGATGACGGCGGGGCGGGGCGGGTGCTCGAACATGGGGAGGCGGTTCCGGATTGTCCGGCGCTTCTAGGCGCGGGCGCGCCGGCGGGCCAGCCCGCATGGGAACCGCGCGGCTCCGGGCGCGTTTCCCGATGAGACCTCCTCGGCCCCGGCGACCGCGCCGGGGCCTTTTTCTGTGGGCGATTGCCGGCGCCGCCCGGCTTCCCCGTGATGCTGCAGCGCGCTATGACCGCGCGACGGCCCGGTCCTTGCCGGCGGACATCATCCGCTGCAACAGCGGGCACGCTCGCCGCATAGGGAAGGCTGGTCGATCATGGCGAAGATCAAGGTGACGAATCCCGTCGTGGAGCTCGACGGGGACGAGATGACACGGATCATCTGGCAGAACATCAAGGACAAGTTGATCCATCCCTATCTCGATATCCCTCTGGAGTACTACGATCTCGGGATCGAGCATCGCGATGCCACGAACGACCGGGTGACCATCGAGGCGGCCGAGGCGATCAAGCGGCACGGCGTCGGCGTGAAGTGCGCCACTATCACGCCCGACGAGGCGCGGGTGAAGGAGTTCAACCTCAAGGAAATGTGGAAGTCGCCGAACGGCACGATCCGCAACATCCTGGGCGGCGTGATCTTCCGCGAGCCGATCATCTGCCGGAACGTGCCGCGCCTCGTGCCGGGCTGGACGCAGCCGATCGTCGTCGGCCGCCACGCCTACGGCGACCAGTACCGCGCCACCGACTTCAAGGTTCCGGGCAAGGGCCGGCTCACCATCAAGTTCGAGGGCGAGGACGGCACCGTCATCGAGCGCGAGGTCTTCAAGTTCCCGGGCGCCGGCGTCGCCCTGTCGATGTACAACCTCGACGACTCGATCCGCGACTTCGCCCGCGCCTCGATGAATTACGGGCTCGCCCGCAAGTTCCCGGTCTACCTCTCGACCAAGAACACCATCCTGAAGGCCTATGACGGCCGCTTCAAGGATATCTTCGAGGAGGTCTATCAGAACGAGTTCAAGGCGAAGTTCGACGCGGCCGGCATCACCTACGAGCACCGGCTGATCGACGACATGGTGGCGTCGGCCCTGAAGTGGTCGGGCGGCTACGTGTGGGCCTGCAAGAACTACGACGGCGACGTGCAGTCGGACACCGTGGCGCAGGGCTTCGGCTCGCTCGGCCTGATGACCTCGGTGCTGCTGACGCCGGACGGCCGGACCGTCGAGGCCGAGGCCGCCCACGGCACCGTGACGCGCCACTACCGCGAGCACCAGAAGGGCAAGGAGACCTCGACGAACTCGATCGCCTCGATCTTCGCCTGGACCCGCGGCCTCTCCCATCGCGCCAAGCTCGACGACAACGCGGAGCTGGCGAAGTTCGCCGCCACGCTCGAGACGGTCTGCGTCGACACCGTCGAGGCCGGCCACATGACGAAGGATCTCGCGCTGCTCGTCGGCGCCGATCAGCGCTGGCTCTCGACGACCGGCTTCCTCGACAAGATCGACGAGAACCTCAAGGCCGCGATGGCGGCCTGACGGCCAGCAGCCCCGCGCGGCGGCGCGCCGCGCGGGGTTCCGCCGCCTCGTCCGACCTCCGGTTGATGGCTTCGCCATCTCCGATTTCGGCCATGCGGATGGCGGCGTCGCTCAGGCGCCGCGCGGGCTCGTGAGCCGCGATCCGCTTCGATCACGCGGATCCCGGATCACTCGGAGGCCGGGTTGTCCGGTTGCGGCGGCGCCGACAGGGTCGGCTGCGGCCCGTCGTAGCCCTCGATGACGACGAGGTCGATCTCCGCGCCGCCCTGCTGCTTGGCCCGCGCTTCCTGGTACTCGGGCGAGTTCCAGCAGGCCAGGGCGTCGGCGTAGCTCGGAAATTCCAGCACGACGTTGCGCTTGCGGCTCGTGCCGCTCACCGCCTCGAACGCGCCGCCGCGGACGAGGAACCGCCCGCCGAACTTGGCGAAAGCCGCGCCGTTGGCCGCGACGTAGTTCTTGTAGGCGTCCTCGTCGTGCACATCGACCCGGGCGATCCAGTACCCTCTCGGCATTCGACTCTCCCTGCTCACGCCTCGGCGATCTCGGAAACGATGCTCCGCGCCGCCGCGCGCGGATCGGCGGCCTCGGTGATCGGCCGGCCGACCACGAGGTGGTCGGCCCCGGCCCGGATGGCGGCGGCCGGCGTCACGACGCGCTTCTGGTCGCCGCTCGCGGCGCCCGCCGGGCGGATGCCGGGGGTGACGATCAGGCGGTCCGGCCCGATCACCGCCCGCACGGCGGCGGCCTCGGTCGCCGCGCAGACGATCCCGTCGATGCCGATGTCGCGGGCGGCGGCCGCGCGGGACGCCACGAGGTCGGCTACGCCGCCGGCGTAGCCGGCCTCGCGCAGGTCGGCATCGTCGTAGGAGGTGAGCACCGTGACGGCGAGGAGCCTGAGCGCGCTCCCGGGCACCGAGTCCCTCCCGCGCCGCGCCGCCCGCATCGTCTGCGGGTAGGCGTGGACGGTGAGCAGGTGGGCGCCGAGGCGCGCCAGCGACTGCACGCCCTCCTCGACGGTGTTGCCGATGTCGTGGAGCTTCAGGTCCAGGAAGACCTTGACGCCGGAGGCGGCGAGCCGCTCGGCCAGGGCGAGCCCGCCCGCGTAGCCGAGCCGGTAGCCGATCTTGTAGAAGGCGGCGGCGTCGCCGATGCGGTCGATCAGGCGCTCGGCCTCGTCGCGGCTCGCCATGTCGAGGGCGACGATCAGCCGGTCGCGGGGCGTCAGGGGCTCGGTCATGGGCTCTCGCTGCGTGGGACCCCCACCGATCACGGCCGGCGCCCGGAAATCAAGCCGGCGCCTCAATGGTCGTGGTCGGGCAGGCTCAGCCCGAAATGCGCGACGAGGTCCTGCACCTGCGCCGGGGTGAGGTGGCGCGGATTGAGGTTGCGCAGCAGGAGGTAGAGCTTGGCCGTCTCCTCCAGTTCCTCGGTGGCGAAGACCGCGGCCTCGAGCGTGTCGCCCGCCACGACCGGCCCGTGATTGGCGAGCAGGACCGAGGAATAGGCCCCGGCGAGGCCCCGGATCGCGTCGGCCACCGCCGGGTCGCCCGGGCGGTAGTAGGGGACCAGGGCGACCGTGCCGGCCCGCATCACCGAGTAGGCGGTGAGCGGCGGGAGCACCGCGCGCGGATCGATCTCCGGCAGCATCGAGACCGCCACCGCGTGGGTCGAGTGCAGGTGCACGATGGCGCGGGACGCCGCGCGCGAGTCGTAGAGCGCCCCGTGCAGCGGGATCTCCTTGGTGGGCGGATCGCCCGAGAGGAGCCGCCCGCCGCCGTCGAGGCGCGAGATCCGCGCCGGGTCGAGGAAGCCCAGGGAGGCGTTGGTCGGCGTCACCAGCCAGCCGCCGTCGTCGAGGCGCACCGAGATGTTGCCCGAGGAGCCCGGGGTGAGGCCGCGCTCGAACAGGGAGCGGCCGAAGCGGCAGATCGCCTCGCGCAGGGCGGTCTCGCTCATCGCGCGGCCCGGCTCACGCGGTCGCCCCCACGATCAGCTCGAAGCCGAGATCGACCCGGGTGGCCGGCGCGTCCGTGCAGAGGAGGCGCGCCGCCGTCGCGCCCGCCTCGACGCGCGGGGTGCGGATGGTGGTGAGCGGCTGGGGCATCAGCCGCCCCACGTCGAGCCCGTTATAGCCGAACAGGGCGAGCCGGTCCGGCACGGTGATGCCGGCCGCGAGGCAGTGGAAGTAGCCCCCGAGCGCCATGTCGTCGTTCGAGAAGTAGACCGCGTCGCAGTCGGGCGCCCGCGCCAGCAGGGCCGAGAGCCCGTGCCGTCCGGCCTCGACGGAGGAGGGGGCCGTGATGCGCTCCTCCGCGTGGAGCGCGAGCCCCGCCTCGGCCAGGGCCGCGCGGAACCCCGCGTAGCGCTTGCCGGCCCGCCGGTCGCGGGCGAGGTCGTGGCCCAGATAGGCGATGCGCCGGTAGCCGCGGGCCATCAGGTAGCGGGCGCTGGCCTCGCCGGCGGCGCGGTTCGAGTAGCCGACCACGATGTCGAGCCCCGGCCCGTCGAGGTCGAGGAGTTCGGCCACGCGCACGCCGCTCGCGTGGAGGCGTCTTACCGTCCCCTGGTTGTGCTCCAACCCCGTGATCAGCAGGCCGGCCGGGCGCCAGCTCAGCAGGGAATCGACCAGGGCCTCCTCGCGATCGTCGTCGTAATCCGTGACGGCGATGACCGACTGGAATCCCTCCCCGTCGAGGGCGCCGGTGGCGCCGCGCAGCACGTCCGGGAACACGATGTTGGTGAGCGACGGGATCACGATGCCGATCAGGCGCGAGCCCGTCGAGGCGAGCGTCCCGGCGATCCGGTTCGGCACGTAGCCGAGCCGCGCCACGGCCGCCTCCACTTGGGCGCGCGTCCGCTCCGAGAACGACCCGTGGCTGCGCAGCACGCGCGAGACCGTGCTCTCGCCGACCCGCGCCTCGCGGGCCACGTCCGCGAGCGTCACCGGGCGCCGCGCCACCGCCTCGCGGGCCGCCGGCGGGTCGCCCGCGAGCGCGCACCGGCCGTCCAGGTCCTCCATGCAGCCCCCCCTCGCGGACGGGGCCGAGACCGCCGCCCCGCCGCGGTTGCACGATGTCACGAGTCCCGGGCTCGCTCAACGCGTGCGCGGGGGCCGCTGCTTCAGATTGGAAGCGCTGCCACGAGTTGCTAGACTGATCAGAACGAAGCACCCCGAAGGCCGGGGCTGGCCGTGCGGCGCCGCCGTGTTCAGAGTGCTCGCGCGTCGCGCCGCGGGCGGCCCCCCGGGGCCCGAGACGGCGCATCAGGGAGGAGAATGCCGTGATGACCGACGGGTCCGTCCGCGCCGCCGTGATCGGCCTCGGATCGATGGGCTACGGCATGGCGCAGTCGCTGCGCCGCGCCGGCCTCGCCGTGGCGGGCTTCGACCTCGACCGGGCGGTGGTGGAGCGCTTCGCGGGCGAGGGCGGGCGGGGGCGGCGAGCCCGGCGGAGGCGGCCTCCGGGGCCGACATCGTCGTCAGCGTCGTCGTGAACGCGGCCCAGACCGAGGCGGTCCTGTTCGGGGAGGGGGCGTGGCGGCCGCCATGCCCGAGGGGGCGGTGTTCGTCTCCTGCGCCACGATGGATCCGGAGGCGGCCCGCCGCCTCGCGGGCCGGCTGGAAGCGTCCGGGCGGCTCTACCTCGACGCGCCGATCAGCGGCGGCGCCCAGCGCGCCTCCGAGGGGGCGCTCACCATCCTGGCCTCGGGGAGCGGCGCGGCCTTCGCCCGCGCGCGGCCGGCCCTCGACGCCATGGCGGCCACGCTCTACGAACTCGGCGAGTCCGCCGGGCAGGGCGCCGCCTTCAAGATGATCAACCAGCTGCTCGCCGGGGTGCACATCGCGGCGGCGAGCGAGGCCATGGCCTTCGCCGCCCGCCAGGGTCTCGACCTCGGCAAGGTCTACGAGGTCATCACCGCCTCGGCGGGCAATTCCTGGATGTTCGAGAACCGCATGCCGCGCGTCCTCGCGGGCGACTACGCGCCCCGCAGCGCCGTCGACATCTTCGTGAAGGACCTCGGCATCGTCCAGGACATGGCCCGGGCGCAGCGCTTTCCGGTCCCGGTGGCGGCGGCCGCCCTGCAGATGTTCCTGATGGCCTCGGCCGCCGGGATGGGCCGGGACGACGATTCCTCCGTGGCCCGGCTCTACGCGCAGGTGACGGGCACCGCGCTGCCCTGACCCGGAGCATCACGCGCCGCAGCGGTCGCCGGTGCGGCCGCGGGCGCGATGCGCAGACACCAATCCGGTCGGACGCGCATCGTGCCGGTCCGGCCGGACCGCCCGATCCGAGAGGGAGGAGCCATGCCGCGCTTCGCCGCCAACCTCACGCTGATGTTCACCGAACTCCCCTTCCTCGACCGCTTCGCGGCCGCCGCGGGGGAGGGCTTCACCGCGGTCGAGTTCCTGTTCCCCTACGAGCACCCGCCGGCGGCGATCGGCGAGCGCCTGCGCCGCCACGGGCTCACCCAGGCGCTGTTCAACCTGCCGCCGGGCGACTGGGCCGCCGGCGAGCGCGGGCTCGCCGCCCTGCCGGGGCGCGCCGACGAGCTGAAGGCCGGAATCGAGACCGCGCTCGCCTACGCGGCCGAGACCGGCGTGCGCCGCCTCCACCTGATGGCCGGGATGGCCGACAAGGCCGATCCCGCGGCCCGCGACGCCTATCGCGGCGCCGTGACCTGGACCGCCGAGCGACTGGGGCGCGAGGGGATCGACGTCCTGCTGGAGCCCATCAACGGCCGCAACATGCCGGGCTACTTCCTCGACGATTTCGGCTTCGCCGCCGCGCTGATCCGCGACCTCGCGGCGCCGAACCTCAAGCTCCAGTTCGACCTCTACCATTGCCAGATCCTGCACGGGGACGTGACCGCCCGGCTGCGCGCCCTGATGCCGCTGATCGGCCACGTGCAGACCGCGAGCGTGCCCGACCGGCACGAGCCCGGGACCGGCGAGATGAACGACGCCTTCCTGTTCGCGGAGCTCGACCGGCTCGGCTACGGGGGGTTCGTCGGCTGCGAGTACAACCCGAAGGCCGGGACGCGCGAGGGCCTCGGCTGGTTCGCGCCCTACCGGGAGGCGCGCCCATGACCTCCGTTCAGATGACCTCCGCCCCGATGACCTCCGCCCCGATGAGCCTCGCCCTCGGCTGCATCGCCGACGATTACACGGGCGCGTCCGACCTCGCCAACACCCTCACCCGGGCGGGCCTGCGCACGGTCCAGACCATCGGCGTGCCGGGCGACGACCTCGACCTGCCGGGGATCGACGCCGTCGTGGTCTCGCTCAAGAGCCGCTCGATCCCGGCCGAGCAGGCGGTCGCCCGGTCGGGCGAGGCGGAGGCCTGGCTGCGGGCGCGGGGCGCGGCCCACGTCCTGTTCAAGATCTGCTCGACCTTCGACTCGACCGACGCGGGCAATATCGGCCCGGTGACCGACGCGCTGCGCCGCTCCTCCGGGGCGGCGATCGCCCTGGTGACGCCGGCCTTCCCGGAGACGGGGCGCACCGTCTACCAGGGCCACCTCTTCGTCGGCGCCGTGCCGCTGCACGAGAGCCCGCTCAAGGACCATCCCCTCAACCCGATGCGGGATTCCAACCTCGCCCGGGTGCTGGCGCGCCAGAGCCGCGATCCGGTCGGGCTCGTCGACCTCGCCACCGTCGCGCGCGGGGCCGAGGCCGTGCGCGCCCGCCTCGACGCGCTCGCGGCCGAGGGCAAGGGCGCGGCCATCGCGGACGCGGTCTTCGACGCGGATCTCGCCGTGCTGGGGCAGGCCTGCCTGTCCGATCCGGTCTCGACGGGGGCGTCGGGCCTGGGGCTCGGCCTCGCCCGGGCGCTGGTGGCGAGCGGCCGGGTCCGGCCGGCCGACGCCGCGGAGGGGCTCGGGGCCCCGGTCGGCGGGCCGGCGGCCTGCCTCGCGGGCAGCTGCTCCCAGGCCACCCTCGGCCAGATCGCGGCGGCCGAGGCCGCGATGCCGGTGCGGCGCCTCGACCCCGAGCGGCTGCTCGCGGGCGCCGACGAGGTCGAGGAGGCCCTGTCCTGGGCGGCGGAGCGGATCGGGGCCGGCCCGGTCCTGATCGCGTCGAGCGCGACGCCGCAGGCCGTGGCGGACCTGCAGGCCCGGCACGGGCGCGAGGCCGCCGGCCACGCCATCGAGGCCGCGATGGCCCGCCTCGCCGAGGGGCTGGTGCGGCGCGGCGTGCGCCGCCTCGTCGTCGCGGGCGGCGAGACCTCGGGCGCGGTGGTCGACGCGCTCGGGCTCCCGGCCTTCCGGGTCGGCCCCGAGATCGCGCCGGGCGTGCCGGTGCTCGGCACGGTCGACCGGCCGATGCGGCTCGCCCTGAAGTCGGGAAATTTCGGCGGGCCGGACTTCTTCGCGCAGGCGCTCGCCCTGATGCCGTGACGCGCGAGGCGCTGCGCCGGAGGCTCATCCGGCCGCCGCGCCGTCCACGTAGCGGAACGGGTCCGGCCGGCGGGCGGCGTCGTAGACGCATTCGCCCGCCACCCAGGTCGCCCGCACCGCGCGCTCGTCGCCGAGCGTCATCAGGACGAACATCAGGTCCTCGACGCGCTCGCAGCGGGCGGTGCGGAAGGCCAGGAACGGCGTCGCGTCGAGGCCGAGCACGCAGAGATCGGCGTCGTAGCCCGGCGCGATCCGGCCGATCCGGTCGTCGAGGTGGAGCGCGGCCGCGCCCCCAAGCGTCGCGAGGTGGAAGGCCCTCAGCCCGTCGAGGGCGTCGCCGCGCAGGGCGGCGACCTTGTAGGCCTCGCCGAGCGTGCGCAGGGCGGAGAAGCTGGTCCCCGCCCCGATATCGGTGCCGATCGCGACCCGCACCGGGCGGCGGGGATCGAGGGCGTCGAAGAGCCGGAACAGGCCGCTGCCGAGGAAGAGGTTCGAGGTCGGGCAATGGGCGAGCGCCGCGCCGGCCGCGTGGCAGGTGCAGAACTCCTCCTCGCCGACGTGGATGCCGTGCCCGAAGATCGCGCGCGGCCGCACCAGCCCCGCATGGGCGTAGATGTCGAGGTAGCTGGAGCGGGCCGGAAACAGGTCGCGCACCCAGGCGACCTCGGCCGGGCTCTCGCTCAGGTGGGTCTGCAGGAACAGGCCCTCATGGCCGCGCAGCAGCGCCCCGGCCGAGTCGAGCTGCGCCGCGCTGCAGCTTCCGGCGTAGCGCGGCGTCACCCCGTAATGCTGCCGGCCGCGCCCGTGCCAGCGGCGGATCAGCGCGAGGCTGTCCTCGTAGCCGCTCTCGACCGTGTCGCGCAGGTCGTCCGGCGCGTGCGAGTCCATCAGCACCTTGCCGGCCACCATGAGGGTGTTGAACCGCTCGGATTCGGCGAACAGGGCGTCGACCGAGTGGGGATGGACCGTGCAGTAGACCGAGGCCGTGGTGGTGCCGGCCCGCAGGATCTCGCGCAGGAAGATCCTGGCGGCGGCCTCGGCATGGGCCGGGTCCGCGAAGGCGCGCTCGGCCGGGAAGGTGTAGCGCTCGAGCCAGGCGAGCAGCTGCTCGCCGAAGGCGCCCACCATCCCGACCTGCGGGTAGTGCACGTGCGCGTCGACGAAGCCCGCCGTGATCAGGGCGTTCTCGTAGTGGACCGGCGTCACGCCCGGCGGCAGCAGGGCGGGATCGTAGGGCGCGAAGGCGGCGATCCGCCCGTCCTCGATCAGGATCAGCGCGTCCTCGTGGTGGACGAAGCAGTCCCGCGGCGCCTGCAGGAAGGGATTGCCCGAGAAGCTGATCGCTTGCCCGCGCAGGGCGGCGCGGCGGGGCCGTGGCTCGGGGGGCATGGGGTCACCTGCGAGGAAGGGGAGCGGGGATCGCGCGCGGCTCAGGCCGCCTCGCCGCGCAGGCGCCGCTGCGCCCGCTCGCGCCCGATCAGCGGGAGCAGGCCCGAGAGGTCGGGGCCGTGATCGAGCCCGGTCAGGGCGAGCCGCAGCGGCAGGAACAGCGCCTTGCCCTTGAGCCCCGTCGCGGCCTTCACGGCCTCGGTCCAGCTCTTCCAGGTCGTCGCGTCCCAGGGTTCCGGGGGCAGGAGCGCCGCCGCGCGGGCCGCCAGGGCCGGATCGGCGATCAGCGGCGCGGCGGGGCCGGCGACGACGCGCCACCACCCGGCCGCGTCGGAGAACGTGGCGAGGTTCGCCCGCACGGCGGCCCAGAACGGCTCCGCCGCCGCGGCCGGAATGCCCAGGGCGGCGAGCCGCGGCGCCGCGGCGGCGAGGGGCATCTCGTGCAGGAGGCGCGCGTTCAGCTGGTCGAGGTCGTGCGGGTCGAACTTGGCGGGGGCCCGCGAGACGTGGGCGAGGTCGAGGAGCGCGGCCAGCCCATCGAGGTCGGGGACGGCCCGCACCGCCTCCGAGGAGCCGGTGAGCACCGCCAGGGAGGCGACCGCGCCGGGCTCGTAGCCCTGGTCGCGCAGGCCGCGCAGCGACAGGTGGCCGAGGCGCTTCGACAGGCCCTCGCCGCTCGCCGTGGTGAGGAGGTTGTGGTGGGCGAAGACCGGCACGGCGGCGCCGAGCGCGCGGAAGATCTGGATCTGCACCGCCGTGTTGGTGACGTGGTCCTCGCCCCGGATCACGTGCGTGATGCCGATCTCGGCATCGTCCACCACGGAGGGGAGGGTGTAGAGGTAGCTGCCGTCCTCGCGCACCAGCACCGGGTCCGAGAGCGAATCGGCCTCGACGTGGCAGGGGCCGCGCACGAGGTCGGTCCAGGTGACCGGGCCGGGATCGAGGCGGAAGCGCCAGTGCGGCCGCCGTCCCTCGGCCTCGAAGGCGGCCCGCTCCTCGGCCGTCAGCCGCAGGGCGGCGCGGTCGTAGACCGGCGGCAGGCCGCGGCCGAGCTGGCGGCGGCGCCGGCGCTCGAGCTCGTCGGACGTCTCGTAGGCCGGGTAGAGGCGGCCCGCCGCGCGCAGGCGCTCCGCCGCCGCGTCGTAGAGGGCGATGCGGTCGGACTGGCGCAGGGTCTCGTCCGGCACGATGCCGAGCCAGGCGAGGTCCTCGACGATCGCCGCGGCGAATTCGGGCGTCGAGCGCGCCGTGTCGGTGTCGTCGAGGCGCAGCACGAAGCGGCCCCCCGCGCGCCGGGCGAAGAGCGCGTTGAAGAGGGCCGGGCGGGCATTGCCGATGTGGAGGTAGCCCGTGGGGGAGGGCGCGAAGCGGACGACGGGAGCCATGGGCCGCTTCTACGCAAGCGCGCGGGCGCTGTCACAGGGGCTCACACCTCGCTGCGCTTCAGCAGGTAGTCGAGCCCGCCGGCCCGGTACCAGCGGTAGCCGTAGCCTTCGAGGAGCAAGGTGTGCCGGCCGCTCTCGTCCGGGCGGTTGCGCTCGCCGGTGAGGAGGTCGGTGAGCGCCCCGCCCTCGCCGGGAAGGCCGGTCGCGAAGCGGATCTCGATCGGCTCCGCCGCGAGGTTGTGCAGGCAGACCACCGCGTTGTTGCGCCACTCGTAGCGCAGGCCGAGCACGCTCTCGGCCCCGGTCCTCAGCACGGTGAAATCGCCCCAGCCGATCTCCGGCACCTCCTTGCGCATCCGGATGATCCGCTCCAGCCAGTTGAGCAGCGAGTTCGGGTCGTGGCGCTGGACCGCGGCGTTCACGTGCGGGTAGCCGTAGGGGCCGGAGCGGATCGGCGGCGCGACCGGGCGCGCGCTCTTGGTGAACCCGCCCTCGGGCTCGTCGGACCACTGCATCGGCGTGCGGGCGCATTCGCGCTCGGGCAGCCGGAGGTCGTCGCCCATGCCGATCTCGTCGCCGTAGCGC
Source organism: Methylobacterium sp. CB376 (assembly GCF_029714205.1). Classification (NCBI taxonomy): domain Bacteria; kingdom Pseudomonadati; phylum Pseudomonadota; class Alphaproteobacteria; order Hyphomicrobiales; family Methylobacteriaceae; genus Methylobacterium; species Methylobacterium sp. CB376. The sequence continues at coordinate 2,943,053 of NZ_CP121648.1, read as the reverse complement.
AGGACCGGCGTGCCCGGCAGGGTGAACATCAGGCTGTAGGCGAGTTCGAGCCTCCGCCGGTCGCCGCTCAGCATCGGGGGCAGGCGCCGGCGGATGCCGCGCCCGTAGAGCTGCATGTCCGGGTCGGGACCGAAGGCGGCGAAGACCGCCTCCCGCTCCTCCGCCGACAGGCGCCCGAGGTCGAGCTCGTCGTGGTTGCGCAGGAACTGCGCCCATTGCGCCGAGGCCGGCCGCGCCCGCGTCTTCTCCAGGCAGTCGAGCAGGCGCTCCGTCGTGGCGGTCGCCAGGGCGTGGAACAGGCCCTGATTGACCTGGAAGTTGAACATCATGTGCATGCGGTCGGCGTCCTCGCCGAAATAGTCGAGGTCCTGGCGCGGCAGCACGTTCGCCTCGGCCAGGATGATCGCGTCGCCCTGGCGCCACTGCAGGAACTCGCGGAACTGGCGCAGCATCCCGAACTGCTCGACCGGCGCCCCCGTCACCTCCGGCCCCTTCTCGGCGATCACGAAGGGCACCGCGTCCATGCGGAAGCCCGAGACGCCGAGCTGGATCCAGAACCCCATGATCTTCAGGATCTCGGCCTGCACCCGCGGGTTCGCGGTGTTGAGGTCGGGCTGGAAATCGTAGAAGCGGTGGAAATAATAGGCCCGCGCCGCCCGGTCGTAGGTCCAGGTGGTCTTCTGCACCCCCGGGAAGACGACGCCGCTGTCGGCGTGCGGGGGCTTGGTCTTCGACCAGACGTACCAGTCGCGGGTCGGGGAATCCGGGTCGGAGCGGGCCGACTGGAACCAGGGATGGCGGTCGGAGGTGTGGTTGACCACGAGGTCGATCAGGACCTTGAGGCCGCGCTGCTTGGCCGCGTGGGTGAAGGCCACGAAGTCGCCGAGCGTGCCGTAGCGCGGGTCGACGCCGTAATAGTCGCTGACGTCGTAGCCGTTGTCGCGCATCGGCGAGGGCTGGAACGGCATCAGCCAGAGGGCCGTCACCCCGAGCCCGACCAGGTAGTCGAGGCGCCGCTCCAGGCCGGAGAAGTCGCCGATGCCGTCGCCGTTCGCATCCATGAAGGTGCCGACCGACAGGCAGTAGATGACGGCGTTCTTGTACCAGAGGTCCTCGATCATCGGCGTCTCCCCTGGCCGCACAGCTAGAGCATTTCCCGACGAAGGGGATGCCGGCTCAGCGGAGGTTACGCGGCACAGGCGGAGACCTCGGGCAGGCTTCAGGCTTCGACCCGAGCGAGGCCTGCTCGCGAGCGCGATCGGCCGATCTGGGTGCCGTCCCGGCGCGGAATCGCGGCGGCCGCGCCACTTCGGCGGCAAATTGCCGGCCTGATGGGCAGCGTGACGCGCCTTTGGGCTCGACGGCGGCGCAGGCCTGCCCGTTTGCGCTGCAATGCCGGCGTCCGGCCGCGGTTCGGACCGAATCCGGCCCCCCGGCCTAGGCTGTCGGCGCACGCGAAATTGGCACATCGCTTGCCGGTGGGGGGCGACCGGACGAGAGGTCGGGGGAAGAGGAAAACATGACGATGTCCTGGAAGGCATGGCTCTCGCGCGCCGCCGTCGCGGGCGGGCTCGCGCTCGGCACGGTGGCGTCCACCGCCGCGTTCGCGCAGGAGACGATAAAGGTCGGCATCCTGCACTCGCTCTCGGGCACGATGGCCATCTCCGAGACGACCCTCAAGGACGTCATGCTCATGCTGATCGATGAGCAGAACAAAAAGGGCGGCGTGCTGGGAAAGAAGCTCGAAGCGGTCGTGGTCGACCCGGCCTCGAACTGGCCGCTCTTCGCCGAGAAGGCGCGCGAGCTGATCTCGAAGGACAAGGTATCGGCGGTGTTCGGCTGCTGGACCAGCGTGTCGCGCAAGTCGGTCCTGCCGGTCTTCAAGGAGCTGAACTCGGTCCTGTTCTACCCCGTGCAGTACGAGGGTGAGGAGAGCGAGCGCAACGTGTTCTACACGGGCGCCGCCCCGAACCAGCAGGCGATCCCGGCCGTCGACTACCTGATGAAGGAGGAGAAGGTTCAGCGCTGGGTGCTGGAGGGCACGGACTACGTCTACCCGCGCACGACCAACAAGATCCTCGAAGCCTACCTCAGGTCGAAGGGCGTGAAGCCCGAGGACATCTCGATCAACTACACCCCATTCGGTCAGTCCGACTGGCAGACCCGGGTCGCCGCGATCAAGGCCTTCGGCTCGGCCGGCAAGAAGACGGCGGTGGTCTCGACGATCAACGGCGACGCGAACGTGCCGTTCTACAAGGAGCTGGCCAACCAGGGCATCAAGGCGACCGACATCCCGGTGGTGGCCTTCTCGGTCGGCGAGGAGGAGCTGGCGGGCATCGACACCAAGCCGCTGCTCGGCCACCTCGCGGCCTGGAACTACTTCGAGTCGATCGACACGCCGGACAACAAGGCGTTCATCGCCAAGTGGAAGGAATTCACCAAGAACCCGAAGCGGGTGACCAACGACCCGATGGAAGCCCACTACATCGGCTTCAACATGTGGGTGAAGGCGGTCGAGAAGGCCGGCTCGGTCGATCCGGACAAGGTGATCGCGGCGCTGCCCGGCACCAAGCAGGCCAACCTGACCGGCGGCACGTCGGAGATGCTGCCGAACCACCACATCACCAAGCCGGTCTTCATCGGCGAGATCAAGGGCGACGGCCAGTTCGACGTGGTGTGGAAGACGGACGGCCTGGTCCCGGGCGATGCGTGGTCGAAGGAGCTCGACGGCTCCAAGGAGCTCGAGGCCGACTGGGTGAAGCTCAATTGCGGCAACTACAACACCAAGACCAAGAAGTGCGGCGGCGCGTGAGCCGCCCTTCCCCGGCGGCTGCGCCTCGGGCGGGTCCGCCGGGCTCCCGTTCCCCCACCGTCGCGCGCCGGGCCGGGGGCCGGCCCGGCGCGTGATGCGCAATCCCCCCGCGCCGCGCGGCGCGGGCCCCTCCGCCGCGCGGGGAGGGATCTCGCGCCTGATCCGCGGCGCGGCCCGGTTCAACGATCGGAACACCGAATGCGTCGCTGGCTCACCCTCGTCCTGACCCTCGTCGTCCTCGCCGCCGCCCTGCCGGCCGCGCACGCCCAGGCCCAGGCCCAGGCCCAGGCCCAAGCGCCGGCGCCGGCGCCGGCGCCGGCGGAGGCCGCCTACGCCCGGCTCGCGAGCGACAGCTACGCCGAGATCGAGGCCGGCATCGCCGCGCTCGCCGCGAGCGGCGACGCGCGGGCCGGCCTCGTCCTCGGCGCGCTCGCCGACGGAAGGCTCCTGTACCGCCCCGAGGACCGGGCCCTGGCGATCCGGGACGGCGCCGCGCTGACGCTCGCCCGCACGGGCGCCGCGGTGCCGGGCGCGGAGGGGTTCAGGCCCGTGCGCGTCAACAACCGGGTGCGCCGCGCCATCGACGCCGCGCAGGGCACCCTCAACTTGGTCGCGCCCGAGGCCGGCCGGCGCCGCGCCGCCGCGGACGCGGTGTTCAAGGCGCGCGACGTCTCCGCCCTGCCGGCCCTCGACGCGGCGCTCGCCCGCGAGAGCGATGCGGGCGTGCGGCGCGCCCTGGAGGAGGCCCGCGCCGCCGCCCTCCTCGCCAAGCCCGACGCGAGCGAGGCCCAGCGCGTCGCCGCCGTGGCGGTGCTCCAGGCCCGCGGCGACGGCGACGCGCTCGCGATCCTGCGCGGCCTGCCGGCGGACGCGCCGGCCGCCCTGCGCGAGGCCGGCGCCAAGGCGGTCGCCGGCATCGCGTTCCGCCTCGCCATCCTGGCGAACCTCCAGAACGCCTGGTACGGCATCTCCCTCGGCTCGGTGCTGCTGCTCGCGGCGATCGGGCTCGCCATCACCTTCGGGGTCATGGGCGTCATCAACATGGCGCATGGCGAGATGGTGATGCTCGGCGCCTACACGACCTTCCTGGTGCAGGAGGTGATCCGCCAGCGGGCGCCCGGCCTGTTCGACTGGTCGCTGCCGATCGCCATCCCGCTCGCCTTCCTGGTGGCGGGCGCGGTCGGCATCGTGATCGAGCGGGGCATCATCCGCTTCCTGTACGGCAGGCCGCTCGAGACGCTGCTCGCCACCTGGGGCGTCAGCCTGATCCTGCAGCAGGGGGTCCGCTCGCTGTTCGGGCCGACCAACCGCGAGGTCGGGGCGCCGTCCTACATGTCCGGCGCCGTCGACGTGTTCGGCCTCGCGATCACCTGGGGGCGGCTCTGGATCGTGGTCTTCGCGCTCGCCGTCTTCGTCGGGCTCAACCTGATCCTCAAGGCGACCTCCTTCGGCCTGAAGACCCGGGCGGTGACGCAGAACCGGCGCATGGCCGCCGCCATGGGCATCCGCACGCCCTGGATCGACGCCTTCACCTTCGGGCTGGGCTCGGGCATCGCCGGCATCGCGGGCGTGGCGCTGTCGCAGATCGACAACGTCTCGCCCAACCTCGGCCAGAGCTACATCATCGATTCCTTCCTGGTCGTGGTGTTCGGCGGCGTCGGCAATCTCTGGGGCACGCTCGTCGCGGCCCTGACCCTCGGCGCCGCGAACAAGTTCCTGGAGCCCTACGCGGGGGCGGTGCTCGGCAAGATCCTGCTCCTGATCTTCATCGTGTTGTTCATCCAGAAGCGCCCGCGCGGCCTGTTCGCGCTGAAGGGCCGGGCGGTGGAGGCGTGAGCATGACCCTGATCGACCGGAAGGGCTGGGTCTTCCTCGCCGTCCTCCTCGCCTTCGCGGTGGCGGTGCCGGTCCTCAACCTCGCGACCGTCGAGGGCTCGGCGGCGAACGTGCCCACCTACGCGGTCTCGCTGATGGGCAAGTACCTCTGCTACGCGATCCTGGCGCTCAGCCTCGACCTCGTCTGGGGCTATTGCGGCATCCTGTCCCTCGGCCACGGCGCCTTCTTCGCCCTCGGCGGCTACGCGATGGGCATGTACCTGATGCGCCAGATCGGCCCGCGCGGCGTCTACGGCCACCCGATCCTGCCCGACTTCATGGTCTTCCTGAACTGGAAGGACCTGCCCTGGTACTGGCACGGCTTCGACTGGTTCCCCTTCGCGGCGCTGATGGTGCTGCTGGTGCCGGGCCTGCTCGCCTTCGTGTTCGGCTGGCTCGCCTTCCGCTCGCGGGTGACCGGGGTCTACCTGTCGATCATCACCCAGGCGATGACCTTCGCGCTGATGCTCGCCTTCTTCCGCAACGACATGGGCCTCGGCGGCAATAACGGGCTCACCGACTTCAAGGACATCCTGGGCTTCAACGTGCAGGCGCAGGGCACCCGGGTGACGCTGTTCGTCCTCACCGCCGCCGCCCTGGCGCTCGCCTACCTGGTCGCCCGCGTCATGACGACCTCCGCCTACGGCAAGGTGCTGATCGCGATCCGCGACGCGGAATCGCGCACGCGCTTCCTCGGCTACCGCACGGCCCACTTCAAGGTCCTGGCCTTCACGGTCTCGGCCATGATGGCGGGCGTGGCCGGCGCCCTCTACGTGCCGCAGGTCGGCATCATCAACCCGTCCGAGTTCACGCCGGCCAACTCCATCGAGGCGGTGATCTGGGTCGCGGTCGGCGGCCGCGGCACCCTGGTCGGGGCCGCCCTCGGCGGCGTCCTCGTCAACTACGCCAAGACGCTCCTCACCGGCGCGATGCCGGACGCCTGGCTGTTCATGCTCGGCGCCCTCTTCGTCGTCGTCACCCTGTTCCTGCCGCGCGGCATCGTGGGCACGCTCGTCGAGCGGCTCGGGAGCCGGCGCGCGCGGGCGACCCTGCCCGGGCCGGCGCCGGGGGAGGTCGAGCCGGCCCTCGCCGAGGAAGGACGCGGCTCATGAGCGCGGCGATCGCCCTCGACCCCCCGGCGGGTCCCGCCCAGGAGCGGCGCCTCACCAGCACGCTCCTCTACGTCGATGACATCCGGGTCACGTTCGACGGCTACCGCGCCCTGCGCGGCCTGTCGCTGACCCTGATGCCCGGCGAGATGCGCGCCATCATCGGCCCGAACGGGGCCGGCAAGACCACCATGATGGATTGCATCACCGGCAAGACGCGGCCGGATTCCGGCACCGTCATGTTCGACGGCGTGCACGACCTCACCCGCATGGACGAGGCGGACATCGCCGAACTCGGCATCGGCCGGAAGTTCCAGAAGCCGACCGTGTTCGAGAGCCACAGCGTGGCGGACAACATCCTGCTCGCCCTCAAGGGGCCGCGCGGCGCCACCGCCTCGCTGTTCGGCTGGCGCAACCGGGTCGAGGCGGAGCGCATCGACGCGATCCTCGGCACGACCGGCCTGCTGGCGCACCGGGCGCGGCCGGCCGCCGACCTCTCCCACGGCCAGAAGCAGTGGCTGGAGATCGGCATGCTGCTGGCGCAGGACCCGAAGCTGCTCCTCGTGGACGAGCCGGTGGCCGGCATGACCGACGCGGAGACCGAGGCGACCGCCGCGCTGCTGCGGCGCATCGCCCGCGACCACGCGGTGATCGTGGTCGAGCACGACATGCACTTCGTGCGCGCCCTCGGCTGCCGCGTCACCTGCCTGCACGAGGGCGCGGTGCTGGCCGAGGGCTCGATCGATTCCGTCTCGGCCGACCCGCGGGTGGTCGAGGTCTATCTCGGCCGCTGAGGGGGTCCGGCAGCATGCTCACCGTCGAGGCGATCGACCTGCATTACGGCGCGGCGCAGGCCCTGCGCGGCGTCTCCCTCACCGCCGAGGTCGGCAAGGTGACGGCCGTGCTCGGCCGCAACGGCGTCGGAAAGACCTCGCTGATGCGCGCCATCGTGGGCCAGCAGCCGGTCTCGAAGGGCGCGGTGCGGCTGGCCAGCGAGGAGATCAGCCGGCTTCCCCCCTACGACCGCGCGCGCCGGGGCGTCGCCTTCGTGCCCCAGGGCCGCGAGATCTTCCCGCTGCTCACCGTCAAGGAGAACCTGGAGACCGGGTTCGCGCCCTTGACGCGCCGCGACCGCTACGTGCCGGCGGAGATCTACGACCTGTTCCCGGTGCTGAAGGACATGCTCTGGCGCCGCGGCGGCGACCTCTCCGGCGGCCAGCAGCAGCAGCTCGCGATCGGTCGGGCCCTGGTGACCCGCCCGCGCCTCCTCGTCCTCGACGAGCCCACCGAGGGCATCCAGCCCTCGATCATCAAGGATATCGGCCGGGCGATCGACTACCTGCGCGGCAAGGGCGAGATGGCGATCGTCCTCGTCGAGCAGTATTTCGAGTGGGCGCGCGACCTGTGCGACAGTTACGCCGTGATGGATCGCGGGCAGGTGGTGGAGGCCGGGCCGAGATCCGAGATGGTCGAGGCGCAGGTGCGGCGCTGGCTGTCGGTGTGAGCCGCCGCCGCGGCGCGCCCGCGGGGCGCCGCGCTACTGCCCGATCCAGACTTCCAGCACGTTCGGCCTGATGATCGCCAGCGGGACCGCCCTGACGGTCCTGGGGACGATCCCGCTCTGATTGAGGGCGGCGGCGAGCGCCTCGGCGGCGGGCTTGGCGGCGGGGTCGCCGTAGCGCACCTCGGCGAGGGTCGCGGCGGCCGCGACCCGCTCGCCGCCGGCACCGGCCCCCTGCACGGCCCAGCCCTGGGCCGCCAGGGCGTTGGCGAGGGCCGCGATGGCGGGCCGCGGGAAGCCCGCGAACTGGATGTAGACTTGGTACTTCGCCCTGGCCTCGGCGGCCGGACCGGCCAGAGCTGCCGTCGCGCCGGCCGGCTTCGCAGGTGCCGGCATGCCGGCCGGCGGCGCGGCTTGCGCCTGCGAGGCGGCGGCGTCGGCGGCGATGCGGCAGGGTAGCCAGAAATACACGACGCAGGCGAGCCGCTCATTCTCGGGCCGGGACCGGCTCCACACGAAGAGCGGCAGCCACGCGACGATCAGCAGCGCGATGAACCAGCCCGAAGCGCGCTGCGCGATCGGCTCGCTGAGGAATCTCACCAGCAGAAAGAGCACGACCCCGACCGCGAGGACGTAGACGACCGCGGGAATCGCGCTCTCGAGCCGCGTCCCGAACTGCTCGATGAGCGCCACCGCCGCGAAGCAGGCGATTGCCGAGGCGAGAATCGCACCCTGAGTGGGGTATTGCTTGGCGAAATCCCGGAGATATTCGACAGGGTTCATCCCGCAGCCCCGGCTTTTGGATGAAGTCACACTGGATTGACTGCTTCCGGGGGGAGTGTCAACGGAGTCTCGGCGGGCGCTCCGTCCCGATCTTGGCGGCGCCGGCCGGGCGGCCGAACGCCGCGGGCGTCGTGGCCGGTCTGCTTGCATTTTTCGCGCGGTGGGACTATCTCTCCGCCATCAGTTCTGTTCGCGGTCGATGAGGCTGCGGTGCGGGAGTGGGCCCCTCGGGACCCGCTCTTTTTTATTGCCGCGGCCTCGGGCGAGCGCGAGCGGAACGCCAGCCCGTCCCCGAGGACGCCCCGGCGAGCACCATGACCGACGCCCCAGACCATCACGCGACCGAGAAGCGGCTCATCACCGAGACCGGCGTCGCCGCCCGCGTGGCGCAGATCGTCGAGCCCTCGCTCGAAGGGCTCGGCTTCCGCCTCGTGCGGGTGCGGGTCACCGGCCAGAACGGCTGCACGGTCCAGATCATGGCCGAGCGGCCGGACGGCACCATGACGGTCGAGGATTGCGAGGCGGTGAGCCGCACCATCTCGCCGCTCCTCGACGTCGACGACCCGATCGGCCGGGCCTATCACCTGGAGATCTCCTCGCCCGGCATCGACCGGCCGCTGGTGCGCGCCGGCGACTTCGCCCGCTGGGCGGGGCACGAGGCCAAGGTGGAGCTCGCGGTGCCGCTGGAGGGGCGCAAGCGCTTCCGCGGCCTCATCCGGGCGCCCGAGGGCGCGACCGTGCGCATCGACCTGCCCGACGCGAAGGAGGGGACGCCCGCCTCCTACGAGCTGCGCCTCGCCGATATCGGGGAGGCGCACCTCGTGCTCACCGACGACCTCATCCGCGAATCCCTGCGCCGCGGCTCGGCCCCGGCGCAGGATGAGGAGGGCGAGGACGAGGCGCCCGGCGCGCCCCTCTGACCGCACCACGCACACGAAACGGCATCCGCGCCGCGAGGCGCCCTCGAATCCAGGGAAGGATCAGCAGCCATGGCCGTCGTCAGCGCCAACCGACTCGAACTGCTCCAGATCGCCGACGCCGTCGCCCGCGAGAAGGTCATCGACCGGTCCATCGTGATCGGGGCGATGGAGGAGGCCATCGCCAAGGCCGCCCGCTCGCGCTACGGCGCCGAGACCGACGTCCATGCCGAGATCGACCCCCGCACCGGCGCGCTGCGCCTCTCGCGCCACCTCCTGGTGGTGGAGCAGGTGGAGAACGATGCCCGCGAGATCGACCTCGAGACCGCCCGCCGGCACAACCCGGCAGCCCAGATCGGCGACGTCATCGCCGACACCCTGCCGCCCTTCGATTTCGGCCGCGTCGCCGCCCAGTCGGCCAAGCAGGTCATCGTTCAGAAGGTCCGCGACGCCGAGCGCGACCGCCAGTACGAGGAGTACAAGGACCGCATCGGCGAGATCGTGAACGGCCTCGTCAAGCGCGTCGAGTACGGCAACACCATCGTGGATCTCGGCCGCGGCGAGGGCATCGTGCGCCGCGACGAATCGATCCCGCGCGAGACCTTCCGGCCGGGGGACCGCATCCGCGCCTACCTGTTCGACGTGCGCCGCGAGGTGCGCGGGCCGCAGATCTTCCTGTCCCGCTCGCACCCGCAATTCATGGCGAAGCTCTTCGCCCAGGAGGTGCCCGAGATCTACGACGGCATCGTCGAGGTGAAGGCGGTGGCCCGCGATCCGGGCTCGCGCGCCAAGATCGCGGTCATCTCGCGCGACTCCTCGATCGACCCGGTCGGCGCCTGCGTCGGCATGCGCGGCTCGCGCGTCCAGGCCGTGGTCGGCGAGCTGCAGGGCGAGAAGATCGACATCATCCCGTGGTCGCAGGACCAGGCGACCTTCATCGTCAACGCGCTCCAGCCGGCCGAGGTGGTCAAGGTCGTGCTCGACGAGGAGGCCGACCGCATCGAGGTGGTGGTGCCGGACGACCAGCTCTCGCTGGCGATCGGCCGCCGCGGCCAGAACGTGCGGCTCGCCTCCCAGCTCACCGGCTGGGACATCGACATCCTGACCGAGGCCGAGGAATCCGAGCGCCGGCAGAAGGAGTTCGTCGAGCGCACCAACACCTTCATGCAGGCGCTCGACGTCGACGAGACGGTCGGCCAGCTCCTGGCCGCGGAGGGCTTCCGCTCCGTCGAGGAGATCGCCTACGTCGAGCCGGGCGACATCGCCAACATCCAGGGACTCGACGAGGAGACCGGGGCCGAGATCCAGAGCCGGGCCCAGGAATACCTCGCCCGGATCGAGGCCGAGAACGACGCGCGCCGCCGCGAACTCGGCGTCGAGGACGAGCTGCGCGAGATCGACGGCATCACCACGCCCATGATGGTGGCGCTCGGCGAGAACGAGGTGCGCACGGTCGAGGACCTGGCCGGATGCGCCACCGACGATCTCGTCGGCTACACCGAGGGCCGCGGGCCCGAGGCGGTGCGTCACCCGGGCTACCTCGACGGGTTCGACCTCTCCCGCGCCGAGGCCGAGGCGATGATCGTGGCCGCCCGCGTGCGGGCCGGCTGGATCGAGGCCCCGGAGGAGGCGCCCGCCGAGGACGAGCAGGCCGAGCAGGACGAGGCCGAGGCCGAGCCCGCTCAGGCCGAGGGCCAGCCGACCTGATCGGCCGCCGCTGCCGCGCGGCGCCCCGCCTCTCGCGGCAGGGATGGGATCCGGCGCCGCGCCTCCGACGTTCCCCGATCATCCAAGACCCGCCACTCGTGCCCGCCACCCTTGCTGCCACCCTTGCCCGCCACCCTTGGCCCCCACCCTTGGCCCCCACCCTTGGCCCCCACCCTTGGCCCCCCATGCAGGACGCCGCGATCCCCGAAGACCTGTCGCCCGACGACTCGCTGCCCGACGATCTGCCGCCCGACATCCTCGATGCCGGGATCGGGCGCGGCCGCGCGCGGGCTGAGCGCACCTGCCTCGTCACCCGGGAGGCGCAGAACCCCTCCGGGATGATCCGCTTCGCGCTCGCGCCGGACGGGACGGTGGTGCCGGACCTGAGGGCGCGCCTGCCGGGGCGGGGCGCCTGGGTCAGCGCGACCCGCGCGGCGGTCGCCGAGGCGCTGCGCAAGCGCCTGTTCCAGCGCGCCTTCAAGGGCAAGGCGACGGCCGTGCCGCCGGATCTCGCGGATGTGATCGAGGCGGCCCTGCGCCAGGACCTGCGCCAGGGCCTCTCGCTCGCCAACAAGGCGGGCTGCGTCGTCACGGGCTTCACCAAGGTGGAGAGCGCCGTGGCGAGCCGGGAGGGCGTGGCGGCCCTCCTGCACGCCAGCGACGCCAGCCCGGACGGGCGGCGCAAGCTCGCCCAGGCATTGCGCCGCCGCTACGGCGATGCCATATGCGAGATCCCGGTGGTGGACGACCTGTCCGGTGTTGAATTGGACATGGCCTTGGGCCGGGATCATGTGATACACGCTGCCCTCACCGCGGGGGCCGGCACGGCCGGCTTGCTCGCGCGTTGGCGTCGGCTCCGCCGTTTCCGCGGTGCGGAGGCCGCGCCGGGGGATGTCGGGCTGGCGCCGCACGGCGACGCCGACACGGCCCTCCCGGACGATGTCCAGGCGACGGAATGAGATCGTGACCGGTCCCCGGAAGGCCGGTGATTGAGTGAATGGGATCGGCCCCTCCCGGGTGCGTTCCCGGGATGCAGGTGGGAGGCGGCCTCCGGGAGGCCGGATCCCGGGACGCTGAGAACCCCCAGGATCTGAACTGAATGAGTGAGACGAAGAATCCGGGCGACAAGACGCTGCACGGTGGCCCCGCCAAGACGCTCTCGGTGAAGCGTCCGGTCGAGCAGGGCATCGTACGCCAGAGCTTCTCCCATGGCCGCTCGAAGTCGGTCGTGGTCGAGACAGTGAAGCGGCGCGTCATCGGTGCCCCACAGGCGCCGGCTGCCGCCCCGAAGGAGACCGCACCGGCGCCGGCCCCGAGCCGGCCGGCCTCGGGCGCCCCGCCGCGCTCCGGCGAGCCGCGCCAGGCGCCGGCCCGCTCGGGCGTGGTGCTGCGCACGCTGAGCGACCAGGAGCAGAATGCCCGCCTCGCCGCGCTGGCGGATGCGCGCCGGCGCGAGGAGGACGAGCGCCGCCGCGCCGCCGACGAGGCCCGCCGCCGCGCCGAGCGCGAGGCCGCGGAAGCCCGCGAGCGCGAGGCCGCCGAGGCGCGCAAGCGCGAGGAGGAGGAGCGCCGCCGCCAGGAGGACGCGCGCAAGCGCCGCGCCGCCGAGGAGGCCGAGCGCCGCGCGAACGAGGAGGCGGCCCGGGCTGCGGCCGCCACCGCCGCCTTCGAGGCGCCCGCGCCCGCCGCGCAGGCTGCCGCACCGGCGGCCCCCGTCGCCCCGCGGCCCGCCGCGGCGGCGCCGCGCCCGACCGCCGCGGCACCGGGCCCGCGCCCCGCCGCTCCGGGCCAGCGCCCCGCTGCTCCGGGCCCGCGCCCGGCCGCGGTTCCCGGCCGGCCGGCCGCCGCGGCCCGGCCCGCGACCCCGGCCGAGCCGCGCCGCGTCCTCACGGCGGATGCGCGCAAGCCCCGCGACCTGAACTTCATGGCCCGGCCGGCCCCGAAGCCGCCCGAGCCCAAGCCCGAGCCGAAGCCGGCCGCGAGCGCGCAGCCGACCGCGGCGACGCCCGCGCGGGCCGCCCCGGCCACCGGCCGCCCGGCCGCCGCCCCGGCGGACGACGAGGCCGACACCAAGCGGGTGATCCGGCGGCCCGGCATGCCGCTCAAGATCATCAGCCCGCCCAAGACGCCGAAATCCCCGGGCGGCGACCGCAACCGCGGCCGCCTGACCATCGCCACCGCGACCTCGGGCGAGGATGAGCGGACCCGTTCGCTCGCCTCCTTCCGTCGCCGGACCCAGCGCCTCACCGGCCACCGGCAGATGGAGCAGAAAGAGAAGCTGTCGCGCGAAGTGGTCATCCCGGAGACGATCACCATCCAGGAACTCGCCAACCGCATGAGCGAGCGGGCGGTGGACGTCATCCGCCTGCTGATGAAGCAGGGCCAGATCCACAAGATCACGGACGTGATCGACTCGGACACGGCCCAGCTGATCGCCGAGGAACTCGGCCACACGGTGCGCCGCGTGGCGGAATCCGACGTCGAGGAGGGGCTCTTCGACGAGCCGGACGTCGACGAGGACACCCAGCCGCGGCCCCCGGTCGTGACCATCATGGGCCACGTCGACCACGGCAAGACCTCGCTCCTCGACGCGATCCGCAACGCCAACGTCGTGGAAGGCGAGGCGGGCGGCATCACGCAGCATATCGGCGCCTACCAGGTGACCTCGCCCTCCGGCGGCAAGATCACCTTCATCGACACCCCCGGCCACGCCGCCTTCACCTCCATGCGCGCCCGCGGCGCCAAGGTGACGGACATCGTCGTGCTGGTGGTGGCGGCCGATGACGGCGTCATGCCCCAGACGATCGAGGCGATCGCCCACGCCAAGGCGGCCGACGTGCCGCTCGTCGTGGCGATCAACAAGGTCGACAAGCCCGACGCCAACCCGCAGCGGGTGCGCACCGAACTCCTCCAGCACAACGTGCAGGTGGAATCGATGGGCGGCGAGACCCTCGAATTCGAGGTCTCGGCCAAGACCCGCCAGGGCCTCGACGAACTCCTGGAGGGCCTCGCCCTGCAGGCCGAGGTGCTGAACCTGCGCGCCAATCCCGACCGCTCGGCGGAAGGCACCGTGATCGAGGCCAAGCTCGACCGCGGCCGCGGCCCGGTCGCCACCGTGCTGGTCGCCCGCGGCACGCTGCACACGGGCGACATCGTGGTGGCGGGCGCCGAGTGGGGCCGCGTGCGCGCCCTGATCGACGATACCGGCCGCAACGTGCGCGAGGCGGGCCCGGCGGTCCCGGTCGAGGTGCTCGGCTTCAACGGCACGCCCGAGGCGGGGGACCGCGTCGCGGTGGTCGAGAACGAGGCCCGCGCCCGCGAGGTCACCGAGTACCGGGCCCGCGTGAAGCGCGAGCGCGCGGCCGCGGCGGGTGCCGCCTCGGGCCGCTCGCTGATGGACATGATGCGCGACCTCAAGGAGGGCGCCGGCCGCAAGGAGTTCGCGCTCGTCGTCAAGGGCGACGTGCAGGGCTCGGTGGAGGCCATCGCGGGGGCCCTCGACAAGCTCGGCAACGAGGAGGTCGGGGCGCGCATCCTGCACACCGGCGTGGGCGGCATCACGGAGTCGGACATCACCCTGGCCCAGGCCTCCGGCGCCGTGGTGATCGGCTTCAACGTGCGCGCCCACAAGGAGGCCCGCGAGGCCGCCGAGCGCTCCGGCGTCGAGATCCGCTACTACAACATCATCTACGACCTCGTGGATGACGTGAAGGCGGCGATGTCGGGCCTGCTCCCGCCGACGCTCCGCGAGGAGCGGCTGGGCGAGGCGCGGATCCTCGAGATCTTCAACGTCTCGAAGGTCGGCAAGATCGCGGGCTGCCGGGTCGAGGATGGCCGCGTCGAGCGCGGCGCCAACGTCCGGCTCATCCGCGACAACGTCGTCGTCCACGAGGGCAAGCTCTCGCAGCTCAAGCGCTTCAAGGACGACGCGCGCGAGGTCTCGGCCGGCCAGGAATGCGGCATGGCGTTCGAGAATTACCAGGACATGCGCGTCCGGGACGTGATCGAGTGCTACATCGTGCACGAGGAGCGGCGGACGCTCTGATCCGCCCCTGACGCCGTTCGGCCGCCCCGCCGGGCGGCCCCGTTTCTGCCGAGCCCGGGGCGCCCTCGCCCCGGGCTCGTCGGTTCAGAACCCTGAAGGCGTCACCCCGGCCGCCCGGCGGCCCCGGTTCAAGCCCGGATTGAGACACGATGCGCAAACCGACCGAAACCGCCGGCCCCTCGCAGCGTCAGCAGCGCGTGGCCGAACTCGTCCGCCACGCCATCGCGGAGGTGCTGAGCCGCGGCGACCTGCAGGACCCGGTGCTGAGCCGGCACGTCATCACGGTGCCGGAGGTCCGGATGTCGCCGGACCTCAAGCTCGCCACCGCCTACGTCATGCCGCTCGGCGGCCAGGACGAGGCCCCGGTGCTGGAGGCGCTGGAGCGCAACCGCAAGGCGCTCCGGCAGGAGGTGGCCCGGCGCGTGAACCTCAAGTTCGCGCCCGAGTTGCGCTTCCGCCGCGACGAGACGTTCGACGAGGCGGCGCGGATCGATCGGCTGCTGCGCAGCGAGAAGGTGCAGCGGGACCTCGGCGGCGAGCAGGACGACGCCGGCGATCCCGACGCGTGAGCTGCCGCGCCGCCGCAACGGCGCGCTTCCGCGAGGATTGACCAGGGGGGAGCGCGCCGGCGAGCCGGGCCGCGTCCGCCCGGCTTTGGATGGGACGGGAAGCGATGATGCACGAGGACCAGGCTGCCGGGTCGAGTCCGGCCGCACCGCGCGAGGGCCGGCCGCCTCGCGACCGCGGGCGCCCGCAGGGCGACCGGCCCGGCGGCGACCGCCCCAAGAGTGACCGGCCGAAGGGCGACCGGCCCAAAGGCGACCGTCCCAAGCGCCGCGAGATCAGCGGCTGGGTGATCCTCGACAAGGGCGTCGGCATGACCTCGACCCACGCGGTCGCGGCGGTGAAGCGGGCGCTCAACGCCAAGAAGGCCGGCCACGCGGGCACCCTCGACCCGCTCGCCTCCGGCATCCTGCCGATCGCGCTCGGCGAGGCGACCAAGACCGTCCCCTTCGTGATGGACGGGCGCAAGGCCTACGTCTTCACGGTGACCTGGGGCACGGAGACCGACACGGACGACGCGGAGGGCCGCGCCGTCGCCACCTCCGAGAGCCGCCCGACCCGCGAGGAGGTCGAGGCGGTGCTGCCGCGCTTCGTCGGTGCGATCGAGCAGGTGCCGCCGCGCTACTCGGCGATCAAGATCCAGGGCGAGCGCGCCTACGACCTCGCCCGCGACGGCGAGGTGGTCGAGCTCGTGGCGCGGCCGGTCCAGATCGACCGGCTCGCGATCGTCGCCCATGCGGAGGAGCGGACGATCATCGAGGCCGAGTGCGGCAAGGGCACCTACGTGCGCGCCATCGCCCGCGATCTCGGCCGGGCGCTCGGGTGCCTCGGCCACGTCTCGGCCCTGCGCCGCACCCGGGTCGGTCCCTTCGCGGAGGACCAGTCCTGCACCCTCGGCGCGCTCGAAGCGGCGCAGGGCGACGAGGTGGCGGCGGTGCTCCGGCCCGTCGAGACCGCCCTCGACGCCGTGGCCTGCGTGCCCGTCTCCCGCGACATGGCGATGCGGCTGATGCGGGGCCAATCGGTGATCCTGCGCGGGCGCGACGCGCCGGTGGCCGGCAAGGCCTACGCGACCTGCAACGGGGTGCTGGTGGCGGTGGGCGACGTCGAGCGGGGCGAACTCGTGCCGCACCGGGTCTTCCACCTCGGCGGCACCGCTCCGCGCCATGGCTGAGGCCGCGCCGCCCGACGATTCCCGGATCCTCTGGACCGAGGACGTCCTGCGCTACCGCGACAGCGACGCGAACGGCCACGTCAACAACGCGGTCTTCGCGGGCTTCTGCGAGAGCGGCCGGGTCCAGTTCTTCGCCGCGCATCTGAGGCCGGTGCTGGCGGAGGGCTGCGCCCTCGTCATCGCCCGCTTCGTCATCGACTACCGGGGCGAGCTGCACTTCCCCGGCCGGGTGCGCACCGGGACCTGGCTCGCCCGGATCGGGCGCAGCTCGCTGGGGTTCCGCAACCGCATCCTCGCCGAGGGACGCCTGGTCGGGGAGGCGGAGGCGGCCTGCGTGGTCATCGACGCGGAGAGCCGCCGGCCGCGCCCGCTGGAGGGCGCGGCGCGCGAGGCCGCGGAGCGGCTGCGCGTGGCGTGACGCGCGGCCCGGTTCGCCCCTACGGCCACACCTTGATCGCCACCGGCCGCCGCACGAGGTCGCGGTCGGAGGTGATCTCGCACCCGTTCCGGCGCAGCACCGCGTAGAACAGCTCGGCGCGCTCGCCCACGTCGTCGAAGTTGCGGCCCCGCGCGCCCGGATCGAGCAGCGACGGGTAGCTGATGAGGTCGCCCCGGGCCCGGCAGGGATCGCCGTAGAGCGTCGGGCCCTCGAGGAGGAGGCGCGGCTCGTCCCAGGCGAGGAGGTCGCGTGAGGTGGTCCAGTAGAAGCCGGAGCGCGGGAAGGCGCCGCCCGCCTCCGCCTGGAACACCGCGATCCAGGCGCCGGTGCCGCGGTGGCGGCTGACCGAGCCGACCGGGGCCGGGAAGGGCCAGACCGGCCGGCAGGCGCCGGCCGGCCTCGCACCCTTGCGGTAGGGGTCCGGGAAGGCGACCGTGAAGCCGGTTCCGTCCCAGGCCCGCCAGCGGCCGGGATCGGCGACGTCGTCCGAGCGGAACAGGCAGACGCCGAAGGGCTGGCCGTCCCAGCCGGTGTTCGAGGCGAGGAAGTACCAGTAGCGCCCGTCCCGCACGATGTTCGAGGGGTTGAAGAAACCACGGTGGCGGCCCTGCTCGACCTCCTGCCGGAAGGGCGGCGCGGCCACCACGGCGGGCGGGCTCGCCCGCTCGAAGCGCGCGCCCCCGTCGCCCGAGCGGGCCGCCAGGATGGTGTTGTACCAGCAGGCCATCATCTCGCCCGAGCGGCAGCGGCCCGGATGCGCCTCGGCATGGTACTCGTGGTGGAGGAGGGCCGCGACCGCGCGCCCGTCCTCGGTCCAGGTCGCGGTGACCCAGCTGCGGTCGTCGTAGCGCTCGGGCTCGGCCGCGAGGCCCGAATCGAGCACGATCCGGCAATCGATCGCGAGGTGATCGAGGTCGGGCCCCCGCAGGGCGCGGTTGCGGTAGTGCAGCCCGAACATCACCAGGCCGCCCCCGGCATCCCGGAAGGCGCGCACCGGCGCGTCCGGCACGTCGTGCCCGTCGCAGGCATCCACCCGGGCCCGGAAGACCGGCCGGGCCGGACCGACCAGCGTCAGCGCCGAGAGCGGCGGGCCCGGCTCGGCGACGGCGCGGCAGGCCGCGACGCCGAGCCACGCGGCAAGGAGCAGGCGACGCATCGTCTCGACCTGGACAGGGGCGGGGAGCTTGGCCGAGAATTCCTTGCGGGCCGGTTAGCCCGACGGCGCCGATTCACGGAGCCCTCGCCCGGGAAGTGCTCGCCCGGGGAGTGCTCGCCCAGGGAGTTTTTCGCCCATGCCGGTCCTCCTCCTGGGCCTCGCGCTGTTCCTCGGCACCCACGCCTTCACCATGCTGCGGGGGCCGCGCGCGGCCCTGATCGCGCGGGTCGGGGAGGGGCCCTACAAGCTCGGCTACTCGGTGCTCGCCCTGGTCGGCCTGATCGTGCTCGGCATCGGCTACGGGCGCTACCGGTCGGAGGGCTACATCGACATCTGGTCGCCGCCGGTCTGGACGCGCCACCTCGCGCTCCTCCTCGTTCTCGTCGCCTTCGTGGCCTTCGCGGCGGCCTACCTGCCGGGGCGGATCAAGGGCGCGCTCAAGCACCCGATGCTGGCGGGCGTGAAGATCTGGGCGGCGGCGCACCTCCTCGCCAACGGCGATCTCGGCTCGATCCTCCTGTTCGGCAGCATCCTGGCCTGGGCGGTGGCGGCCCGCATCAGCGTCAAGCGCCGCGACGAGGTGAAGGCCCATGCGGGTCCGGCGGCGGCGCCCGCCGGCTGGCGCAACGACGCGCTCGCGGTGGGGATCGGGGTCGTCGCGTGGTTCGTCTTCGCCCGGGTGCTGCATCCCTGGCTGATCGGCGTCGCGGTGTGGCCGGGACAGGCCTGAGCCTCGCCATCCGCGCGCGTTCGTGCTAGGCGGACCGCCCTGTCGCGGGCGCGCGCGGCATGCTTCCGGCGAGCGGGTCCGAGATGAAAGAAGACGAGTTCATACGCGAGGTCAACGAGGATTACCGGCGAGACCGCGCGGCCGAGATCTGGAAGCGCTACAGCGGCGTCTTCATCGGCATCGCGGTGCTCGTGGTGATCGGCGTCGGCGGCTGGCGCTTCTGGCAGCACGAGCAGCAGGTCCAGGCCGAGGCGGCGAGCCGGCGCTTCGACGAGGCGGTGCGCGCCAGCAAGGACAAGGGCGGCGAGGCGGCCAAGGCCTTCGAGACGCTCGCGGCGGATTCCCCCCACGGCTACCGGATCCTGGCCCAGTTCCGCGCCGCGGCCGAGGCCGGCAAGGCCGATCCGGCGGCCGGCGCCAGGGCCTACGCGGCGATCGCGGCCGATACCGGGGTCGGGCCGGGCCTGCGCGACGCGGCGCGCCTGCGCGGGGCGCTCCTGCGCCTCGATTCCGACGACCCGGAAGCGCTGAACACGCTCCAGGGGCTCGCCGCCTCCGGCAACGCCTTCCGCCACACCGCCCGCGAGATGCTGGGCCTGACGGCGATGCGCAAGGGCGACTTCGAGGGCGCCGGCCGCTGGTTCGACCAGATCGCCGCCGACCGCGAGACGCCGCCCGGATTGCGCCAGCGCCTGGAGGTCTACGTCGCCCTCGCGGCGGGCGGTCCGGTCCAGGTCAGCGACGCGGGCCCGGCCGCGCCCGCCGCCCCGCCGCCGCCGGAGGTGACGCGCTAGCCGCGCCTGCCCGACCGTCCCGAGATCCACCGGCGCGGGGGGCTCCGTCCGAGAGGACGGACCCCGCGCCCTCCGCGTTGCACCTGCACTGCGCCCCTCGCCCAGGACCTCTCCCATGTCGATGCCCATCGTCGCGATCGTCGGGCGTCCCAACGTCGGCAAGTCGACGCTGTTCAACCGCCTCGTCGGCCGCAAGCTCGCCCTCGTGGACGACCGTCCGGGCGTGACCCGCGACCGCCGGGAGGGCGAGGCGCGGCTCGGGCACCTGCGCTTCACGATCATCGACACGGCGGGCCTCGAAGAGGCCGACGCGGAATCCCTGGCCGGCCGGATGCGCGCCCAGACCGAGGCCGCCATCGCGGAGGCCGACGCGGTGCTCTTCGTGGTCGATGCCCGCGCCGGCCTGCTGCCGGCCGACCAGCCCTTCGCGGAGCTCGTCCGGCGCGCCGACAAGCCGGTGATCCTGCTCGCCAACAAGGCGGAGGGCGGCGCCGGCCTGGCGGGCGCCTACGAGGCCTTCGGGCTCGGCCTCGGCGACCCGGTCCCGGTCTCGGCCGAGCACGGCGAGGGGATGGGGCAGCTCATCGACGCGCTGGCCGACATCCTGCCCGAGGCCGAGGACGACGACGAGGAGGGCGAGGGCAAGCCGCTCCGGGTCGCCATCGTCGGGCGCCCCAATGCCGGCAAGTCGACCCTGATCAACCGGATGCTCGGCGAGGACAGGCTGCTGGTCGGGCCGGAGGCGGGCATCACCCGCGACTCGATCTCCCTCGACTGGGAGTGGCGCGGCCGCCGCATCAAGCTGCACGACACGGCGGGGATGCGCCGCCGCGCCCGGGTCGACGACAAGCTGGAGAAGCTCGCCGTCTCGGACGGGCTGCGGGCGGTGCGCTTCGCCGAGGTGGTGGTGGTGCTCCTCGACGCCACCATCCCGTTCGAGAAGCAGGACCTCACCATCGTCGACCTCGTCGAGCAGGAGGGCCGCGCCCTCGTCATCGGGCTCAACAAGTGGGACCTCGTCGCCGACCAGCCCGGCCTGCTCAAGGAGTTGCGGGAGAAGGCGGCGCGGCTCCTGCCCCAGGTGCGCGGCGCCCCGATCGTGCCGCTCTCCGGGCTCGCGGGCGAGGGCATCGACCGGCTGATGCAGGGCGTCGTCTCGGCCTCCGACGTCTGGAACCGGCGGGTGCCGACGGCGCGGATCAACCAGTGGCTGTCCGAGGCCGTCCAGGCCAACCCGCCCCCCGCCGTGTCGGGCCGGCGCATCAAGATCCGCTACGCGACCCAGGTGAAGAGCCGGCCGCCGCACTTCGCGCTGTTCGGCAACCAGCTCGACGCGCTGCCGAAATCCTACACGCGCTACCTCGTGAACGGGCTTCGGGACGCGTTCGACCTGCCCGGCGTGCCGATCCGGCTGTCCCTGCGCACGTCGCGCAATCCGTTCGACAAGGGGGAGTGAGGCTCAGCGGGGCTTCAGGTCGCCGGGCAGGTGCTTGGCGTAGGCCTCCCGCTCCTCCTTCTCGCGCATCAGCGCCTCGTAGGCGGCCTTCTGCTCCGCCGAGACGGTGAGGACGCGCCCCTTCTCCGCCTTGCGGCGCGGCTGGCGCTTGAACTGGTCCTGTGCGGTCATCGAATCGATCCCCTCGCGCCGTCACCCTCGCAGCTTGCCGCCCACCAGCCAAGCGGGGTCGAACCAGCGATCCGCCTCGCCGTCGTAGGGCAGGCGCGTGATGTCCCATTGCTGGATGAAGGGCGCGTAGACGTTCCACACCGCCACCCCGCCGCCGACGAAGATCCGCCGCCCGCTGTAGCGGGCGAGCACCGCGGCCGGATCCTCGTGCGAGCGGATGATGGCGATGGTCCGGTCCCGGTACGCGAAGGCGGGCACCGCCTCGATCGTCTTCGGGCCGGCGATCAGCACGTGGCCCTGCGTCTCGGCGAAGAAGCGGGTCACGTCCTCGACGTAGAGCGGATCCGCGTTGCCCTCCCAGGGCAGCCGCCCGTCGAGGCCGAGCTGGCCCCGCTGCCCGATGGCGCACATCGCCCGCACGTCGATCATCGCGTCTCTCCGCCTTGCACCGCGTCATACCGGGTCGACGGGGCCGGGTCGACGGGGCCGGCGCCACGGTCGCTCGGCCGCGCCGCCCAGGCCGCGGCCCGACCAAGGGGATCTGATGACGTAACGTAAGTCAATAACCTTTTGTTAATACCCGATGCATAAACTTGCAATCGAGCCGTATAAGAAAGATTAATTCACCGGAGCGGCGCTCCCAGGAGGGTATCGTGCGGAGAATCATAGATGATATTCCTATCCTGGGAAAAATTGCAATCCCAATCCTGATTCTCATCGGCGTGACGATCGGTCTGCTGGGCCTGGCGGATGGCGTCTTCTCCGAGCTCGACCGGACCACCCAGCGGCTCGTCGACCTGCAGGCGGCCCGCGTCGTCGGGGCCTTCGAGGTCGCGCTCGCCGTCGGCGAGACGACGATCCAGGAGCGCAACATCATCATCGAGACCGATCCGGCGGCGCTGCGGGGCTACCACGACCGCTACGTGGCCGCGAAGGACGCGGCCGGCGCCGCCCAAAACCGGCTCGCGCGGCTCGCGGACACGCCCGCGCGGAGCAGCACCGCCGAGGCGGTCGGGCAGCAGATCGCAGCTTATTTCGCAGTGGCCGACCGGGTGGTGGCGTTCGCGCTTCGCAACGAGAACGAGGCGGCCTTCGCGCTGGCCTCCAAGGAGGGGCAGCGCGCGCGCGAGGCCGCGCTCCGCGCGGTTCGCAGCCGGGTGGAGGCCAATCTCGGCGAACTCGCCGCCGCCCGTGACAGGGCTCACGAGAGCGTCACCGCCGCGTCCTGGCGCCAGCTGGGCCTGGCCGTGACGGGCCTCACGCTGTCCTGCGCCCTGCTCGGGCTCGTCGCCGTGCGGGGCGTCTCGCGCCCGCTCGGCCGTGCCACCGCGGCGATGAGCAGGCTCGCGAGCGGCGACCTCGCGGTCGCGGTCGGCGGGACCGAGCGGCGCGACGAGGTCGGCGCGCTCGCCCGCGCCCTCCAGGTCTTCCGGGACGATGCCCTCGCGCGGCGCGAACTGGAGACCCGCGAGGCGGCGGAGGCCCGCGCGAAGCTCGCCCGCGCCGGCCAGCTCGACGCGCTCACGCGCAGGCTCGAAGGGACGGTGGCGGCCCTGCGCGAGGGCCTCTCGGGCGCCGTGCGGGGCATGGAGGCGACGGCCGGTGTGATGGCCTCGGTCGCGGAGCGGGGCGCGGTCCAGGCGGCCGCCGTGGCCGGGGCCGCGCAGCAGACCACGGCCAACGTGCAGACGGTGGCCGCCGCGAGCGAGGAGATGGCGGCCTCGATCCACGAGATCGTGAGCCAGGTGGCGCAATCCTCGCGCATCGCCGGACGGGCGGTGGAGGATGCCCGCCGCACCGACGCCACGGTGCGGCGTCTGGCGGAGACCGCGGAGCGGATCAGCGGCATCGTCTCGGCCATCTCGGGCATCGCCGCGCAGACGAACCTGCTGGCGCTGAACGCCACGATCGAGGCGGCGCGGGCCGGGGAGGCGGGGCGCGGCTTCGCAGTGGTCGCCGCCGAGGTCAAGGAACTCGCCGGCCAGACCGCCCGGGCCACCGACGAGATCGGCGGTCAGATCGGCGAGATCCAGGCCGCCACCCAGGCGGCCGTCGGGGACATCCGGCAGATCGGCGAGGTGATCGCCGAGATGGCGCGGCACGCCGCCAGCATCGCGGCCGCCATGGAGGAGCAGGGAGCCGCCACGCAGGAAATTACCCGCAACGTGCAGGAGGCGGCGCGCGGGACCGAGAGCGTCCGGGCGAACGTCCTCGTCCTGCGCGACGGGGCGGAGGAGACCGGTGCGGCGGCCGCCCAGGTGCAGGACGCGGCCCGCGACCTCTCCGGGCAGTCCGAGAGGCTGGTCGGCGAGGTCGGCGCCTTCCTGGCGGCCGTCCGGGCCGCCTGAGCGCTCAGGCCGGGCGCTGGGGCGTGAGCACCCGGTCGCTCGGAAAGTCGTAGATGAGCCCGGTCTCCTGCCAGGAGGGGCTCGCGAGGCGCACCACGTGCGGCGCCAGGTCCTCGGGCGTGCGCAGGGTCTCGGGATCCTCGCCGGGCATCGCCGCCCGGCGCATCGCCGTGCGCAGCGGCCCGGGATTGACCAGCATCGCCCGGATCGGCGTGGACGCGGTCTCGGCCGCGTAGGTCCGCACCAGCGCCTCCAGCGCCGCCTTCGACACCGCGTAGGGCCCCCAATAGGCCTTGCAGCTCGCCGCGGCGCCCGAGGTGATGAAGATCGCCCGGCCCGCATCCGAGCGCCGCAGCAGCGGGTCGAGGGAGCGGATCAGGCGCCAATTCGCCGTCAGGTTCACGTCCATGACGCTCGCCCACAGCTTCGGCTCGACGTGGCCGAGGGGCATCAGCCGGCCGAGATTGCCCGCATTGCCGATCAGGACGTCGAGCCGCCCCCAGCGCTCGTGGATCGCGGCGCCGAGCCGGTCGATGGCGTCGTAATCGGTCACGTCGAGGGGGACGAGGGTCGCCGTGCCGCCGCCCTGCCGGATCGCGTCGTCGAGTTCCTCGAGCGCCCCCTGCGTGCGCGCCACCGCGACCACGTGGGCGCCCGCGGCGGCGAGGGCCAGGGCGGCCGCGCGCCCGATCCCGCGGGAGGCGCCGGTGACCACGGCGATGCGGTCGGCGAGGGGCTTGGTCTCTGCGGACGGGAGGTCGGACATCGGGTCTCAGTCGGCTTCGGCGAGGAGCGCCATCCGCCGCGGCGAGGCGACGGCGAGGTCGGTCAGCGGGGTGGGGTAATCGCCCGTGAAGCAATGGTCGGTGTATTGCGGGCAGGCCGGGTCGCGGCCCTCCTCGCCCATCGCCCGGTACAGGCCCCCGATCGACAGGAAGGCGAGCGAGTCGGCGCCGATGTAGCGGCGCATGCCCTCGAGGTCGTGGGTGGCGGCGAGCAGCTTCTCCTTCTCGGGCGTGTCGATTCCGTAGAAGTCCGGATGGGTGATGGGCGGCGAGGCGATGCGGAAATGCACCTCGCTCGCCCCGGCCTCGCGCATCATCCGCACGATCTTCACCGAGGTGGTGCCGCGCACGAGGCTGTCGTCGACGAGGACGATGCGCTTGCCCGCGATGGCGGCGCGGTTCGCCGAGTGCTTCATGCGCACGCCGAGTTCGCGCACCGATTGCGTCGGCTGGATGAAGGTGCGCCCGACATAGTGGTTGCGGATGATGCCCATCTCGAAGGGCAGCCCCGTCTCCTGGGCGTAGCCGAGCGCCGCCGGCACGCCGGAATCCGGCACCGGCACCACGATGTCGGCCTCGGCCGGCGCCTCCTTGGCGAGCTCGACGCCGATGCTCTTGCGCACCGCGTAGACGTTCTTGCCGTTCACCACCGAATCCGGGCGGGCGAAGTAGATGTACTCGAAGATGCAGGGCCGCATCGGCGCCTCGGCGGCGAAGCGGATCGAGCGGATGCCGTCGTCGTCGATGACGACGATCTCGCCGTTCTCGATGTCGCGCACGAAGCGGGCGCCGATGATGTCGAGGGCGCAGGTCTCGGAGGCGAGGATGTAGCGGCCGTCGAGCTCGCCGAGGACGAGCGGACGGATGCCGAGCGGGTCGCGGGCGCCGATCAGCTTCTTGTTCGTCAGCATGACGAGCGCGTAGGCGCCCTCGATCTGGCGCAGGGCGTCCATCACCCGGTCGATGATGCGCACGTGCCGGCTGCGGGCGACCAAGTGGAGGATCGCCTCGGTGTCGGAGGTCGACTGGCAGATGGCGCCGTCGCGCACGAGCTGGCGGCGCAGCAGCAGGCCGTTGGTCAGGTTCCCATTATGGGCGATCGCGAGGCCCCCGGTCTCCAGCTCGGCGAAGAGCGGCTGCACGTTGCGCAGGATCGTCTCGCCGGTGGTCGAGTAGCGCACGTGACCGATCGCCGAGAGGCCCTTGAGGCGCTCGATCGTGGCGAGATCCGAGAAGGAATCCCCGACGAGGCCCATCCGGCGCTCGGAATGGAACACGCTCCCGTCGAAGGAGACGATGCCGGCCGCTTCCTGGCCGCGATGCTGGAGGGCGTGGAGGCCGAGCGCCACGATGGCCGCCGCGTCGGGATGGCCGTGGATGCCGAACACCCCGCATTCCTCGCGCAGGGTGTCGCCGTCGAGGTCGAGGCCGCCGAAATCCGCGCTGCCCGCGGAGGCCGTCCGGCCCGATTCCCACCGTGCTGCCATGATGAAAGTCCCTCGCGGCCGGCCCTGCCACCGCCCTCGCTAGACGACGCGGCGCCCGGGCGCGAGGCCGGTTCCCGACTCGTCCACGACGGATTGACCGGGTCGGCCGAACCGGCCCGGTGACGAGTTCGTCATGTAGGCGCGGAGTGCGGCCGAGCCAAGGCGCCGGCCGCTACCGGCGCGCAGGGGTGGCATCCGTCCGGCGCTGGGGCGTGGTATCGGCCTCGGCCGGGGCCTCCGTGCCGGGGTCGGCCTCGGGCTTGGGCTTGCGGAACTGCTTCAGGAGCTCGTCCGGGTTGCCGGGCAGCATCGCCACCAGCTTCTGGCCGGTATTGTCCAGGATCTCGCGGCTGCGCGCCTGCTGGGCCCAGTCCGGAACCTTGCCCTGGACCAGCCAGGCCAGGAAGACCCAGCCGATCACGCAGATGAGGAAGCCGCGGGCGGCGCCGAAGGCGAGGCCGAGGCTGCGGTCGATGGCGCCGATCCGGGAATCGAGGATCAGGTCCGAGACCTTCACGGTGATGATCGACACGACGAGCAGCGTGCCGAGGAAGATCGCCGCGATCGCGACGACGCGCGAGACGGTCTCGCTGGAGACGTGCTGCTGCACCAGCGGCTGCAGCACGGGGTGGAGTTTCCAGGCGACGGCGGCGGCCACGACCCAGGCGACGATCGCCAGAACCTCGCGGGTGAAGCCCCGCACCGCGGCGAGCAGCGCCGAGATGACCACCACGCCGAGGACGACCAGATCGAGAACGGAGAAGGGCATCGCAGGAACGCACCGGGAGCGGGCGGCGTTGGTTCGTGGGCGCGGCTGCTCCTGGCCGCGCCAGACCTATACTCCGCCATGGCCGATCCGTCACCCGGCGGACCGGAGGCGCGCCCCGCGGACGGGGTCCGCGGCGGCCGGGCGGCCCGCTTCCACGCGCCGTGCCGCGCGCCGCGCGACGGTCACCCCTCCGGATCGTAGGCCGGCAGGCAGGGGCGCTTGGCGCCGCGGCCGACCGGCCTGCCCGAGGCGATGCCGGCCACGAGGTCGGTGATGTGCGCGAGCGCCTCGGCGGGGAAGCCGCGCTCGCCGGCCTCCCCGCGTCCCTGCGGCATCAGCGCCCGGGCGAAGCCGAGCTTCTGCGCCTCCTTCAGCCGCGCATTCGCCTGCGCCACCGGCCGCACCGCCCCCGACAGGCCGATCTCGCCGAAATAGACCGCGTCGGAGGGCAGGGGCGTGGCGGAGAGCGACGAGACCAGGGCGGCGGCGACCGCGAGGTCCGCGGCCGGCTCGCCGATGCGCAGGCCGCCCGCCACGTTCAGGTAGACGTCGTGGGTGCCGAGACGGATGCCCGCATGGGCCTCCAGCACCGCCAGCACCATCGAGAGCCGGTTGGGATCCCAGCCGACCACGGCGCGGCGCGGCATGCCCAGCGCCGAGGGGGCGACGAGGGCCTGGATCTCCACGAGGAGCGGCCGCGTGCCCTCCATGCCGGCGAAGACCGCGGTGCCGGGCGCGGCGAGGTCGCGGCCGGCCAGGAACAGGGCCGAGGGGTTCGGCACCTCGGCGAGGCCGCCGTCGGTCATCTCGAAGACGCCGATCTCGTCCGTCGGACCGAAGCGGTTCTTGACCGCCCGCAGGATGCGGAAGTGGTGGCCCTGGTCGCCCTCGAAGGAGGCGACCGCGTCGACCATGTGCTCGACCACGCGCGGCCCGGCGATCTGACCGTCCTTCGTGACGTGCCCGACCAGGATCACCGCCGTGCCGCTGGTCTTGGCGAAGCGGATCAGGCTCTGGGCCGAGCCGCGCACCTGCGTGACGGTGCCCGGCGCCGATTCGACCGTCTCGGTCCACATGGTCTGGATCGAGTCGATGATCGCGAGGGCCGGCGGCCGTCCCTGGCTCAGGGTGGCGACGATGTCCTCGACGTTGGTCTCAGCGGCGAGCTCGACCGGCGCCCCCGCGAGGCCGAGCCGCTCCGCCCGCAGCCGCACCTGCCCGACCGCCTCCTCGCCCGAGATGTACGCGACGCGCTCCCCCCGGGCGGCGAGGGCCGCCGAGGCCTGCATCAGCAGCGTGGACTTGCCGATGCCGGGATCGCCGCCGAGCAGGATGACCGAGCCGCGCACGAAGCCGCCCCCGGTGACCCGGTCGAGCTCGGCGATGCCCGAGGGGGTGCGGGGCGCGTCCTTGACCTCGCCGGCGAGCCCTTCGAGGGGGAAGACCCGGCCCTTGGCCCGGCTCGGCCGCGTCGCCACCGGCCCGGCGGCTTGGGTCCCGGCGCCGGTCTCCTCCACGATCGAGTTCCAGCCGTTGCAGGCCTCGCAGCGCCCGCGCCAGCGATTGTAGACCGCACCGCAGGATTGGCAGACGAAGGTCTGGTGGGATTTGGCCATCGATGGTCTGCCTCGCGCGGGAAGGTCGGGATGGTCGCCGCGGTCCGGGGCGGGCGCGGCGCGAGGATGCGACGGTGCCGCCACGGTCGTCTCGCGGAACGCGGCCGGAGGTCGCCGATGTTCCCGATATGTCCCCGCCGTCCCGGGATCGCAACAGTCACGCGCCAGCAACCTGAGCGTCGCGCTGCGGCCGCAATCGGGCCGGACAGCGCGGGGGAGATCGCACGCACGGATCGCCACGATGTCCCCCGACGGTCAAGCCCACCACTACGCCGGCGCCCCCCGCGCCTTCCACTGGGGCATGGCGGCCCTGATCCTGGTCGCCCTCGCCATCGGCGTCTGGGCGAGCACCCTGCCGCCCGGCACCTCGCCCCGGCGGGAACTCCTCGACCTGCACAAGTCGATCGGCATGACCGTGCTGGTGCTGCTGCCCCTGCGCGTCCTCTGCCGCTGGATCGCCGGGGCGCCCGGATTCCGGGTGCGGCCGTCCCGCCTCGCCGGCGCGGCGGCGCGCGCGGCCCATCTTTGCCTCTACGCCCTGATGCTGCTGATGCCATTGAGCGGCTACGTCGATTCGGGCGCCGGCGGCTACGCGCTGCCCTGGTTCGGCCTGTTCTCCTGGCCCCGGCTCGTGCCCATCGACAAGCCGCTGTCGCATCTGGGGGGCGAGATCCACCTCTGGGGGGCCTGGGCGATCGGTCTCCTCCTCGCGCTCCACTTCCTGGCGGTGGCGTGGCACGCCCTCGTGCGGCGCGACGAGGTGCTGGCGCGGATGTGGCCCGGGCGGCGCGCCCGCGGCGCTCAGTCGATATAGGCCCGCTCGGAGCGCCGCCCGAGATTGGTCAGGATCTCGTAGCCGATGGTGCCGGCCCGCTGCCCGACCTCGTCGATGTCGAGACCCTCGCCGATCAGGGTCGCGCGGGCGCCGCGCCGCGCGGCCTCCGGCGGCGCGTCGGTCACGTCCAGGATCACGAGGTCCATCGAGATCGTGCCGACCACGGGGCAGCGCCGGCCGGCCACCACCGCCTCCGCCCGCCCGGAGCCCGCCCGCGGGTAGCCGTCCGCGTAGCCGAGCGAGAGCGTCGCCAGCCGGCGCGGACCGGGCGCCGTCCAGCGGGCGTTGTAGCCCGCCGTCGCGCCGGGCGGGACGTCGCGCACCTGCAGGATCGTCGCGTCGAGCCGCACCACCGGCCGCATCGGGTTCGGACCGCCGGGGCGCGGGTTGCCGCCGTAGAGGGCGTAGCCGGGCCGCACCATCTCGTGGCGCGCCCGCGCGCCGAGGAACGTGCCGGCCGAGTTGCCGAGGGAGGCCGTCAGGCCCGGGAAGGCCGCCGCCACCCTGGCGAAATCCGCGACCTGGCGCGCCGTGACCGCGTCGCCCGGCACCTCGGCGCTGACGAGATGGCTCACCAGCAGGCTCGCCGCGACATCCTCTAGCGCGGCGCCGCCGGCGAGCGCCAGGGCCTCGTCGGGGGAGAGGCCGAGCCGGTTCATCCCGGTATCGACGTGCAACGCCGCCGGCAGCCGCTCCCCCCGCGCCCGGCAGAAGGCCGCCCATTCCTCGATCTCCTCGCGGGAGCCGAGCACGGGCCGCAGGGCGCGGTCCCGGTAGGCCGGCGCGCTGCCCGGGGGCAGGCCGTTCAGCACGTAGATCACCGCCTCCGGCAGGGCCGCGCGGGCGCGCTCGGCCTCGGACAGGTGGGCGACGAAGAACGTGCGGCAGCCCGCCCGCCACAGGGCCGGGCCGGCACGGTCGATGCCGGTCCCGTAGGCGTCGGCCTTGATCACCGCGGCGCACTCGGCCCCCGCGGCCTCCTCGGCGAGGCGCCGCCAATTCGCCGCGAGGGCGCGAAGGTTGATGGTCAGGCGGGCGCCGTGGGGGGAGGTGGCCGTCATCGCCTCTGGTCCGCAGCGGAGGGGGCGGGGCGATCCGGCGGGATCGTCCCCGGCCCGGCTTATAGCCGGATCATACGCCATCCGGTTGATGGCTTCGCCATCTCGCATTTCGGCAAGGCGGATGTCGGCTTCGCTCAGGCGCCGCGCGCAGGCGCCGCGCAGGCGCGTGATCCGGGATCCGCTGCGATCAAGCGGATGCCGGATCACATCGGCTCCGGCAGCCGGTCGCCCTGCGCGAGATTCGAGAAGCGCGTGATCTCGGCGTCGAACTGGAGCTCGACCGTGCCGGTCGGGCCGTGGCGCTGCTTGCCGATGATCACCTCGGCCTTGCCGTAGACGCGGTTCATCTCCGCCTCCCAGGTGAAGAACTCCTCGGTGCCCTCGCGCGGCTTCTTGTTCTTGACGTAGTATTCCTCGCGGAAGACGAACAGCACCACGTCGGCGTCCTGCTCGATCGAGCCCGATTCGCGCAGGTCCGAGAGCTGGGGCCGCTTGTCGTCGCGGGACTCGACTTGGCGGGAGAGCTGCGACAGGGCGACGATCGGCACTTCCAGCTCCTTGGCGAGGGCCTTCATGCCGGTGGTGATCTCGGTCATCTCCTGCACGCGGTTGTCGCCCTTCTTGGAGGCGCCGGAGAGGAGCTGGAGGTAGTCGACCACCAGGAGGTCGAGGCCGCGCTGGCGCTTCAGCCGCCGCGCCCGCGCGGCGAGCTGCGCGATCGAGAGGCCGCCGGTCTGGTCGATGTAGAACGGGATCGTCTGCATGTCCCGGGCGGCGTCGGTGATCTTGTAGAAATCCTCCGGGCGGATGTCGCCCCGGCGGATCTTGTAGGAGGCGACGCCCGACTGCTCCGCGATGATGCGGGTGGCGAGCTGCTCGGCCGACATCTCGAGCGAGAAGAAGCCGACGACGCCGCCGTTGACGGTCTTCATCGTGCCGTCCGGCTGCTTCTCGCCGGCATAGGCCTTGGCGATGTTGAAGGCGATGTTGGTGGCGAGCGAGGTCTTGCCCATGCCGGGGCGGCCCGCGAGGATGATCAGGTCGGAGGGCTGCAGCCCGCCCATCTTGCCGTCGAGGTCCGAAAGGCCGGTGGCGATGCCCGACAGCCGCCCCTCGCGCTGGTAGGCCTTGGCGGCCATGTCGACGGCGGCGGTGAGCGCCTCGGAGAATTTCTGGAAGCCGCCGTCGTACTTGCCGGTCTCCGCGAGTTCGTAGAGGCGCCGCTCCGTCGCCTCGATCTGGTCGCGGGGCGAGGTCTCGACCGGCGCCTCGTAGGCGCCGTTGACCAGATCCTCGCCGATCGTGATCAGGCGCCGCCGCAGGGCGAGGTCGTAGATCGTGCGCCCGTAATGCTCGGCGTTGATGACGGTCGTCGCCTCGGCGGCGAGCCGCGCGAGGTACTGGCTCACCGTGAGCCCGCCCAGATCCGCGTCGCCCAGGAAGGTCTTGAGCGTGATCGGGCTCGCCAGCTTGCCGGCCTTGATCAGGCTGACCGCCACCTCGAAGATCCGCCGGTGCACCTCCTCCATGAAGTGCTCGGCCAGGAGGAAGTCCGAGACGCGGTAATAGGCGTCGTTGTTGACCAGGATGGCGCCGAGCAGGGCCTGCTCCGCGTCGATGTTGTGGGGCGCGACCCGGTATTCCTGGGGCACGGGCTCCAGGTTCGCCGTCAGGGTGCTGGGAATGGCCATCCGGCGTCTCCGTGTGGTTGCGCCCGGGGCGGCGCGTGCCCCTGGACGATCCGGCGACCCTTGCACCGGCATGGTTGACCGAAGCTTTCCGCGGAGCGCGACCCGCGGCTGCGGGCCGCGCACCCCACCATCGTGCCGGGGGAAACGCAAACGGGGCCCGATGCCGCCGGCATCGAGCCCCGCCATGCTGGAACGAAACCGGAACAAGTCAAGCCCGGAGGGCGGATTGTCCCCGCTCTCCCGGCTTTCCCAGACTCGCGCCCCGACGCGCGCTCAGCGCTCCCCGGCGTCCGGCCCGGCCTCGGCCAGGGCGGCGCCGACCTCGAGGCCGAGCTCCTCCAGGTCGAGCTCGTCGCGCACCGTGGTCGACTCGCCGCGGGCCTGGCGCTCCGCCTCCTCGGGGCTGCGGGCGACGTTGACCGTCACGGTCACCTCGACCTCCGGGTGCAGCACCACCGGGACATTGTGCAGGCCGAGCGTCTTGATCGGCTGGTTGAGGCTGAACTGCTCGCGGCCCACCGTGAAGCCGTTCTGGGTCAGCACCTCGGCGAGGTCGCGGGTCGAGACCGAGCCGTAGAGGACGCCGGTCTCGCCGGACTGGCGGATCAGCACGAAGCTCTGGCCGTCGAGCTTCTCGGCCACGGCCTGCGCCTCGGTGCGGCGCTCCAGGTTGCGGGCCTCGAGCTGGGCGCGCTGGTCCTCGAAGCGCTTCTTGTTCGCCTCGGTGGCGCGCAGCGCCTTGCCGCGGGCGAGCAGGTAGTTGCGGGCGAAGCCCGGGCGGACCTTCACGGTCTCGCCCATCTGGCCGAGCTTGGCCACGCGCTCGAGCAGGATCACTTCCATCGTCGTCACTCCTTGTCAGCGGATGGAGGGGACCGGGCCGGTTCGGGCCCGGAACCGGTCAGGGGGCGGGCACCTCCGCGGGGCGGCGGCGCAGGCGGAACAGGGTGTCGGCGAGCCCGAACAGGGCCAGGGCGGTGAGCGCGATCCCCTGGGTCAGGAACACGAGCAGGTAGAGGCCGATCAGGAGCGGCGCCCGGCCGGGCCTGCCGCGGCTGCGGTCGTGCAGGGCGGCGAGCCCCTGGAGCGCGAAGGCGGCCCCCAGCGCTCCCGCGAGCCCGATGCCGAAGATGCCAGGGAAGCCGGGGGCGAGGCCGAGGGCGGCGGCCGCGACGAGCCCGGCGACGACGGCCCGGGGCATGGCGGTCGCCGGCAGGTCCGGCCAGGGCCGGGGCAGGCGGCCCGAGAGTTGGACGATGCGGCCGGCCGCCCAGAGATAGAAGGTCAGCAGCAGGGTGAAGGTCGTGCCCATCACGGCCGGCGCGATGCGCAAGAGCCGGTCGGCGATGCGGGCGAGGTCGCCCTCCGGCAGGGTCTCGGCGTCCGGCCGGACCGACTGCATCTCGATCTGGGTCACGCCGCGGGCGATGCGCCGCATGCGCTCCTCGTAGGCGGCGAAATCGCCCGAGGAGATCACCACCACTAGGATCAGCGCGACCGCGGCGGTGCCGGCGATCCAGGCGAGGAGGCGGCCGAGCGGGTACCATTCCATCGCGCCGGGGGCGCCGGACCCGGACGGGCGGCCGAGCAGGGCGAGGTAGCCGAGCCACCAGGCCGGCAGGGCCGTCGAGACCAGGAAGGCGAGGCCGCGCAGGGGCGAGGCGGCGAGCATCAGCGCGAGCGTGCCGGTCGCGGCGGCGACGAGCCCGGTGCGGTGGCGCCAGCCCAGCGACACGATCAGGATCGGCAGCGGCGCGAGCAGGTAGAGGAGGAGCGCGAGCGGCGTCGCCGTGACGATGACCCCGATGAGCAGGGCCGAGGCGAGGCCGGCGACGACGCCGATGCCGAGGGAGGAAGCCATCGAATCCGGTCCGCTGTCCCGCTGCCGGGGATCGGCAGGGTTAGGGGCCACTCTGCCCCAGCGACCCCGGCGGCCCGATGACCGCCGGGTTGGTGCGCGTCGTTCCGCCTCAGCGGATGACGTAGGGCAGGAAGCCGAGGAAGCGGGCGCGCTTGATCGCCTGGGCGAGTTCGCGCTGCTTCTTGGCCGAGACCGCGGTGATGCGGGAGGGAACGATCTTGCCGCGCTCCGACACGTAGCGGGAGAGGAGCTTCACGTCCTTGTAGTCGATCTTCGGGGCGTTGGGGCCCGAGAACGGGCAGGTCTTGCGCCGACGGAAGAACGGACGGCGGCCCCCGCCGCCACCAGCACCGAATGCCATGATCAGCCCTCCTCGTTCCGCTCGCCGACGTAGCCGTCATCGTCCCGACGACGGCCGCGCTCGCGGTCCTTGCGCTCGTCGCGGTCGCGCTTCTGCATCATCGCGGAGGGCTCGCCCTCCAGCGCGTCGACCCGGATGGTCAGGAAGCGCAGGATGTCCTCCGAGATCCGCATCTGGCGCTCCATCTCGGCCAGGGCGGCCGGCGGCGCGTCGATGTTGAGCAGGGTGAAGTGGGCCTTGCGGTTCTTCTTGATGCGGTAGGCGAGGGACTTCACGCCCCACATCTCGGTCTTCTCGACCTTGCCGCCGTTCGACTCGATGACGCCCTTGTAGGCTTCGATCATCGACTCGACCTGCTGCGAGGTCACGTCCTGGCGCGCCAGGAACACGTGCTCGTACAGAGCCATGGTGGGCCTTTCGTCGGAATGGAGCCGTCCTGCCGGATGTCTGACGACGGGCGTTCGGGCCGGTTCTCACTCGCGTCGCACGGCGCCAAGCCCTTCGAGCCTGCAGAGGCCCGAGCGGTTGTTCGAAGGCGGAGACACGGGACGCCGGGGCGCGAACCCCTGTGCCGGCGAGCGGCACCGTCCGTTCAGCCCCCGGCCGGAGCGAACGCGAGGCGCGGGCTATAGCAGGTTTTCGCGGGATGGCAAGGCGGCGGCCGCCGACGCGCGGATGGCACTCAGGCGATGAACGCGTCCGCCTGTTCGACCGCCCAAGGTCAACGGCCCAAGGTCAACGGCCCAAGGTCAACGGCCCAAGGTCAACGGCCCAAGACCCATCGTCGAGAGCGGGCGGCTCGGCCGTGCAGTCGGCCAGCAGCCGGACCCCGTGCACCCGGGGAGCGGCTGCGTCATGAATCGGAATTCCGCACGTCGCCGGGACGCGTTCCTGGGTTCGTGACCGTCGCGTCATCCCGAAGCAGCCCGATCCCTCGGCGATGGCTGCCGCAATCGCTGCGGGATGGCGGAGGCAGGCTCCGCTCGGGCGGGCAGAGGGCCGCTTCGCCGCGTCAGCCGGCCTCGACCGGCTCGGCCGGGCTCGCGGCGGCGAGATCGAGGCGCACCAGCATCACCTCGGGGTCCGACGGGTCCGTCCCCACCGCGAAGCCGAGCTTGCGGCACATGGTCAGCATGGTGGTGTTGGCGCGCAGCACCTGCCCCTCGACGTGGCGGATGCCCTCGGCGCGGGCCCAGTCGAGCATCAGCCCCATCAGCGCCCAGCCGAGCCCGATCCCCTTCAGGTCGGAGCGGATCAGGATCGCGTACTCGCCCGTCTCGTGGTTGGCGTCGGCGTGGAGCCGCACCGCCCCCATCATCGCGCCGGTCTCGTCGTCGAGCGCCACGAAGGCGATCGCCCGCGCGTAGTCGAGCTGGGTCAGGCGGGCCAGGAAGGCGTGGCTGAAGTCGCGCACCGGCGCGAAGAAGCGCAGGCGCAAGTCCGCCTCGCTCACGTGCCGGAAGAAGTCCTCGAACAGGCCCTCGTCCTCCGGGCGCACCGGGCGGATGAAGGCGCTGACGCTGTCGAGCGCGATCCTGCGCTCCCACTCGGTCGGGTAGGGCCGCACCGCGAAGCGGGCGTGGCTCGGGCCGCGGCCGGCATCGCGACGCCCCGCGGCCGGGCTCGGCGCCACGGCGACGCGCGCATCGACCGCGATCACCCCGGTCTCGTCGGCCAGCAGCGGGTTGATGTCGAGGTCGCGCACCTCGGGCAGGTCCGCGGCGAGCTGCGCGAGCTTGACGAGGACGAGCGCGATCGCCCGCTCGTCCGCCGCGGCGACGTCCCGGTAGGCCTTGAGCCGGCGCGAGACGCGGGTGCGCCCGATCAGCTCGGCGGCGAGGCGCAGGTCGAGGGGCGGCAGCGCGAGCGCCCGGTCGTCGATGACCTCGACCGCGGTGCCGCCCCGCCCGAACACCACCACCGGACCGAAGACCGGGTCGTCGGTGAGGCCGGCGATCAGCTCGCGCGCCTTGCGCCGGCGCAGCATCGGCTGGACCACGAAGCCGCTCACGCACGCCTCGGGCCGGTCGCGGGCGGCCCGGGCCAGGATATCGGCGGCGGCCTCCCGCACGGCCGCCTCGCTGGTGAGGTCGAGATGCACCCCGCCGATGTCGGACTTGTGGACGATGTCGGGCGAGACGACCTTGAGCGCCACCGTGGCGCCGGCCGCGATCATCGGCCAGGCGGTCTCGGCGGCCGCGTCGGCATCGGCGGCGAAGTGCACCGGCAGCATCGGGATCGCGTAGGCGGCGAACAGGGCCGCCACCTCGCGCGGGTCGAGCCAGGTCCGGCCCTCCCGGACCGCCCGCGCGACGATCGTCCGGGCGGCGGCCACGTCCGGGGAGAAGTCCTTGGGCAGCGAGTCGGGCGTCTTCATCAGGTCGTCCTGCGCCTCGCGGTAGCGCACGAGGTGCATGAAGCCCTCCACCGCCTCGGCGTCGGTGGGAAAGCGCGGGATGCCCGCCGCCCCGAGCGCCTCGGTCGCCGCGAGACTGTCGCCGACCGAGACGGCGAAGACCGGCTTGGCGCGCAGGCTCGCCTTGCGCCCGCGGCGCACCGCCTCGGCCACGGCGCCCGCCACCGCCTCGCCGCCCGACAGGGCGGTCGGCACGTTGATGACCAGCACGGCGTCGTTCTCCCGGTCGGCGATGAGCGCGTCGAGGGCGGCGGCGTAGCGGGTGCCGTCCGCGTCCGCATCGAGGTCGAGGGGGTTGGCCCAGGGGCGCGCCGGCAGACCGGTCGGCGGGAGCGCCGCGTCGAGCCGCTCGGCCGCGGCCGGCGACAGGGTCGCGAGGGTGCCGCCGAGATCGGCGAGCCGGTCGACCGCGAGCGCCCCGACGCCGCGGCCGTTGGTGACGATCGCGAGGCGCTTGCCGGGGAAGGGCCGCTGACGCCCGAGCGTCTCGACCGCCGAGAACATCTCGTGGAGCGCGTTGACCCGCAGCAGCCCGGCCCGCCGGAAGGCCGCGTCGTAGACCGCATCGGGCTTGGCCAGGATGCCGCTGTGGGTGACGGGCCGGCCGTCCGCGCGCGCCGTCTCGTGCCGCCCCGAGCGCAGCACCACCACGGGCTTGGCGCGGGCGGCGGCGCGGGCCGCCGACATGAATTTCGGCGCGTCGCGGATCGTCTCCAGGTGCAGGAGGATCGCCCGGGTGCCGCGATCGGCCGAGAAGTGGTCGAGGCAATCGGCGATGTCGACGTCGACCGCTTGGCCCACCGAGAGCACGCCCGAGAAGCCGTAGCCCCGTCCCGAGGCCCATTCGGCGATGCCCGCCGCCACGGTCCGGGACTGGGTGATGAGGGCGAGGTCGCCCCGGGGCGGCCGATGCGCGAGCAGGCTCGCGTTGAGCCGCGCCGCCGGCACCGCGAGCCCCATGCATTCCGGGCCGAGCAGGCGCAGGCCGTGCGCCCGCCCGGCGAGGCGCGCCGCCTCGGCGAGCGAGCCCTCGCCCGCGCCGAGGCCGGCCGAGATGATCAGCGCCCCGCCGCAGCCGCGCGCCCCGGCCGCCGCGACCACGCCGGGCACGCTCTCGGCCGGCGAGACCACCACGACGAGGTCCGCGGGCTCCGGCAGATCCTCCAGCGAGCGGTGGCAGGGCAGCCCGTCGACCGTGTCGTGCCGGGGATTCACGGGCCAGATCGGTCCCGGGAAGTCGGCCTCGCGCAGGTTGCGCAGGATCGCGGCGCCGAACGATCCGGGCCGCTCGCTCGCCCCTACGAGCGCGACGCTGCGCGGCGAGAGGATGCGGTCGAAGCGATAGGTGCTCATCGGTGAGGCCCCCCAATCGGCCGGCCGCGCCGAGATGGCGCGGCGCCTCGCAACGTCCAGCTTTGCCATTCCGCGGCCGCAAGGTGGCAATGCAAAAATTTGCGTTGCGGCGCAGCATGGCTAAAATAAATTGAGGTCTCCCGGTCATCCGGCTTTCCGGAGCGCCCATCGCGCCGGACAGAACCGCACCGAGCAGATTCATGCGCCTTCGTGTCTCCCTCGCCCTCGTCCTCCTCTCGGCCGGCGCCGCCGGCGCGACGGAGCTCCGCCCGGGTCACGCCCACAACCTCGATCTCGGCCCCTACCGGGGCGTCGCCTACTACACGGTCGAGCGCGACGGGTACCGGGTGGTGGCGACCCTCGCCTCGGCGGAGCGGCCCGTCCGCCTCGTGGCGACCCTGGCCCCCGACCAGCGGGTCAGCCTGTCG
The DNA here is from genome assembly GCF_029714205.1 of Methylobacterium sp. CB376. Taxonomy (NCBI): domain Bacteria; kingdom Pseudomonadati; phylum Pseudomonadota; class Alphaproteobacteria; order Hyphomicrobiales; family Methylobacteriaceae; genus Methylobacterium; species Methylobacterium sp. CB376. Next base: position 2,904,809 of record NZ_CP121648.1, on the reverse strand, counting down.
GTTCCGGGGCAGCGCGACGAGGCCCCGGCCGAGATCGCCTTCGCGCGCCGGGGCGACCGGGTCGAGGTGATGGCGCCCGGCTTCTGAGCGCGACGGGGGCCCGGGACGCCGCTCCGCCCCCGCGGGGCTGCGTCCGCGGGACTCTCTTGTGTTGTCGGGCGAACTGCGCCACCTGTCCGCCGCGTCCGTCCGGGACCAACCCGACCTTCGCGGCGCAAGGATCGTCCGATGCAGACAGTTTCCCTTTCCTGGCGCACGGCCGCCCTCGTGCTCGGCCTCGCCCTGCCCGCCGTCGCCCAGACGGCGCCCGCGCCGAACCCGGCGCCCGACACGGTGGTGGCCCGCGTCAACGGCAGCCCGGTCACGGCCGCCGACCTCGCGGTCGCGGCCGACGACCCGGCGCTCTCCCTGCCGGGCGTGAGCGACGAGCAGAAGAAGGGGCTCCTCGTCGACTACATGGTGGACCTCAAGCTCGGCGCCCAGGCCGCCGAGAAGGCCAAGGTCGCCGAGAGCCCGGACTTCACCCGCAAGCTCGCCTATTTCCGCGACAAGCTGCTGCTCGACGAGTACCTGGAGCGGGAGGCCAAGAAGGCCGTGACGCCCGAGGCGGCGCGCAAGCTCTACGACGACACCGTCAAGACGCTGAAGCCCGAGGAGGAGGTGCATGCGCGCCACATCCTCGTCGACAACGAGGCCGACGCCAAGAAGATCGCGGCGCGGATCAAGGGCGGCGAGGACTTCTCCAAGGTGGCGGCCGAGACCTCCAAGGACCCCGGCTCCAAGGCCGAGGGCGGCGATCTCGGCTGGTTCACCAAGGAGCGCATGGTCCCGGCCTTCGCCGAGGCGGCCTTCAAGCTCGACCAGGGCAAGGTGTCGGACCCGGTCAGGACGCAGTTCGGCTGGCACGTCATCAAGGTCGAGGAGAAGCGCACCAAGCCGGTGCCGGGCTTCGACGAGATGAAGGAGCAGATCGACACCTACCTGACGCGCAAGACGCAGCAGGACATCATCACCAAGCTGCGCGAGCAGGCGAAGATCGAGAAGACCGAGGCGCCCGCGCCGGCCAAACCGACCGAAGCCAAGCCGACGGAAGCCAAGCCGGCCGAAGCCAAGTAGCGGCCCGCCGCGCGGGCGGCCCTCGGGCCGTCCCGTCACCAATGGTGCAGCACCACCGCATCGGCGAGGCAGGCGGGTCGCTCCTGGCCCTCGATCTCGACCGTGACGCCGTAGGTCACCCGCAGCCCGCGCGGCGGCACGGGGGTCGCCGCCGCGAGCCGCACCCGGCCGCGCAGGCGCGCGCCCGCCAGGACCGGCGCCGGGAACCGGACGCGGTCGAGCCCGTAATTGAGGCTCAGCCGCAGGCCGTCCAGCCGGCGCAGTTCGGCGATGAACAGCGGCACCAGCGACAAGGTTAGGTAGCCGTGCGCCACCGTGGTGCCGTAGGGCGATTCGCGCGCGGCCCGCTCCGGATCGACGTGGATCCACTGGCGATCCCCGGTCGCCTCCGCGAAGCGGTCGATCATCGCCTGATCCACGGTGATCCAGCCGCCGACGCCCAACTCCTGCCCGAGCGCCGCCGCCAGGGCCTCCGGCCCGTCGAATGCCTGCATGCCATCCTCCCGCCCGGAGCCGATCTCAACGGTCACCTCGCAGGACCGTTGGGGCCGTTCTGGAATTTTCGCCAGGCCATTTTTCGTCAGACCATCGGCGTGTGCCGCCACTTCGAGGTGGTCGGCGGCCCGATGCGTCGGCATCCCGGGCCGCCGGCATAGATCCGACATCCGACGGATTGCGTCGCCATGCGGATGTCGGCGTCGCTCACGCGCCGCGCGAGCTTGTCGTACGCTGTCCGGACGATCACGTCTGGACAGCGCATGAGAGCCTCGCCGGGCGCGATGCATCCGCGTTCGACGGGGGGATGATACTCCTGGAGAGTGTTCTACTTACCCCCTGGGGCGCCGGGCGCGAGGGCCGGGGCCCGTCGGTTCGGCCCGGGGATGCCCCGCCGGGCCGCCTCGCGACAGGGGAGTGCGTGCGTTGCGACAGAGGACTCTGCGGGTCGCCATCGCGGGCGTCGGGAACTGCGCGTCGTCCTTCGTCCAGGGCCTCACCTATTACCGCGGCGCCGCCCCGGACGAGGTGGTTCCGGGGCTGATGAACGTGGTGCTCGGGGGCTACCACGTGGCGGACGTGGAGGTGGTGGCGGCCTTCGACGTGTCGGCCGCCAAGGTCGGGCGCGACCTCGCCGAGGCGATCGCCGCGCCCCCGAACAACACGGCCCGCTTCGCCGAGGTCGCGCCGACCGGCGTGACCGTCGCCCGCGGCCCGACCCTCGACGGGATCGGGCGCTACCTGCGCGACATGGTGCCGGAATCGGGCGAGGCCCCGGTCGACGTGGCGGCGGCGCTGGAGCGCGCGGGAGCGGAGATCCTGGTCTCCTACCTGCCGGTCGGGTCGCAGGCCGCCACCGAGCACTACGCCGAGGCGGCGCTCAGGGCCGGCTGCGCCTTCGTCAACTGCATCCCGGTCTTCATCGCCTCCAACCCCGAGTGGCGGGCGCGCTTCGCGGCGCGCCGCCTCCCGCTGATCGGCGACGACATCAAGAGCCAGGTCGGCGCGACCATCGTCCACCGCACGCTCGCGCACCTGTTCGGCGAGCGAGGCGTGCGCCTCGACCGCACCTACCAGCTCAATTTCGGCGGCAATTCCGACTTCCGCAACATGCTGGAGCGCGAGCGCCTCGAATCGAAGAAAATCTCGAAGACCCAGGCGGTCACCAGCCAGGTCGACCGGCCTCTGGATCCCTCCGACATCCATGTCGGGCCGAGCGACTACGTGCCCTGGCTGAGCGACCGCAAATGGGCGCATATCCGCCTCGAAGGCACCGCCTTCGGGGGCGTGCCGCTCAACCTCGAACTCAAGCTTGAGGTCTGGGATTCGCCGAACTCGGCCGGCATCGTCATCGACGCGGTGCGCTGCGCCAAGCTCGCCCTGGACCGCCGCCTCGGCGGGGCGCTCACCGGCCCGTCGAGCTGGTTCATGAAGTCGCCCCCGCAGCAATTCAGCGACGAGGAGGCGCATCGGCGCACGCTCCGCTTCGTGGCCGGGGAATCCGAGCCCGGCTGAGCGCCCGCCATCTCGCGCGACCGGCGTGAATGCGGCCGGTTGATCGCCGTGCGAGAGCTCGCGATCGGATCGCACGCCCGTGATCTCGCCTCCACTTGCCTGCCTCGGCGCTTCGCGTATTGTCCCGGGACCACGAACCGGTCGGTGCTGCGTCAAGGCTCACAGCAGGCTTTCGTGAACTTGCTGTCGATGGCGCGCGACGCTCGGACTCCATGGGAGGCGTCACGATGTTTCGCAAATGCGTCGCCGAAGGCATCGGCACCTTCTGGCTGACATTCGCCGGGTGCGGCAGCGCGGTGATCTCCGCCGCCTTCCCGCAGGTCGGGATCGGGCTCCTGGGCGTCGCCCTCGCCTTCGGACTGACCGTGCTCACCATGGCCTACACGATCGGGCCGATCTCCGGCTGCCACCTGAACCCGGCGGTCACGATCGGGCTCACGGTCGGCGGGCGGTTCCCCTCGAAGGAGATCGGCCCCTACGTGGGCGCGCAGGTGGCGGGGGCGGTGGTCGCGGCCATGCTGCTCTACGTGATCGCCAGCGGGGCGCCCGGCTTCGACGCCGCCAAGGGCTTCGCCGCCAACGGCTACGGGGCGCACTCGCCCGGCGGCTACGGGGTCGGCTCCGCCTTCCTGGCCGAGGTCGTGCTCACCATGATGTTCCTGTTCATCATCATGGGCGCCACGCACGGGAAGGCGCCGGCCGGCTTCGCGCCGATCGCCATCGGGCTCGGCCTGACGCTGATCCACCTCGTCGGCATTCCGATCACCAACCTGTCGGTGAACCCCGCCCGCAGCACCGGACCGGCCCTGGTCGCCGGCAGCTGGGCGGTGTTCCAGCTCTGGCTGTTCTGGGTCGCGCCGATCCTGGGCGGCGCGCTCGGGGGCAAGCTCTTCCGCTGGCTGAGCGAGGAACCCGCGGCCGAGGTCACGGGCGCCGCCCCGAAGCCCGCCGTCCCGTGAGCCTCACACCAGACGTCCTCAGGCCAGACGCCAGTCGATCGCGGGCCTGCCCTTCTCGGCGAGCCAGGCATTCGCCCGGCTGAACGGCCGGGCGCCCCGGAAGTCGCCCCGGCGGTTGAGGGGCGAGGGGTGGCCGGCTTCGAGGACGAGGTGGCGGTCGCGGTCGACGAGGGCCGCCCGTCGCCGGGCCGGCGCGCCCCAGAGCAGGAAGGCGACCGCCTCCTGCCGCGCGGAGACCGCCGCGACGGCCTGATCGGTGAGGTCCGACCAGCCGAGGGCGAGGTGGGCGCCGGATTGTCCGGCCTCGACGGTCAGCGCCGTGTTGAGCAGGAGGACGCCCTGGCGCGCCCAGGCGCTGAGGTCGCCCGTCTTCGGCATCGGCGCGCCGGTATCCTCCGCCATCTCGGCGAGGATGACCCGCAGCGAGGCCGGCAGGCGCCGGGCGCCGCGATACGAGAAGGCGAGGCCGTGCGCGTCGCCCGGCGTCGGATAGGGGTCCTGGCCGAGGATCACGGCCCGCACCTCGGGGAGCGGCGTCAGGGTCAGGGCGGCGAAGACGCTGTCGGGCGGGGGCAGGATCACGGCGCCCTGGGCCCGCCTCGCATCGACCGCCTCCGCGACCCGCTCGGCGCTGCCGTCCTGGAAGAAGGGCAGGGCGAGCCAGGGCGAGCCGCTCGCGCGGAAGCGGGAGAGCGCCCCCGCGACGGTGTCGGCATCTCGCATCGGGACTCGGACTCAGCGCATCAGGATGCGCCCGGCCTCGATCGAGACCGGCGCGTGCGTGCGGATGTAGGTCATCACCGCGTTGGCGACGAGCGTCCCGTCGGTGGCGCCGATCAGGGTGCGGCCCTCCGCCAGCATGCCGTAGCCGTTGCCGCCGCCGAGCATGAAGTTGTTCGACGCCACGGTGTAGCGCCGCTGCGGATCGAGGGGCTCGGCACCGACCCGCACCTCGATCACGCGCTGGCCGACCGGGGCCTTCGCCGCCACCGTGACGGTGAGGCCCGAGACCTGCGGGAAGCGTCCCGCGGGATGCCCCACCTCGGCGAGGCCGTTCTCCAGGGCCGCCCGCACCTGCGCGCCGCTGATCTCGACCAGCACGGTCGTGTTGCCGAAGGGGAGTTCGGTGAGCACGTCGCGGCGGCTCAGCACGCTGCCCGCCCGGTAGAGCCGGTTGCCGCGGATGCCGCCCCCGTTGGTGATGGCGAGGGCCGCGCCGGTCGCGTCGCGCAGCGCGTCCGCCACGAGGTTGCCGAAGGTCGACTCGGAGGCCCGGACGGTGGAGATCCGGGTGTCGAGATCCGTCCCGGTGCGGCCGAGCGGCAGGTCGAGTTCGCGGGAGAGTTCCGCCTCCAGCCGGTCCACGGCGGCCTGGACCTCCGGGTCCGGCTCGATCGCGCTCGAATCGTGGATGCGGAAGCGCGGCACCCAGATCGCCCGGCGCTCCTGGCCGGTGCCGCGGACCTCGATCCGGATGTCGACCGCCGTGACGTAGTTCGCCTCCTCGCTCGATTCCACGAAGACGGTGCGGCCGTCGTAGCCGAGCGCGAGGTCGTGGTCGTGGCCCGACAGGACCACGTCGGCGAGGCGGCTCGCCACCAGCGCCTGGTCGGTGGCCCGGTCCGTATGGGCGACGGCGACCACGAACTCGGCCCCGGCGGCCCGGAGCGACGCGGTCTCGCGGCGCAGCGTCTCCAGGGCCGGGCCGAAGCGCCAATCGCCCGATTGCGACTTCGAGGGCGTCTCCGGCAGGGCGATGCCGACCACGCCGACCCTGACGCCGCCGAGATCCAGCACCTCGGCATCCTGCAGGCCCGGGAGCCGCGACCCGTCCGCCTGGCGCAGGTTGGCGGCGAAGACCGGGAAATTCGCCTCCGCCATCCGCTCGCGGAACACCGCCTGGCCGAAATCGAACTCGTGATTGCCGGGCACGAACACGTCCGGACGGATGAGGTTGGTGAGGGCGACGATGTGCCGGCCCTGGTCGAAGCCCGACATCAGCGAGGGCGAGAGCGTGTCGCCGGCGTGGCAGACCAGGACCGGCACCCCGCGGGCGCGCTCCTGCTTGACGATGGCGGCGAGCTTCGGGAAGCCGCCGCGCCCGTCCCGCGCGCCCATCCGGTAGATGTCGTTGACGAGGACCAGGGTGAAGTCGACGTCGGGGCCGAAGGCCCGCGCCGGCCCGCCCGCGAGCGTGGCGGAGAGACCGGCGAGGCCGAGGCCGAACGTCTCGCGGCGGCTGGGGCGCGGCATGGGCGACCTTTCGGCTGGGAGAGGATCCGCCCCTCTGTGGCCGAGCTTCTTGACCGGGGAAAGACGCCCCGCGGTCAGGGCGGGGCTGGGCCGACGAAGCGCGGATCCGTCCCGAACAGCCGCGCCATGGCGCGGGCCGTGCCCATGAAGCGCGCGCCCTGGGGCGTCAGGCGGTAGCGGTCGCCCTCGCGCACGAGGTTGCCGGAGGCCACCTGCTCGTCGAGGCGTCGGGGGATCTGGGCCCAATCCGCGACGTAGACGCGCAGGAACGCGTCCTCGACGGCGCGCCGCTCGAGCCCCTCGGGCGCCCCGGCGAAGCGGCCGAGCAGGAAGACGGAGATCGAGCGGTCGATCGTGACCGGGCCGAGGGTGAAGAAGGCGAGCAGGAGCGCCACCGCGGTGACGCTCGCCCCGAGCGCGTCCCGCCGCGCGAGGTCGAGGCCGAAGCGGCGGCGCCCCGTCACCCAGGCCATCGCGGCGCCGAGGAGGAGGAGCGTCAGGCCGAGCCCGGCGAGGCCGCGGTAGAACAGGATCGGCAGGAAGCCGAACACGCCGAGGCGGATGACCGCCAGGAACAGGGCCGCGCCGAGGAGGAGCGCGAGTCCGTAGGTGAGGGCGGCCGCCAGGAGGCCGCGCAGGAACCTGCCCGTCATCGTCCGATCTTCCGGCCCGACACTCATGGCGCGCGGGCGGCCGGCGGGACCGCGAACAGCATCACGCCCGCGTTGGCGTGGCGGGGCGTCGCGGCGCGCGGCCAGGCGCCGGGCGCCGCGAAGACCGGATCGAGCGCCGTCACCACCAGCACGTCGACGCCCGCGGAGGCGGCGCGGCCCATCGCCTCGGAGAGAGTGAGGGAGGGATCGGCGAAGATCGGGGAAAGGCGCGCGATGCGGGCCGCCACCTCCTGCCTGGCGGCGCCGAACAGGATGCCGTTGTAGGGATCCGACACCGCCGTGCGGAAGCGCCCGTAGAGCCCGTAGCCGAAGGCCCGGTTGCGGGTGGGGTCGGGCCGCCCCTGCACCACGGTGCCGGCCGGGAGGTTGCGGTCGAGCCAGTCCCAGGCGGCGCGCTCCTGGGGCAGGAGGGCGATCTCCTCGGCCGTCATCACGGAGTTTCGCCGGTACTGGACCATCCCGTAGGCCTCGCCGACGAAGCTGAGCCCCATGCAGGCGAGGAAGCCCAGGGCGGCCCGGCGCGACCCGCCGAGGACCGGCGAGGGGCGCAGCGCGAAGCTCGCCCGCAGGGCGGCGAGCGTCCAGAGCAGCGCGGCGAGCTGCGCGAACAGCATGACCCGCCAGCCGAGGTCGTTGAACAGGACGCTGGAGCGCAGGAAGGAGCCGATCAGGAGCGACGCCAGCGCGGCGAGGGCGAGGAGCACCGCGAGTTCGCTGCGCGGGCGCGACAGGGCGCCGTCGCGCCAGAAGGCGAGCGTGCCGATCAGGAAGGCGCCGAATTCGAGGCCGTAGCTGAGGGGCAGGGCGATCAGGTTGGTGAGGGACTGGATCGCGCTGTCCGGCGGCAGGACCGTGTCGGCGATGATGAACTTGCGGATCTGCAGGGCGAGGGGCGGCTCGGCGCCGAGGACGCGGCCGCGCAGGATCGAGGCGAGCCACGCGCCCGCGAGGGCCAGGGCGAGGGCGCCCGAGAGGAGGCCCCGCGCGACGCTCGCCCAGCGTCGCCGCCACGCGAGCCGCCCGAGCCAGAGGGCAAGCGTCGCCGCCGCCCCGATCGCGAGGTAGATCGAGAGGCCGGCGAGGGACGCGAAGGCGAGGCCGGCGAGCGCGACCCGGCGCAGGCTGCGCGAGCGGTCGGCCGGCGCCTCGTCCTCGGCGGCGAGCGCCATCAGGCCCACCATGGCGGCGACGAGGCCGGCCACGTGGTGCGGCACCCAGAGCGCGCTGGTGAGCCACGCCGCGACCTGCTCGTTCCACTGCTCGAAATCGGCGAGCCAGTTCTCGCCGCCCGACAGGACGCCGATCGCGGCCACGCCGAGGATGTCGAGCCCGGTCGTGAGCAGGAGGAGGACCAGCCACGCGCCGATGCTCCAGGCGCCGGGACGCGGCCGGTCGAGGCGGGCGGCGGCGTAGACGGTCCGGGCGAGGGCGAAGAGCACGGGCCCCGTCCAGAGGGCGAGCCCGAAGGCCGCCTGCCGGCCCGCGATCGCTCCCAGGCCGAGGCGCTCGACCGCGGCAGTCAGCGTGTAGAAGAAGTAGTAGTAGACCGCCGGCCGCTCCGCGGTGAGGAAGGTCGGGTCGTAGGGAGGCGTGCCGGCCTCCGCGATGGCCCAGGTTGCGGCGGCGTGCTTGACGTAATCCGCCATCAGCACGCTGCGCAGGGCCCCGCCCGTCACGGGCCAGTCGACCAGCATCAGCGTCGCGAAGGCGGCGTAGAGCGCCATCCCGAGCAAGGTCCGCACCAGCACGCCCCGCGGCACGGGATCGGGGGCCGGCCGCGCCAGCAGGACGGTGCCCGGCACCGCCAGGGCGAGCGCGGCCGCGACCATCGCCCCGGGGCCGAGCCGCCCGGCGAGGTCGAGGAGCACGGGCAGGCCCGCGAGGCCGGCGAGGAGCGCGAGCGCGGCCCGGTCGAGGCGCGTGCGCGCCTCCTGCCAGCCGGGCATCGCCAGGCCCTGGGCGAGCAGCGCCCCGGGGCCGAGCAGGACCGGCCCGGCCAGGAGCCCGGCGAGCAGCGTGCCGGGGACGTCGTAGGGGAGACTGAGCACCGCTGAGTGGTCCGGATCAACCTTGCCGAGATTCGCCCCGGAGGCCGGGATCCCGCGTCTGCGCGACGCGGCGACGCTGGGCCGGCGGCGCGGTCACCAGGAAAGCGCCGTCATGGTCAAGATTTCGTTGTCGCCGCGCGGGCGCCGCGCGACCTTCGCCACGGGGCTGCTGCGTCTCGACGCGTTGGATCGGGCCGGCGCCGCGCTATGTAGGGCGCGGTGCGGAACGACGCCGCGGCGAGGCTCCGGCGTAACCTGATCGGACGGACATGAACGAGGTGACGAAGCCGGCGGTGCTCGAACGCGGTGCCACGCCCGTGAGCCCGGTCGCGCCCGGCGCCCTGCCGGCGGAGCATGCGCGCGTGGCCTGGGGACGCGTCGGCGTGCTGCTGATGAATCTCGGCACCCCCGAGGCCACCAGCTACTGGCCGATGCGCCGCTACCTCAAGGAGTTCCTGTCGGACCGGCGCGTCATCGAGGTGCCGCGCGCGATCTGGTGGCCGCTCCTCAACCTCGTGATCCTGACGAAGCGGCCCGGGCCGAAGGGCCGCGACTACGCCTCGATCTGGAACAACGACCTCGACGAGGGTCCGCTCAAGACCATCACCCGGGGTCAGGCCGAGAAGCTGCAGGCCGCCATGGGCGGGCGCGTCGTGGTCGATTGGGCGATGCGCTACGGCAAGCCCGAGGTGGAGGGGCGCATCCAGGCGCTGCTCGACCAGGGCTGCGACCGCATCCTGCTGGTGCCGCTCTACCCGCAATACGCCGCCGCCACCTCGGCCACCGCCTGCGACCAGGCCTTCCGGGCCCTGATGAAGATGCGCTGGCAGCCGACCGTCCGGGTCTCGCCGCCCTACCACGACGACCCGGTCTACATCGACGCGGTGGCGAGCGCGATCCGGCGCGACCTGGAGAAGCTCGACTTCGAGCCCGAGGTGATCCTCACCTCCTTCCACGGCGTGCCGAAATCCTACCTGCTGAAGGGCGACCCCTACCATTGCCAATGCGTGAAGACCGGGCGGCTGATCCGCGAGGCGCTCGGCTACGCGCCCGAGCGCATGCGGGTGACGTTCCAGTCCCGCTTCGGCAACGAGGAGTGGCTGAAGCCCTACACGGACGAGACCGTCAAGGAACTCGCCGCCTCGGGGGTGAAGCGCCTCGCCATCGTGGCGCCGGGCTTCACGGCGGATTGCCTGGAGACCCTGGAAGAACTCGACGGTGAGAACCGCCACTATTTCGAGGAGGGCGGGGGCACGCACTTCGCCTACCTGCCCTGCCTCAACGACGGGCCGGAGGGCATGCGGGTGATCGAGCACGTCGTGCAGCGCGAGTTGCGCGGCTGGATCGACTGATCCGGGATCGGCTTGATCAAGCGGATCCCGGATCACGAGCCTGCGCGGCACGTGAGCGAAGCCCACATCCGCGCGGCGGAGCCATCAACCGGATGGCGGATCAGAGCCGCCCGGTCGCCCAGCGCTCCGCATCCGGCATTTGCCCGAGCAGGGCGAGCCCGTGCGCGATCGACTCGAACTGGTCCGAACTCGCCACCCGCCCGGCCCCGAACCGCTCCGTGAACAGGGCCCGGACCGCCGGGACGAGCGAGGTGCCCCCGGTGAGGAAGACCCGGTCGATCGCCCCCGCCGGCACCGCCGCCGCGGCGAGCGCGTCGTCCACCGCCGCCGCGATCCGGGCGACCTCCGGGGCGATCAGCGACTCGAAGGTCGCGCGGTCGAGCGTCGCGCGGATGTCGAGCCCCGTCCCCGGCCCGACGAAGCGGAACTCCGCCTCGTCCCGCGCCGAGAGCGCCACCTTGGTGGCGGAGACGGCCTGGTAGAGCGGGAAGCCGAGGTCGTTCTCGATCAGGGCGACGAAGTCCGCCAGCGGGGCCGGATCCACCGCCGCGCGGGCGAGGTCGCGCAGGTCCTGGAGGTCGCCCGACCACTTCATCAGCGCGAGCTGATGCCAGCGCGACAGGTTCGCGTAGTAGTGCGAGGGCAGGGGCAGGACCTTGCCGCCCATGCCGCGGTAGCTGCCGCCCTTGCCGAGCCGCGGGGCCACGAGGTGCTCGACGATGCGCGCGTCGAAGGCGTCGCCCGCGACGCCGACGCCGCTGTGGCCGAGCGGGGTGGCGGTGAGCCGCCCGTCGCCCTCCCGGGAGAACCGCATCACGGAGAAGTCGCTGGTCCCGCCGCCGAAATCCGCGATCAGGACCGTGGCCGCGCCCTCCAGGCGGCGGGCGAAGAAGAAGGCGGCCCCGACCGGCTCGTAGGCGGTGAGCGTCTCGCCGGGGCCGAGCCGCGCGAAGGCGGCGGCGTAGCGGCGCATGGCCAGCGCCTCGTCGGGGTTCTGGCCGACGAAGCGCACCGGGCGGCCGACCACCACCCGGGCGCCCGTGAGGTCGAGCCCCGCCCCGGCATCGCGCTGGAGCGTGCGCAGGAAGGCTGTGAGAAGGTCCTCGAACTGGTAGCGCTCGCGGAAGATCCGGGTCTCCCGGAACGCCGCGCTCGCCGCGAAACTCTTGAAGGACTGGATGAAGCGCAGGCCGAGATGGCCCTCCAGGAAGGCCTCGACCGCGAAGGGCCCGCCCGCGAGCCGCGTGCCCGCAGCGGCGCCGCGCCCCTCCTGCCAGAAGGCCAGCGCCGACAGGTAGGTGCGCCGCTCCTCCGCGCCGTGCCGGAAGGTGACCGCCTCGACGCCGCCCTCGGGGCCGGCCAGCGCCAGCACGGTGTTGGTCGTGCCGAAATCGATCCCGATGGAGACGGGCTGGGGCATCGGGCGGCTCCGGATCAGGGGGCGAGCGGGCTGGGCGGCCGGGCGCGGCGCGCCCGCGACCCGTGGGGGGCGCTGCTCATCCGGCGGCGGCGCGCCGCCGTCAAGCTCGCCGGACCGTCGCTCAGCCGGTCAGGCGCGCGACTTCGCGGCGCAGGACCGGCAGGAGCTCCGCCTCGAACCAGGGATGGCGCTTGAGCCAGCCGCTGTTGCGCCAGGACGGGTGGGGCAGGGGCAGCACGCGGGGCCGACGGGGCTCGGCGAACAGCTCCCGCCAGCGCGCGACGGTCCCGGTCAGGCCGCCCGGCGCGCGGCCGAGGTGCCACGCCTGCGCGTATTGCCCGATCACCAGGACGAGGTCGAGGGCGGGCAGCCCGGCGAGGAGGCGGGCGCGCCAGGTCTCGGCGCATTCGCGCCGCGGCGGCAGGTCGCCGCCCGCCGCGTCGTGGCCCGGGAAGCAGGCCCCCATCGGCAGGATCGCGATCCGGGCCGGGTCGTAGAAGGTCGCCTCGTCGAGGCCGAGCCAGGCGCGCAGGCGCCGGCCGGACGGGTCCTGGAACGGCCGTCCGCTCCGGAAGGCCCGGTGGCCCGGCGCTTGGCTGGCGATGCAGAGCCGCGCCGTCGCGCTGCCCTGCACGATCGGCCGCGGCTCGACCGGGAGCGGCCCGCCGTGGCGGGGCGCGTCCCGGCACAGGCGGCAGGCTCTCAGGGCGGCGGCCACCTCGTCGAATTCGGTCATGGTCGGGGGCGGGGCTCAAAAAAGAAGCGCGGCCGGAGCCGCGCTGGGGAAAGTCTCGAAACGTCTGGTCAGGTCCGGGATAGCGCCCGGGAAGCCTGGGCGCGGTGCGCCATCACACCCCGCGCAGGGCCGCGAGGTCGAGGGGCAGCGAGCGCAGCCGCTGGCCCGTCGCGGCGAAGATCGCGTTCGCGATCGCCGGCGCGAGCGTCGGCACGCCGGGCTCGCCGATCCCGGTCGGCGCCTCCCGCGAGGGCACGATGTGCACCTCGACCCGCGGCATCTCGCTCATCCGGGTCGGCTCGTAGGCGTCGAAGTTCGTCTCCTGCACCACGCCGTCCCGGAAGGTGATGCGGTTGCGCAGCACCGAAGAGAGCGCGAAGCCGACCGCGCCCTCGACCTGGGCCCGGATCACGTCCGGGTTCACCGGCACGCCGACATCGACCGCCGCGACGATGCGGTTCACCTTGACCTTGCCGGCCTCGGCCGTCACGTCGGCGACCATCGCCACGTAGGACCCGAAGGATTCGTGCGCGGCGACGCCGAGGCCCTGGCCGGGCTTCGCTTGGCCGGGCTTCGCTTGGCCGGGCTTCGCTTGGCCGGGCTTCTCCTGGCGCTCGCTCCAGCCGGCCTTCTCGGCCGCGAGGCGCAGGGCGCCCGACAGCCGCGGCGCCTTCTGCAGCAGGCCGAGCCGGTAGGCGACAGGGTCCTTGCCCGCCGCGTGGGCGAGCTCGTCGATGAACACCTCCATGGCCTGGGCGGTGTGCGAGTGGCCGACCGAGCGCCACCACAGCACCGGCACCGCGTCGCGCACGTTGTGCACCTCGAAGCGATAGGCCGGCAGGGCGTAGGGCGTGTCCGCGGCGCCCTCGACCGTGGTCGCGTCGACGCCGTCCTTGACCAGCATCGCCTCCATGGGCGTGCCGATCAGGATCGACTTGCCGACGAGCGTGTGCTCCCAGCCCGTGATGGCGCCCGCCGCGTCGAGACCGGCGCGGATGCGGTGATAGGCGGCCGGCCGGTAATAGCCGCCCGTGATGTCGTCCTCGCGCGTCCAGACGAGGTGGATCGGCCGGCCCTCGCCGGTCGCCTTGAGGATGGCGGCCGCCTCCGCGATGTAATCCGCCGAGGTGGTGGCCCGCCGGCCGAAGGAGCCGCCGGCCCAGACCGTGTTGATGCGGATCCGGTCGGGCGTGGTGCCGAGGATCTGCGCCGCCACGACCTGCTCGATGGTCTGGAACTGCGAGCCGGCATGGATCAGGTAGGTGCCGTCCGCCGCCTTCTCGATCGTGGCGTTGAGCACCTCCATCGGGGCGTGGGCGAGGAACGGGAAGGCGAACTCCGCCTCCAGCACCTTGGCCGCCCCCTTGATCCCGCCCGCCGCGTCGCCCTGCCTGGCGGCGACGAGGCCGGGCTTGGCGGCGAGCGCCTTGTACTCCGCGAGCTGCTGCTCCGAGGAGCGCCGGTCGGCGCCCGCGTCGTCCCAGGTGATCCGCAGGGCCTCGCGGCCCTTCATGGCCGACCAGGTGTCGCGGGCGACGACCGCGACGCCCATCGGGATCCTGACCACGTCGACCACGCCCGCGACCTTGCGGGCGGCCGCGTCGTCGAGGGACCTCAGCGCAGCGCCGAAGCGCGGCGGGCGCGCCACCACGGCGGTCAGCTGGTTCGGGCGCCGGATGTCGAGGGCGTAGACCGCGCTGCCGTCGGTCTTGGCGGCGGAATCGAGCCGCGGGAGCTTGGTCCCGATCAGCGTCCACTCCCCGGGCTCCTTGAGGCGCGGGGTCTCGGGCACCGGCTGCGCGGCCGCGGCCGCCGCGAAGGCGCCGAACCGGGCCTCCTTGCCGCTTGCGGCGTGGCGGATCACGCCCTTCTGCACCGTGATCTCGGCGGCCGGCACCTGCCAGGCGGCCGCGGCGGCGGAGACCAGCATGGCCCTCGCGGCGGCCCCGGCCTTGCGCAGCTGGATCCAGGAATTGGCGACGGCCGTGGAGCCGCCGGTGCCCTGGATCGGGCCGAAGGCGAGGTTGTTGTAGAGCGAGGCGTCCGCGGGCGCGAAGGCGGTGCGCACCTGCGCCCAGTCGGCATCGAGCTCGTCGGCCAGGATCGTGGCGAGCCCGGTCGTGTTGCCCTGGCCCATGTCGAGGTGCTTGATCACCACCGTGACGCTGTCGTCGGCGGCGATGCGCACGAAGGCGTTGGGCTTGGCCGGGACCTTCGAGAGGTCGGGGCCCGCGGCCTCGGCCCGGGCTCCGGACGAGCCGAGATGGAAGCCGACGACGAGGGCGGTGCCGGCCGTGGCGGCGCCCGCCAGGAAGGCGCGGCGGGAGGGTGCCGAGGGGCGCTCGGGGGCGCGCTCGGAGGGGCGCTCGGAGGGGCGCTTGGCGCCCAGCACGTGGACCATGGACAGCCTCCGGGGGTCAGGCGAGGGCGCGGGCGGCGTCGTGGATCGCCGCCCGGATGCGCTGGTAGGTGCCGCAGCGGCAGATGTTGCCGTCCATCGCGCCGTCGATCTCCGCGTCGCTCGGCGCCTTGTTCTCGGAGAGCAGCCCGATCGCTGACATGATCTGGCCGGACTGGCAATAGCCGCACTGCACGACGTCGAGGTTGCGCCACGCGGCCTGGACCGCCTCCGCCACCTTGCCGGAGACGCCCTCGATCGTGGTGATCTTCGCCTCGGCGAGGTCGCCGATGCGTGCCTGGCAGGCGCGGGCCGGCTGGCCGTCGATGTGGACGGTGCAGGCTCCGCACTGGGCGATGCCGCAGCCGTACTTGGTGCCGGTGAGATTCAGGTGGTCCCGGATCGCCCACAGGAGCGGCATCTCGGGATCGGCATCGACCTCGACGGTTCTGCCGTTGACGGTGAGCTTCGGCATCGCACGCTCCGACGATACTCTGGAGTGGTTCCAGCGCGGCTGGTGTGCCGCGACACCTGGCACGGGCGCAAGCGCGGCGTTTGTGCGCTGCCGCACATGCGCGTGCGCGGTGCGCAGGCCCGGGATAGGCCGGTGTTTCTCCGGTCAGGGCAGGGCAACCTTAATAATTTTCCGCAAGCCTCGGTCCTCGTCCCCGTCCGGGAGGCAGGAGCGGCGCGACCCGAGCCCATGTCCGAAGTCACGGCCCAGATGGTGCGGCGCGGGCGGGGCCCGACCGCCGAGGAGGCGGCGCGGCGGCGCCAGCGCGCGCGCGACGTGCGCTCGGCCCGCGAGCGGCTGACCTCCTCGATCGGGCTGGAGCGCGCCTTCGACTACGAGCTGCTGCGCATCTTCGCCCAGTACCGGATCGGGGCGTTCCTGCCGCTGACGCTGTTCGCGCTCTGCGTCGCCGCCGCCTCCGCGGTCTGGCTGCCGCTGGTGTGGAGCGCGGTGTGGCTCTGCGGGGTGCTCGGCAGCATCGCGGCGGTCGCGGTCTTCGCGCGCAGCTTCCTGCGCCAGGCGCCGGACTCGGTGGCCCTGCGCGGCTCGCGGCGGCGTGCCGTGATCGGCGAGGTGACCCAGAGCACCGCCTGGGCGCTCCTCGCGCTGCTGCCCTTCTCGGTCGAGGCCGCGAACGCCCAGACCTTCGTGCTGTTCGTGCTGGTCATCGTCGCGGCCGGGACCACGATGCTCGCCGCCACCGTGCCGCTCGCGGCCGGGGCGGGGCTGGTTCCGCTCAGCCTCGCGACGCTCGGCCTGCTCCTGGTGACCCGCGGCTTCGAATCCGTGATGCTCGTCGCCATGGCGGTCGGCGCCCAGCTCTTCTTCCTGGTCCTGTCGAATCATCTCTTCCGCTCGACCGTGGCGGCGCTGCAATCGCGGGCCGAGAAGGACGCGATCTTCGGCGAGCTCGAACAGGCCAAGGCCAATTCCGACGAGGCGCGCCGCCGCGCCGAGGAGGCGAACCTCGCCAAGTCGCGCTTCCTCGCCACCATGAGCCACGAGCTGCGCACGCCCCTCAACGCCATCCTGGGCTTCTCGGAGGTGATGAAGAACGAGGTCTTCGGGCCGCACGCCTCGCCCTCCTACCAGGAATACTCGACCGACATTCACGAGAGCGGCCTGCACCTGCTCAACCTGATCAACGAGATCCTCGACCTGTCGCGCATCGAGGCCGGGCGCTACGAACTCAACGAGGAGGCGGTGCAGCTCGCCTACGTGGTCGAGGAGTGCCGGCACATGATGGGCCTCAGGGCGCGGGCGAAGAACCAGAACTTCCGGGAACTCGTCGACCCGTCCCTGCCGCGGCTCTGGGCCGACGAGCGCGCCGTCCGTCAGATCGTGCTCAACATCCTGTCGAACGCCATCAAGTTCACGCCGCCCGGGGGCGAGATCACCATCAAGGTCGGCTGGACCTCGTCGGGCGGCCAGTACGTCAGCATCAAGGATACGGGGCCGGGCATCCCGGAAGACGAGATCCCGACCGTGATGTCCTCCTTCGGCCGCGGCTCTCTGGCGATCAAGACGGCCGAGCAGGGGTCCGGCCTCGGCCTGCCGATCGTGAAGGGGCTCGTCGACCTGCATGGCGGCGGCTTCCAGCTGAAGTCGAAGCCGCGGGAGGGGACCGAGGTGATCGTGACCTTCCCGGCCTCCCGGGTCATGGACGCGCTGCCGGCGGTGGACGTGACCGAGGACAAGCCGCCGACCCGCCCGGCCCGGGCCGCGTGAGGCGGTTCTCCGGCGATCGATCCGGCACCGGGGATCCGCCCGAGGAGCGGGACCGCGCGCCTTGCCATGCGGCCCCGCCCGCGCGAGGCTGGAGCATGTCCCGCTGAAGGGGGATGCCGGTTCAGCGTAGGACATGCGGCAGAACCAAAGACGTCAAGCAGCGCCCGGTCATGCGGCGTCGGTCGCCGCTCCCGGTCTTTGATAGGGCCGCATTGTCTGCGACGAACCGGCATCCCTTCGTCGGACGATGCTCTCGCGCGGGGAGGCGACCGCATGATCAGGCTGCATCACTGCGTCGGCGCGCGCTCCTTCCGGCCGCTCTGGATGCTGGAGGAGATCGGCCTTCCCTACGAACTCGTGGTGCTGCCCTTCCCGCCGCGGGCCCACCGCAAGGATTTCTTCGCGGTCAACCCGCTCGGCACGATCCCGGCCTTCCGCGACGGCGACACCGTCATGACGGAGTCGGCGGCGATCTGCGCCTATCTGGGGGCCCGCTACAGCCCGGGGAACCTCGGCGTCGCGCCCGAGGAGGCGGAGTACGGCGCCTACCTGAACGCGCTGCATCTCGGCGAGGCGACGCTGACCGTCCCGCAGACGCTGGTGCTCCGCTACGGCCGCTTCGAGCCGCCCGAGCGGCGCCTGCCGCAGGTGGTGGAGGATTACGCCCGCTGGTTCGGCTCGCGCCTGCGCGCCTTCGGCAGCCTGTTCGGGGACCGGACCTACGCGGCGGCGGACCGCTTCACCGCGGCGGATATCAGCCTCGGCTACGCGCTGATGCTGGCCGAGATGGCGGGGCTGGACGAGCAGGTCCCGGATTTCGCCAGGGCGTACCTGGCGCGCCTGCGCGCGCGTCCGGCCCACGCCCGCGCCTGCGCGGCGGAGCGCGACGCGGCGCTCGCGCAGGGCGTCTCGCCGCGCCCGGCGCCGCTCGGAGGATAGGCGCGGCGCCCGCGCGCGGCGGGGGCGGCGATCGGACGCCGCCCCGTCTCCCCCTCAGGTCCCGAGGATATGACCGACCCGGATCCCGCCCTCGCGCGCGAAGGCGCCGGCCGACATCTTGGACCCGCCCTCCGGCTTCAGCTTGAACAGCTCGATCTGGCCGCCCTGGGCGGTGATGCGGATCGATTCCTCGCCGACCGCCACGACCTCGCCGAGCGCCCCCTTCACCTCGGCGATCCGCCGCACCGGGTGCTTGCGGCAGTCGAAGAACTGGAGCTTGCGCCCCTCCAGGGTGGTCCAGGCCCCCGGCGCCGGGTTGGCGGCGCGGATCAGGTTGTAGAGGTGATCGATATGGGAGTCCCAGGACAGGCGCGCGGCCTTGGCCGAGAACCAGCCCTCGTAGCTCGCCTGCGCCTCGTCCTGCACCACCTCCCGGTGGCGTCCCGCCACCACGAGATCGGCGGCCTCCAGCATCGCGGCAACGCCCATCGGGAAGAGCCGGCCGAAATAGACGTCGCCGAGCGTGTCGTCCGGGCCGATCTCGCAGGTCTTCTGCAGGATCACCGGTCCCTCGTCGAGGCCGTCCGTCGGCCGGAAGATGCTTAGCCCGGTGCGCGCGTCGCCCTTGGCGATCGGCCAGTTGATCGAGGAGGGACCGCGATAGGCCGGCAGCAGGGACGGGTGGTACTGGATCGTCCCGTGCCGCGGGATCGTCACGAAGCTCTGGGGCGCGAATTGCAGCACGTAGGCCATCACGCCGAGATCGGCGTCGAGGGCGCGCAGCGTGTCGGCCGCGTCCTGGCTCTTGAGGCTCGGGAACTGGTGGAGCGGCAGCCCGCGGGCCTCCGCCTCGCGCTTCAGCGCGTCGGGCTTGGCACCCTCCCGGTCGGGCGCGCAGAACACGCCCGCGACCGTGTCGCCCCGCTCCAGGAAGGCCTCGAGCACGGCCTTGCCGAAATCCTGCTGACCGATGAGTGCGATGCGCATAAAGGCCTCCGTCAGGGGAGCTTCGTCGCGCGCAAGCCTCCCCGTTCGGCCGCCGCGGGAGGCGCGGCGGCCGTCGCGTCCGGTGGGCGGCGCCCGGGGAGCGGGCGCCGCGGCGTCAGGGCCTACTCGGCGGCGATTTTCGGCAAGGCGCCGATCGCCCCCGAGGCGGCGATGTCGACGATCCGCTCCTCGCCGTAGCCGAGCACCTCGCGCAGCACCTCGTCGGTGTGCTCGCCGAGCAGCGGCGAGCGCTTCACCTCGGTCGGGCTGTCGGACAGCTTGATCGGGTTGCCGACGGTCAGGTACGCGCCGCGCACCGGGTGCTCGACCTCCACGATCGTGCCGGTCGCCCGCAGCGACGGCTCCTCGGCCAGCTCCTTCATGGACAGGATCGGGCCGCAGGGAATGTCGTAGCGGTTGAGGATCTCCATCGCCTCGAACTTGCTCTTCGTCATCGTCCACTGCTCGATGCGCTCGAAGATCTGGTTCAGGCGGGGCAGGCGGGCGGCCGGCTTGGCGTAGTCGGGATGGGTCTTCCATTCCGGCTCGCCGATGACGTCGCAGATCTTCTCCCAGACCGGCGCCTGCGTGATGAAGTAGAGGTAGGCGTTGGGGTCGGTCTCCCAGCCCTTGCACTTGAGGATGCGGCCCGGCTGGCCGCCGCCGGAATCGTTGCCGGCGCGCGGCACGGAATCGCCGAAGGGCACGCCCTCGCCGAACTGGCTGTACTCCTTGAGCGGCCCGTGGCTCAGGCGCTGCTGGTCGCGCAGCTTCACCCGGCACAGGTTCAGCACCCCGTCCTGCATGGCGCAGTCGACGCGCTGGCCGCGGCCCGTATGGGTGCGCTGGTAGAGGGCCGTCACGATGCCGAGCGCGAGGTGCAGGCCGGTGCCGGAATCGCCGATCTGCGCGCCGGTCACCAGCGGCAGGCCGTCCCGGAACCCGGTCGTGGAGGCGGCGCCGCCGGCGCACTGCGCGACGTTCTCGTAGACCTTGCAATCCTCGTACGGGCCCGGGCCGAAGCCCTTGACCGAGGCGACGATCATGCGCGGGTTGAGCGCCTGGATGCGCTCCCAGGTCAGGCCCATCCGGGCGAGCGCCCCGGGGGCGAAGTTCTCGACCAGCACGTCGCAGGTCCGCACGAGATCCTCGAGCACTTCCATGCCCTTCCGGTTCTTCGTGTCGAGCGTGATCGACCGCTTGTTCGAGTTCAGCATCGTGAAATACAGGCTGTCCGCGTCGGGCACATCCTGCAGCTGCGAGCGCGTGATGTCGCCGACGCCCGGACGCTCGACCTTGATGACGTCGGCGCCGAACCACGCCAGCAGCTGCGTGCAGGTCGGCCCGGACTGGACATGCGTGAAATCCAGGATCTTCACGCCTTCGAGTGCCTTGGTCATGCGCGTGTCTTCACCTTGAGCGGTTGCGGGGCCGGCCGGAGCCGGATGAGACGGCCCGAGTCACGGCAGGCGTGATCCGGGCTCCACGGCGGTCTCGCGGGGGATTCGGGCAGGCGGCGGGGAGCGGGCGGGCGGCGGGCCCCGGCGCGACGCGTCCGGACGTCGGACGGGTCGCGAACGACCTCGACTCTCTCACCATCGGGCGCTCCCTCGCTCGCGCCGGTGCGCCCTCGCGGCTGCGCCGCCCTCGCCGGACAGGATCCGGCGCCGAGCGACGCGGCGCACCCGGGCGGCCGGTCTTGCACCGCCTCGCGGCGGCGTCAATGGGAAGTTGGCATACCAGATACCATGTGTCAAATAGGAGACGCTTCGCGAGGAGGGCCCCGCCGATGCTCAGCGACCCGTCCGACGAGACCTTGACCGCCTTCGGTCCCTGGAATCCGGGGATTGAATCGACTCTGCCGCGGGCCTTCCTGCCCCTCGCGACGGTGTTTCGGCCCGAGAACGTCTCGACCCGGCTCGCCGACGCGGAGGACCTCGCCGGGGTCTGCGGTCTGGCGCCGCAGGATCTGGTCGCGTTCCGGCCCGAGCGGCTGGCCGTGCACGAGGTTCTGGTGCGCGTCACCGCCGACCTCTCGGTCCCGACCGGGCAGGAATACGCGGATCTCGGGGTGAATTTCCGCCGGATGACCGAGCGGATCCTGGCGACCGCGATCCGGCCCCGCCACGCCGAGCTCCGCGCGGCCCTCGACGGCGTCGACGCGCGGGCCTCCGCCCGGATGGAGCGCGTCCTCGACGCGATCTTCGCGCCGCCGCCGCCGCCGGCGAGGAAGGGCTGGCTGTCGCGGTTCCGTGCCGCTCCGGCGCCCGGCCCCGCGGCGGAGCCGGTCGAGGAGCGGGCGCTCCGGATCCTCGCCGAATCCTGCGAGCGGGCGGCGCGGGAGGAGGATTCCCTCGCGCGCGCCGCCTGCGAGGCGCTGCGCCGGGCCGTGGCGGGGATCATCCGCCAGCGCGGCCGGCTGCTGCGCGACCGTGCCCTGATCCTGCGGATCGCCGCGCCGCTGGTCTCGAACGGGCACGGCAGCCGGGAGATCGGCCGGCTCCTCGACCCGTGGTTCCGGGAGGCGGCTCTGCGCGAGGGCTACCGCGTGCTGACCCCGCAGGCCCGGCCGATCGTCATGAACGTCAAGGGCGCCTCGGCCTCGGGCAAGAGCACGATGCGGCCCCTGCAGCGGGCGCTGGCCGGGCGGATCGGCGCGGACTGGTCCGATTTCGCCCTCATCAGCCCCGACATCTGGCGCAAGTTCCTGCTGGACTACGCCTCGCTCGGCCCTGCGCGGCGCTACGCGGGGACGCTGACCGGCCACGAGGTCGAGATCGTCAACACCAAGCTCGACCGCTACATGGCGGCCAAGGCGCGCCAGGGACGGATGTCGCACCTGCTGATCGACCGGTTCCGGTTCGACAGCTTCGCGGCGGATTCGCGGGCGGAGGACGGGAGTCAGCTCCTCACCCGCTTCGGCGACCGGATCTACATGCTGTTCATGATCACGCCGCCGGACGCGACGGTCGAGCGGGCATGGCTGCGGGGCGAGCGCTTCGGCCGCTACAAGGCCGTCGACGACCTCCTCGCCCACAACGTCGAGGCCTTCACCGGCATGCCGCGGCTGTTCTTCACCTGGGCGCTGAAGCCGGACCGGCGGGTGCACACGGAGTTCCTGGACAACAGCGTGGCGCAGGGCTGCCGCCCGCGCACCGTCGCCTTCGGCTGGAACGGCGAGATGACGATCCTCGATCCGGCCCGCCTCCTCGACATCGAGCGCTTCCGGCGCATCAACGTCGACGCCGGCGGCCCGCCGCAGGTCTATCCGGGCGCCGACGCGATGGCGCCCTCCCGCAACACCGGCTTCCTGCGCGACTGCGCCCGCAAGATGCGCCTGATCCGCTTCGCCGAGCCCGCGACGGGGCTGGTCTACGCCCGCTTCGAGGGCCGCAGGCTCACCTGCGCGGACCGCGACGCCTTCGCGCGGGCCCTCGGCGATCCGGAGATCCGCGCCGCCTTCGCGGCGCTGGCGGAGGGCCCGCCGGAGGCGTGCCCTGACGGGGCGCCGCCGGAGCATCTCGTCCGGGCGGAGACGCACACGCTCGGCGCCTGGGGGCCGGACCCCGAGGAGATCGACGCCCCCGCGTCCCCGACCGAGTGACGGCGCCCGCTGCGGTCGCGCACCCCGCTCCGCACCACCGTCCCGCGTCGGCGCTCCGTCGCGCGGCGGAGCGCCGACGCCCGGCGGAACACCGTCGCGCGGCACGGCGTTGTGGGGGCGCCATCGCCGTGGGGCCGGCCCGGTCCCCGGCCGTCAGACCGGAGGAGGATGGACATGGCTGGTGGAACACAAGCCGGAGGCCCCCGCAGCACCACGGGCCGCGGCGGCCAGGGCGGCGAGAGCCTCTACGATCAGGCGACGAGCGCGGCGCGCAATCTCGCCGACCAGGCCTCTGACCGCTGGGACGACGTCGCCGAGCAGGGCTCGCGCTACGTGCAGCGCGGGCGCGACTACGTGGGCGACGTGGACGGGGCCACGATGACGGGCTGGTTCGTCGCCGGCGCGATCGGCTTCGGCCTCGCGTGGCTGATGTTCGGCCAGCGCTCGATCACGGGCGACTACGTGGCCCGCGGCATGAGCCGGAGCAGCGAGCGCTACGACGGCTACCGCTGAGGCGCGCGGCGCGATCCGCGGGGCGGGGCGGGGGTTCGCTCCCGGCCCGTCCACGACGGAGCGGGCCATGCGGGCCGGGGCGCCTCGCGGCAGAGGCGGGGCACCCCCGCCCGCCGGGACGGATCGGCGCCCGGCTCCGGTGCATGAAAGTCACTTTTGATCAGACAGTTACGGGACGATGCTGACACCCCGCCGCGGCTCGCCTCGGCCCGGCGCGGGGCGCCGCTTCGTCCTTCTCCCGCAATCGCTTAATCGCATCTGAGAAGGTGCAGGCTGAAGAGCCCCTCCGCGTCGACCCAGACCCGTTTCGGCACCCAGCCCGCCGCGAAAGCGAGGGCCCGGAAGGCGTCCGGCGCGTACTTGTAGGAATTGTCGGTGTGGATGCTCTCGCCGGCCGCGAAGTCGATGACCCGACCGGCGATCCGGCACGCGGTCGGCCGCCGCGCCACCAGATGGGCCTCGACCCGGAACGGATCCTCCACCACCCGCGCCTCGTGCCGGAACGCGTCGAGATCGAAGCCGGCCTCGATCTCGCGGTTGGCGCGCGCCAGCAGGTTGAGGTGCAGCGCCGCCATCAGGCCGTCGCTGCCGCCGTAGGCGCGCAGGAGCCGGTCCGGGTCGTGGGTCGGATCGACCCCGATCAGGAGGCGGCTCGGCCCGAGCGTGTCGCGCACGCGCCCCAGGAAGGCCACGGCCCCGTCGGGCGCGAAGTTGCTGATGCTCGTGCCCGGGAAGAAGCCCAGGACCGGGCCGCCGCCGAGGTCGATCGGCAGCCGGATCGGCCGGGCGTAGTCGGCGTGGACCGGCCGCATCGCCACGGCCGGGTAATCCCGGGCGAGCCGGTCGATCGCCGCCACCAGGAAGTCCCAGGAGATGTCGAGGGCGATGAAGCGGGCAGGGGCCTCGAGCCGGTCGAGCAGGGTGCGGATCTTGCGGCTCGCGCCGCTGCCGTACTCGACGATGGTGGCGCCGCGCCCGACCACGCCCGCGACCTCGGCCGCCACCTCCGGCAGCAGCCCCATCTCCTGCTGGGTCGGGTAATAGTCGCGGCTGCCGCAGATCCGGTCGAACAGCGTCGAGCCGGTCTCGTCCCACAGGTACTTGCCGGGCAGGGACCTCGGCGTGCGGCCGAGCCCGGCGAGCGCGTCGCACCGGAAGGCCTCGGTCTCGGCGGCGCGATCGGGCGCGGCGGGCATTGCGGTCACGTCGGTCATTCCGGCCTCGTGGCGGTCAGGACGACGAGGGCGATCCGCTCGGCCGCCGCGTAGGCCGGCCCGTCGAGTTCCTCGCCGTAGGCGTCCGGGTCGACCTCCCGGTAGGTCCAGGCGAGGCGGGCCGCCTCGCAGGCGGCGGCCGCCGCCTCCCGGAACGGGTCCGCCCCCTCGACGATCGCGGCGCCGGTGAACAGAACCAGCGTCCCGCCCGGGGCGAGGCGCTCGGCGGCCGCGCGCACGACCGCGAGGGAGAGCCCCGTGCCGAGGGCGCCGCCGCCGTCCCGGTAGGCCCGGCCGGCCGCGTCGACCATGAAGGGCGGGTTCGAGACGATGAGGTCGAAGGCGCCCTCGACGCCGGACAGCATGTTGCTGGGCCGCGCGCGCACGTTCGCGACCCCGGCGGCCCGCGCGTTCAGCCGCGCCGCCCGCAGCGCCTTCTCGTTGATGTCGACCAGCACCACCTCGGCCCCGGGGGCGCGCTTGGCGATCAGGATGCCGGCGGCGCCCGAGCCGCAGCCGATGTCGACGGCGCGCCGCACCGGGCGCTCGCGCGCGGCGAGATGGTCCAGCACGGCTGCGGCGAACCGCACGGTGTCCGGCCCGAAGAAGACCGAATCGGCGGCGAGCGGCGGGAAGGCCGAGTGCAGGAAGAGTTCGCCGTCGAGGCTGGACAGCCTGAGCGCCGGCCGCAGGAGATCGCCCTCGGGCACGACCGCCGCGGCCTCTCGCAGGGCCGCCAGCAGCGGCGGGGGCAGGAGGTGCGGGCGGAACGGCCGGCTCCAGCCGAGAACGTCGCGCAGGTTGCGCGCCTCCCGGTTCTGCGGGCGGCCGTTCACCCGCGCATGCGTCGCCGGCGTCACCGTGGTGAAGCGGTAGCCGGTGGCGCGGACGGCCTCCACCAGCGCCAGCAGCGCCGCCTCCTTGCCCTGGTCCAGCGCCATCATCACAGCTGCTCCGTGCGGGCCCGCGGCGGGGCCAGGAAGGCGCCCGCCCGCAGGTCGCGCGCCACCTGGTCGGGATCGCCGCGCGGCGCGGTCTCGCGGCGGCGGAACGGGCAGGTCCAGGCCTCGCCGACCAGCCGCCCGCTGTACTGGCGCGCCTCCGAGGTCTCGCCGTGCCGCGCCAGCATCGGGTTGATCGAGCCCGTCCAGGCCAGGTCCCGGTCCAGGATCGCGGCGCGCAGGCTCTCGTAGCGCCCCTCCGCGCGCAATCGCACGAACTGCTCCCGCAGGTTGAACACCAGCGCCGGCGCCTCGAAGCGCCGGGCCGGCCGGCTCGCGCCGGGATGCAGCCCGACCACGAAGAAGGCCTCGCCCCCGAGGCTCAGGGCGAAGTGCGGGTCGTCCGGGTCCGCGCGCACGCGCGGGTCGTAGGGCAGGCCGACCCGGCTGTCCCGGTCCGAGAGGGCCTGGATGCGCGCCCAGAGATGCGTCTCGAAAGCCTCCTCGGTCAGGGAGGTCGGCCCCTCGAACAGCACCGCGAAGCTCTGGAACAGCCCGGGCGCCTCGCGGGTGCGCGCCACGAAGGCGAGCAGCGCCGGGTAGATCCGGTCGTCGTCGCGCCCCGCCGCGAGGTCGCCCGCCACCACGAGCCGCAGTTGCCCGCGCTGCAGGGCGGATTTCGCGCCGACGCAGGGGAAGGCCGGGCGGCGCAGGAAGGCCCTGAAGCGGTTGGCCAGGGGGTGGTCGGCATCATCCTCGGGAAAGGTCATGGCACGCAGGACAAGGTTTTCCAGGGTGAGGGAGCCGTCGACGGCGTCGCCGCGCGCTGGCGCGGCGGGTGCCGAAAACAGAACGCGGTGAAAGAATCGCGCGCGACGCATCCACGGCGGCGGGACAACCTCGTCGGGTAGGGGTTGTTCCTGCCCCCGGTCGGGCGATCACCGCGGAATCAGGCAGCATCCACCCGGTAGTGGATCGGCTTGAAGGCGTAGTTGTTCGATTGCAGCGCCGAGCAGGCGGTGAGCCCGATCACCAGATCGGCCTCGGCCGCGAACACGACCCGGTCGCCGGCGCGGCTGAGCGGTGGCCTGACGGCGATCGCGCCGCTCGCCCCGTCCACGGTGACGTGCATGAAGA
The DNA here is from genome assembly GCF_029714205.1 of Methylobacterium sp. CB376. NCBI lineage: Bacteria > Pseudomonadati > Pseudomonadota > Alphaproteobacteria > Hyphomicrobiales > Methylobacteriaceae > Methylobacterium > Methylobacterium sp. CB376. The sequence continues at coordinate 2,878,266 of NZ_CP121648.1, read as the reverse complement.
CGTTGAACGCGACCGGGATCCGGTCGGGCGTCACCCCGTAGGGCGCGAGCGCCCGGGCGAGGTTGCCGAAGCAGCCGTGATGCGGGTGCGCGTCGCCGTAGATGATGCGGAACGTGTCGGCCGAGCAGGGCGTCAGCAGGAAATCGTGCCGGCCGACCGTGTCCTCGACGATGCGCAGGAGCACGGCGCTCCGGTTCGAGTAGAGCGGGTCGCCCGTGCTCAGGAAGATGCGCCCGACATAGTCGATGGTGCGCCCCGAGGAGATCACCTCCTCCACGTCGCCGCGGCGGAAGGCCAGGAGGTCCGCGACCTGCTCCCCCTGCGGATCGATCACGGTGAGGCGCTGCCCGCGGTCGAGCGCGAAGGCGACCCCCGAGCGCGGCGGGATCTCGTAGACCCGACCCGGGACCGGCGGCTCACCCGGCTGCGACATGCCTCTGCCCCTCTCGACGACCGCGGCGGCAACGTCCGGACGGGCGGGCGGATGCGCGGCGAAAGCGCGCGGGAGGCGCCGCACCCGCCGGCTCCCGAAGGGGAACCGGCCCGAAACCGCGACATTGAGCCGGACACGCCCTCAGCCCGGATCCCGCCTTGCCGTCACCCTCTCGAACCCTGCCGCAAGACGTCGCCCTGGTTCTGGGCGGCGGCAACGCCCTCGGCGCCTACCTGGCGGGCATCTGCGAGCACCTCATCGCCGAGGAGATCCGGCCGCGCCGCATCGTCGGGGCCTCGATCGGCGCGGTGACGGGCGCGCTCCTGGTCGGCAACCCGCCCGAGGCCCGCCTCGACCGCCTGCGGGAATTCTGGGCCGAGGCGGCCGTCCACTCGCTGCGCGAACCCACCGGCGCCACCAAGCTGCGCCAGACCTATAACGGCCTCCACTCCGCGCTCGCGGCCCTGGCCGGCCGGCCCTCGCTCTTCCGCCAGCGCTTCCCGGGCCTGTGGTCGGCCCTGCCCTGGATGCCGAACGACGTCGCCCTCTACGATCTCGCGCCGCTGCGCGCGACCCTGACGCGGCTTGTCGATTTCGACCGCCTGAACCGGGGCGACACCCGGCTGACGGTCACCGCGGTCGATGTCGAGACCGGCGACGAGGTGCGGTTCGACACGGCGGATGGGGGCATCGGGCCGGACCACATCCTGGCGAGCGCCTCGATCATCCCGGCCTTCCCGCCGGTGGAGATCGCCGGGCGCCTCTACTGCGACGCGGGCTACACCAACAACGTGCCGCTCGACCTGGTGCTGGCGGATCCGCCGGAGCGGGACCTCCTCTGCATCGCGGCCGAGCTGTTCAGCCTGCGGGCGCCGCGCCCGCGCAGCCTCGACGCCGTGCTGGAGCGGGCGCACGACCTCATCTTCGCGAGCGCGACGCGGCGCAGCGTGGCCGCGCTGCGGCGGGACTACGCGCTGCATGCCCGGCTGGAGCCCGACGGCGCCCGGGCCACCCTGCTGCATCTCGCCTATCAGGGCGGACCCGACGAGGTCTCGGCCAAGACCCTCGACTTCTCCCCATCCTCGATCCGCGACCGCTGGGCCGCGGGGCGGCGGGACATCCGTCGCGGCCTCGAGCGCCTGCGCGAGGCCGCGCCCGGACCGGACCGGCTCACCTACCTGTCGGTCCCGGACGGGGCGGGGGACGGACTCGGGCGGGCGCGCCTGCCCTGAGGGGCGTCACACGACACCCGACGGATTGCGTCGTCACGCGGATGTCGGCGTCGCTCAAGCGCCGCGCGGGCGTGTCATCCGCTGTCCGGAATTGAGCGTCCGGACGGCGGATCAGCCCATCTCCAGCGGCAGGTGAAGGTCGCAGACGACGCCCTCCGGCGGGTAGGCGAGCCGCACCGTGCCCCCGAGTTCGCTGCCGACGCCGCGCTCGATCATCCGCGAGCCGAAGCCCTGGCGCGTCGGCGGCAGGACGGGCGGGCCGCCGCGCTCCTCCCAGCGCAGGTGAAGGCTCAGGCGCGGCGCGCGGCGCGGCTCCCCGTCCTCCTCGGCGATGCGCCACGTCACCGCCACGGTCCCGTGGGCGTTCGAGAGCGCGCCGTACTTGGTCGCGTTGGTGGCGAGTTCGTGCAGCACCATCGCGAGGGCGAGCGCGATCCGCGCGGAGACCCGGATCGGATTGCCCTGCCAGCGGCAGCGCTGGCCGTCGCCGTGCAGGCGCAGGGCGTCCGCGACGATCTGGGCGAGGTCCGCCCCCTGCCAGTTCTCGTCCGTCAGCACGTCGTGCGCCTTGGACAGGGCGATCAGGCGGGCGGTGATCGCCTCTCGGGCCTCCGCCAGGGAGGCGGCGCTGCGCAGGGTCTGGGTGGTGAAGGCCTGGACGGTGGCGAGCGTGTTCTTCACCCGGTGGTTCAGCTCGTTCAGCAGCAGCGCCTGGTGCTCCTCGGCCTTCTTCTGCGCCGTCCGATCGCGGAGGATCTTCAGGAAGCCCGCGAGCGCGCCCGCGTCGTCGCGCAGCGGCATCATGACCCCGTTGGCCCAGAACCGGCTGCCGTCGCGCCTCTGGTGCCAGCGGTCGTCCTCGGCCCGGCCCTCGGTGACGGCGAGGCGCATCTCCGCCTCCGCGATGGCGGCGCGGTCGTCGTCGGGCGTGAAGATGAGGTTGAGCGGTTGCCCCAGGGCCTCGGCCTCGCTCCAGCCGAGCAGGCCCTCCGCCCCGGTGTTCCAGCCGGTGATGCGGCCGGTGAGGTCCGTGGTGAAGATCGCGTAGTCGCGGGCGCTCTCGACCGCGAGTCTGTAGCGCGCCTCGCTCGCCGTCAGACTCAGCCGCTCGGCGTGGAGACCGGCATTGGACTGTTCGAGCTCGGCGAGCCGGGCCTGGGCGAGGGCGAGTTCGGCCCTCGCCTCCGCCAGTTCCCGCTCGTGCCCGGCATGGCTCGTCGGCGTCTCCGCCGCGGCGCGCCGGGTCGCCTCGTCGAGGGAGCGGCGCAGCCGCGCCAGTTCGGCCTCCAGCTCCGTCACCCGCTCGGCCGCGACGGCGGCCGGCTCCTCACGCTCACTCAACCGGAACTCCCGCCGTCGCCGCTCGCAAGTCTCGCGGGCTCACCCCAAAGATCGACGGACCGCGACCAAGCCGAGCGATGCCTTCGCGGGGCGTGGCATGGGCCGTCCGCAAAGGCAAGCCGGCCGCGTTGACTGTCAGGATTCCGACCATGCAGTGGAGCGACGCCGTGCCGGAGCATTGCCCCCGGTCGCCACCTTGCGCGGTCCGGCGCGAGCGGGCGGCGCGCGGGGTCTGAACTGGTCTTCCCGCCGGCGCCGCGGCGGCCGGAATGGTCGAGGACCGGCCGACACGGTGTCGCGGGAGCGGGGCCGGGGACGAGCGGGGCTGGCCGGCCCCGCCGCGGCACCTAGTGTAAGGGTTCCGAACAGGAAGCCGGCATGACCATACCGATCACACTCACGGTGAACGGCGACGCGCGCGCGCTCGTCCTGGAGGATGCGCGGGTGACGCTCCTCGACCTCCTGCGCGAGCGGCTCGCCCTCACGGGCACCAAGAAGGGCTGCGACCGCGGCCAGTGCGGCGCCTGCACGGTGCTGGTCGACGGGCGGCGCGTGAATGCCTGCCTGGCGCTCGCGGTCAGCCTCGACGGCGCCGAGGTCGTGACGATCGAGGGCGTGGCGCGGGACGGGGCGCTCCATCCGGTGCAGGAGGCCTTCCTCGACCACGACGCGCTGCAATGCGGCTACTGCACCCCGGGGCAGATCATGTCGGCGATCGGGCTGATCCGCGAGGGGCTGGCGGGGGACGATCCCGAGCGCATCCGCGAGGGCATGAGCGGCAATCTCTGCCGCTGCGGCGCCTATGCGGGGATCACCGAGGCGGTGCGCGACGCGCGGGCGCGCCTCGCCAGAGCGGAGAAGCAGGGCCGGGGAGAGGCGGCATGAACCGGTTCGAGTACCTTCGCCCGGCCACGATCGCGGAGGCGGTGGCGGCCGGCGCCGGGGCGGGCTCCGCCTTCCTCGCCGGCGGCACCAACCTCGTCGACCTGATGAAGGGAGGGATCGAGCGCCCGACGCGGCTCGTCGACCTCACGCGGCTGCCCGGTCTCGACCGGATCGAGACCCTGCCCGACGGTTCCCTCCGCATCGGTGCGCTGGTGCGCAACGCCGACCTCGCCGCCGACCCGGACTTCGCCCGCGCCTGTCCGGCCGTGGCCGAGGCGTTGCTGTCGGGCGCCTCCGCGCAGCTGCGCAACGCCGCCACCGCGGCCGGCAACGTCCTGCAGCGCACGCGCTGCCCCTACTTCTACGACCCGGCGAGCGCCTGCAACCGGCGCGTCCCGGGCGCGGGCTGCGACGCGCGCGGGGGCGAGACCCGCGCGCACGCGGTGCTCGGCTGGAGCGCGCATTGCATCGCCACTCACCCGTCCGATTTCTGCGTGCCCCTGGTCGCCCTCGACGCGGTCGCGGAGGTGGAGGGCCCGCAGGGGCGGCGCGACCTGCCCCTCGACGGCTTCCACCTCCTGCCCGGCAATCACCCGGAGCGGGAGACGCTGCTGGCTCCGGGCGAGCTCGTGGTCGCCCTCCGGCTTCCGCCCTCGGCCGCCGCCTTCGCGGGCCACTCGCGCTACCTCAAGCTGCGCGAGCGCACGTCCTACGCCTTCGCGTCGGTGTCGGCGGCGGCGTCCCTGCGGTTCGACGGAGAGCGGATCGCGGAGGCGCGCCTGGCCCTCGGCGGGGTGGCGGCGAAGCCCTGGCGCGCGCGCGAGGCGGAGGCGCTCCTCGCCGGCGCGGCTCCCGGGCCGGAAGTCTTCGCCCGCGCGGGCGAGGCCGCGCTCTCCGGGGCGGTCCCCTCGGGCGACAACGCGTTCAAGATCCCGCTCGCGCGGCGCCTCGTCGCCCGGGCGCTCGCCCGCGCGGCCGCCGGCACGCCGGAGCGCCTGCCGGCCCTGCCGGCCTCGGTCTTCGCCCCCGCCCCCGGAGAGCACGCCCATGCCTGAGCCCGCCCGCCTCCGCCACGGCTCGAATCTCGGCCAGCCCCTGACGCGGCGCGACGGGACCCTCAAGGTGACGGGGGCCGCGCGCTACGCGGCGGACCACCACCCGGAGGGCCTGCTCCACGCCGTGCTCGCGACGAGCAGCATCGCCCGCGGGCGCGTCGCGGGCCTCGACGCGCCGGCCGCCCTGGCGCATCCGGGGGTCGTCGCGGTGATGACGCCCGAGAACGCGCCGCCCCTGGCGCAGGACCCCGACGAGAAGCACGACCCCTTCACCTTCCGGCTCGACCTGCTCCAGGGCCCGGAGGTGCGCTATCCCGGCCAGCCGATCGCCGTGGTGATCGCCGAGACGCTGGAGGCGGCGACCGAGGGCGCCGCGCTGCTCGCCCCGACCTACGAGAGCGAGCCGCCCGCGATCGGGCTCGACGCCGGGCCTGCCTTCGCGCCGCCCGCGGTCGGGGTCGGGGAGCCGGCCGACCTCGCGGTCGGAGACGTCGAGGACGGCCTCGCCCGGGCGACCGCGCGGATCGACGCGACCTACGAGACGCCTGCGCAGTACCACAACGCCATGGAGCCCCACGCCGTGGTGGTGTCCTGGGACGGGGACCGCCTGACCCTCGACACGCCGAGCCAGGGCATGGCGATGGCCCAGGGGCGGATCGCCGGCCTGTTCGGCATCGCGCCCGACGACGTCCACATCCGGAGCCCCTTCCTCGGCGGCGGCTTCGGCTCGAAGGGCATGATTTCCGGGCCGCAGGTGCTCGGCATCATGGCGGCCCGCCTCGCCGGGCGGCCGGTCAAGCTGGTGCTGCGCCGCGATCAGATGTACGGGCCGGTCGGGCACCGCGCGCCCACCCGCCAGCGGCTGCGGCTCGGCGCCGATGCCGAGGGCCGGCTCACCGCCCTCGACCACGGCACGCTGACCGCGACCAGCCGCTTCGACGACTTCATCGAGCCGGCGGGCGGCGTGTCGCACACGCTCTACGCGACGCCCGCCCTCAGGACGACGCATCGGGCCCTGCGCCTCGACACCGGCACGCCGCTCTTCATGCGTGCGCCCGGCGAGGCGACGGGCAGCGCGGCGCTGGAGAGCGCGGTCGACGAACTCGCCGAGGCCTGCGGGCTCGACCCGCTGGAATTCCGCCTGCGCAACTACGCCGAGCGCGAGCCCGCATCCGGCCGGCCCTTCTCGTCGAAGGCCCTGCGCGAGTGCTACCGGCAGGGCGCGGAGCGCTTCGGCTGGGCCGGGCGCCCGCGCGCGCCGCGGCAGCGCCGCGACACCGACGGGCTCCTGGTGGGCTGGGGCCTCGGGACCGCGACCTTCCCGGCGCTGATGTTCGAGGCCGAGGCGCGCGCCGAGATCCGGGCGGATGGCGGGGCTGCGGTGGAGATCGGCGCCCACGACATGGGGCAGGGGGCCTGGACCGCCCTGGCCCAGATCGCCGCCGAATCCCTCGGCCTCGACATCGACGCCGTCGCGTTCCGGATGGGCGATTCCCGGCTCCCGAACGGCGGCATCGCCGGCGGCTCCGCCCACACGGCGACGGCCGGGGCGGCGATCCACGAGGCGGGCGCCGCCGCGATCGCCGCACTCGCCGCGCTGGCCACCGCGGACGAGCGCTCGCCGCTCTTCGGGGCCGGCAATGCCGGGGTGGTCGCCCGCGGCGGCCGGCTGCTGCGCCGCGACGACGAGGGCCGCGGCGAGGCCTTCACGGAGATCCTGGCCCGGGCGGGCCGCGCCTCCGTCGAGGGGCGGGGCAAGGGCGCGGGCGATCCGGCGGCGCGCGAGGCCTACGCGATGCACGCCCACGGCGCCGTCTTCGCGGAGGTGAAGGTCGATCCGGATCTCGGGCAGGTGCGCTGCACGCGGCTCGTGGGCGCCTTCGCGGCGGGGCGCGTGATCAACCCGCGCCTCGTGCGCAGCCAATATTACGGCGGGATGATCTGGGGCCTGTCCTTCGCCCTGCACGAGAGGGCCGTCCACGATCCCCGCACCGGCCGGATCATGAACGCGAACCTCGCCGAGTACCACCTGCCCGTGAATGCCGACGTGCCCGCCCTGGAGGCGATCCTGGTCGAGGAGGCGGACCCGCACGTCAACGCCCTCGGGATCAAGGGGGTGGGCGAGATCGGCATCACCGGAACGGCGGGCGCGGTGGCGAACGCGGTCTGGCACGCGACGGGCATCCGGGTGCGCAGCCTGCCGATCACGCTCGACCAGCTGCTGTGACGGCGCGCGGCCCGGAACCCCGGGCCGCGCGCCGGACGTTGACGGGGGACGCTCCGCGAGGCCGCGCATGGACGCCACCCCGACCTATACGCCGCACGCCAAACTCCCGGAGGCCAAGCCGCCGGTCTTCCTCCGCGGCCTGCTCCTGACCCTCGCCGGGATCGCCGTCGGCGGCCCGGGCTATTACTGGTCCTTCATCCACCAATCGGCGCTGGGCACGGTCGTGGGCGTGGTCGGGGTGTCGCTGTGCATCCTGGGCACGGCGAAGTCGGAAGGGCCGGTGCACCGCTAGGGCAGGCTTCGCTCGGGCCGAAGCCGCAAGCCTGCTCTGGGCCTTCGATTGTGCTGCCCGGCGGGGAAGGCCGGTCGTGCGATCCGGCACGGCGCCTGAGCGACGCCGACATCCGCATTGCCGAAATGGGAGATGGCCAAGCCATCAACCAGATGTCGGACGACAAGTCTCCTTTGCGCCGACACACCCGATTCGCATAAGGGATCTTATGGAACCAAGGGGCGGATGCAGGCGAGGCGGACGCGGCGGCGTCCTGCGGGGCCAGCGCGACGGACGGCCGGCGCCTCGGCCCGGTCACCGCGCTGACCGACGCGACCACGCGCGTCGACGGCTACACCGAGGCCGGCGACGCGGCCCAGACCCAGAGCGTGCGCGGCACCGATCTCGCCTCGCTGGTGGCGCGGGCCGGGGCGCAGCCGCGCACGGCGCCCCTCGCGGCCTTCGCAGGAACGGTGACGGGCTTCCTGCACCTGACCGCCGAGCGGGAATTCCTCGACGGTGCGCGCACGATCGTCACCTCCGTCACGACGCTGCCGGCGCTCCCGATCCGGACGCAGCTCGGGCGGGCGAGCCGCGCGACCTATGGCCAGGTCGAGGCCGGCCTGCGCGCCGACATCATCCCGGTCCTCAGCGCCACGCTCGCCGGCGGCACGAGCGTCGCCCGGGCCGGCGGCGACGGATTCGCGGTGAGCGGCGGGCTCACGATGCGGTTCCGACCGCGTCGTCGAGGCCGGCGCTGAGCCGGCGCAGGTCCTCGACCATGGCCTTGGACCCGGCGCGCAGGGCGCCGCGCCGGCGGAG